>JAPLFN010000033.1:1499-32246 GCA_026390655.1 Candidatus Kapaibacterium sp.
TACAATGCTGTCGTTGACAACAACCTGAAGCCGACCTCGCGAGCCTCGAACTGTCATCGTATTAGGTGTACCATTCGGTTTGATACATGCACAGAATCGATCTCCTGAGTTATTCGGACCGGGAGCACTTATCGTCGTCCAGGTATTTGACTTCTCTACCCACTTTCCAACCCATATCGATCGATTACCACCAGCGAGTTTGAAAATGAAGAACTCACCTTTGGAGAGCACAATGAGCCCCAATCCTTCATTAGTCTTTGAATCGTCCATAATGGAAACGGCTGAAACCGACCAATCGAACCGTGCCTCGATGGGTCGGTAGGCAAGCGTCCAATAGTTATTGCCGTTACTCACCTTGAACGCGAGCATTCCTTTGCTGTATGAACGCCGCAGGTTTTGATCGGAATACTCATTTGCCCAAGACCAATAGGGTGGAGGTGCATCGAATGTTTCGTGGATCTCACGTTGTACTTGGGCTGAAGAAGAGTTTGAAAGCCCGATCAGGAGGAGTATCTGCAAAAGAATCGTGCGCATAGGTCAGTTTTAGGTGGCAGGAAGTCCCACAAACGTAGGCTAACTGGCATAGCTAACAATCACTTGCATCATATGCCCCCTTTGTCGTATGTTTGCTGTCCTATTCAGTCCGCAACCAAACCTCATTCGGAGAAGAGTCCATGCATCCAAAAGTCAGAGATATCGAGTCGCTCGCTTCGGCGGAAGCATTCGAGCTGCGCAAGGCGAAAGCCGGCGAAGCTTCGATTGAGATCCCGTCGTTCCGTCCGGGCGATACAGTAAAGATCGCCGTCCGCGTTGTGGAAGGCGAAAAAGAACGTATCCAAAATTTCCAAGGTGTAGTGATAGCTCGCCGTGGTAGTGGAATGAACGAGACCTTCCGTGTTCGGAAGATCTCCAACGGAGTTGGCGTTGAGCGGATCTTCCCGATCCATTCACCAACGATCCAATCTATGCAAGTCCTTAAAGAAGGTTCTGTCCGCCGCGCCAAGTTGTATTACCTCCGCGGTATGAGCGAAAAGAAGATCCGTCAAAAACTGTCGTAATTGAACGGGGCTTCGGCCCCGTTTTTTTTGAGCCCTATGAACGTAGCGCTGATCACCATCGGCGATGAAGTCCTCATCGGCCAGATCATCAACCGCAATGCCGCCTGGATAGCGGATGCAGTCACACGCATTGGCTGTACCGTTGTTGAACATTGTGTAGTGGCGGATGATTCATCGCAACTAACGCAGACGATTGACCGGCTGCGCGCGAGCTGTGATGTGTTGTTGTTGACAGGGGGCTTAGGACCTACGCACGACGACATCACGAAACACGTGCTGGCGGAATACTTCGGTGATGACCTTGTTGAGTCGGCCGAGTGGATGGAACACCTTCGACTGTGGATGGCGATGCGCGGACGTGAGATCACATTACGTAACGCGGGTCAGGCACTGACTCCGTCTACTGCGCAACTCTTGACGAATCCCATTGGGACCGCACCCGGGTTGCTTTTTGATCGAGATGATATCGTGATCGTTGCCATGCCCGGCGTCCCAGATGAGATGAAGGGAATCATGCGTGACCACGTCTTGCCCCTTCTCACCTCTCAAATGTTGGAGGGTGGAAAGGCGGTCACACAGTATCATACGTTGCTTACGACCGGAATTGCAGAAAGCACGTTGGCAGATCTGATAGGAGAACCGGATACATTTCTCAACGGATCCTCACTTGCATTTCTACCGAATTATCAAGGTGTTCGTTTACGGATAGGTGTAACTGCAGATTCACAACAGGAAAGAGATCGCGAGCGCATGCGTGTTGCATCCATCCTGCGAGAGCGCGCTGGTCGTTTCATCTTCGGTCACGATGATCAGACCCTTGCGAGTGTTGTTGGTCATCATTTGGTTGAGCGAGGTGAAACTGTTTCTGTGGCCGAGTCGTGCACCGGTGGTCTTCTTGGTGCAGCGTTCACGGATGTTCCCGGAAGCAGCGCTTGGTTCCGCGGCGGAGTTATCACGTACAGCAATATGGCAAAGGAGCAAGAGCTTGGAGTATCGTCTTCAGATCTTTTGCGAGTTGGTGCAGTAAGTGAAGAAGTCGCACTGCAGATGGCAACGGGTGTTCAGGCCAAGTATGTAACTACGTATGGCGTTGGTATTACAGGTATTGCCGGTCCGGATGGTGGGACGCCGGGAAAACCGGTAGGCACGGTGTGGATTTCTGTGGCCGGACCTGTCAAGAACACCACGGTTCGTTTTCAATTCGGCACCGACCGTCGCATTAATCGCGAACGCAGTGTGGGCGCGGCACTTGGAATGTTGTGGAAGATCGTACGATGACGATCCTTGCCATTGAAACCTCGTGCGACGACACAGCTGCGGCCGTTGTGAAGGACGGTAGGGTTTTGAGTAACATCATTTCGTCGCAAGACATTCATGATCATTATGGTGGAATCGTCCCTGAGCTAGCGTCACGTGAGCACGTCAAAGGGATCTCGCACATTGTCTCAGCGGCATTGACGACAGCAACTGTCACAATGGAAGACGTTGATGCGATCGCTGTAACGTACGGTCCTGGTTTGGCCGGATCACTCTTGGTAGGGTCCCACTTTGCAAAGGGGCTTGCCCTGCGCCACGCAAAGCCCCTTATCCCTGTGCACCATATCGAAGCGCACTTGTATTCCGGATACCTAGAAGTCCCAACACTGACCTATCCAAGTATCTGTCTGGTTGTGAGTGGGGGACACACGAGCATTTTTCATGTTGTGGATGTCAATACGTACAGCGTGTTGGGATCGACGAAGGATGATGCCGCAGGCGAAGCTTTTGATAAGATCGCAAAGCTCCTTGGACTCGGCTATCCTGGAGGACCTCATGTTGACAGACTATCTCTGCTTGGTGACCCCAAGGCATTCGATCTTCCACGAGGTCTGTACCATGAAAAATCCTATGACTTCTCATTCAGTGGACTAAAGACAGCAGTCCGTCGTGAAGTTGAGAAACTACGAGAGAAGGGGCTAACACTTCCGGTCAATGATCTCTGCGCTTCTGCCCAGTCCGCGATCGTTGATGTATTGGTATCGAAAACACTTCGTGCAGTTGACGATCTTGGAATACGTGCAGTGGTGATCGCTGGTGGAGTTAGTGCCAACACTGAACTTCGATCACGCATGCAGGAAGAAGCACAGAAGCGTGGAATTGTGTTTGTAGCTCCACGAATGGACTACTGCGTCGACAATGCAGCGATGATCGCTTCTATAGCCCAGTTACGCTTTGATCCTAAACGCAGATCACTAGCCACTGACATTGATTTTGAGATTTCACCACGCGCCTTACGTGCTTAGCACAAATTGAAGATGCAGATGCGTACCTTAGCTGTGTCGTACCAAGAGGAATCATGAAAATCGTAGCTCTTGCCATAGTGATGGTTCTATCATCCACGTGGTGCTCCGCCCAACTGAAAGTGCTTTCGCCAAATGGCGGTGAAGTGCTCAATTCCGGTAAGAATGTCACCATCAGATGGGCGGGCACTTCCTACCCTGATTCCGTCATGATTGAATACTCAACCGATGCCGGTTCCTCATGGATCGAGATAGTTCGAAACCTGCAGTCAACGTCCTACCAGTGGAAAGTGCCATTCACGGGATCACAAACGTGTTTGTTGCGTATCACTGGACCGTTGAAGACCCTACCTCGGGGGACCGTTTACCTCCGTGATACAACAAGGCCTGGAACATATTCGCATAACTCCATCGATCTCACCAACGACGCGTCCCTTGCTGTCATTGCCGACGAGGACGGACACGTAACGGTGTTTAATGCCGTTACAGGGGGAACAGATAACCCGGCGTCGTATACAAGGACCTACGGGGCAGGGAGCACGAGTAGTTCGGGCATTGCTCTCAACTGATGAGAAGTGGGTAGCGGCTCTCACAGAGAATGATTCGGTGTTTGTGCTGCGAATGCCGGACCTTTCTATTCTCGACAAGTGGTCAACGGGTATTCCCAAACGGGTCAATCTTGAAGATCGCTGGATAGCTATTCAACCAAATGGAACACGAATTGCTGTTTCGAGTTTTACTGCAACGAGAACATTTGAACGCAACGGAACGGTAGTTGCTAATGTTGGAGCATTGAGTACATCGTCGAACACGTGTGTTGACTGGACGCCAGCAGGCGATCAAATAGTAGCGAGCAGCGAAGTTGAAGGTCACGTTCTGGCAGACGCAACCAGTGGTGCAGCAGTGAGGCAACTTCCCGCACCTTCATTTTATGGGTTCATTTCTCCGAATGGGTTGTATCTCGCTAGCCAAGCAAAGAATACCCAGTCAGTGTTGATCAGATCGATCGCAACCGGCGCTACTATAGGGACGATACCATCTGCGCCGGGCCTTCTTCCTTTTGGTATTGCGTGGTATCCCGACAACACGATAGTTCGGAACTCAGGTCCGTCCGGCGGGCGACTTGAGCGTTTTGCTGTTGATGGTTCGATTATCGATACGATCACGTCTCAGGCATTTGGTTTTGGGTCAACAACATTCAATGTTGACGGTACCTACATCGGAGGAGCTGCAGGGGGCTTCTCGGTGGTGATACGCCATACAACGGCCCCGAAGAGAGAGCAGGATGTTTCTGACGCTTTATGGGAGATCAAGGCACCCGTGCCGGTTGACACGGCTGTGTTGACCATCCCCAAGGTCAGAACCACTACGATGCAACACATTCCTGTTCCTATTCGTCTCGGACCCTATTGGGCCCGCGCACTCAATGGCATTACCACCCTTGATGTAGACATCGCTTGGAACGCAACGATGGCTGTGCCGCAAGGTAGCACGCCCGTTGGATCCATCACCAACGGCGTGCGAACCATAACCGTGCGTGTCCCAGTGGATCCTATCCGCGATGACGTGGTTGCCGACTTGGATCTTGGTACCGCGCTTGGGAATGACTCTACAACGTTGTTGAGGATCGTGAACGTGCGGGGAGCTGCGGATCCAACGCTCATCAAGCGAATGGACGGTAGCTTGTTGCTCTCAGATATCTGTCGAAGTGGTGGGGCGCGGTATGTGAATGGCAATGGCACGGCTACGCTGCGTGCACGGTATGCTGATGGTGGGTTCGACGTTTCGCTGATCACCATCGAAGATGGTATCCACTCTGTCTTGATCGTTACTCCCGATGGAAGAGTTGTTTATCAACATGATGCATCGCTTCATGCCGGGTCTCATGAAATACATTGTTCAGCAGCGAACGTATCCGATGGCGTGTATTACGTCGTGATTCGTACTCCGTCGATAACGCTCTCAACAATACAACAGGTAGTGCGATGAGTGTTGCTAGAGTGTTCCTTGTGGTTTTTATGACGGCTTCTATCGCGTATGCACAGGACCTGAGACCCCGCTACGGGTTGTACGCAGGCGTTGGCATGAATCTTCATTCGGCAAATTTCACCGCTCTTCCCAATGTTCCGTCGTGTTGTCCGGGATACGAGAGCGGCGTTGGAATAGCCCCCTCAATTATTGCGGTTGGCCTGTGGCCAATGTCGGACAAGTTTCTTCTTGGTGCACGCATAGGGTACTCGCCATTGAGCGGATCACTCACACGAACTGAGGCAACGCGGGTAATACAGGGTGCAACACTTGTTGATGGCGCGTTCGAACATTCCATTGATGCCACGCTCAATGCATTAACGTTGGAGCCAACAGCTTCATTCAACGTGGCAGGCCCATTGTTCGTTGACGGCGGTTTGAGATTCTCGTTTACGCCCTCTCCACAGTTCTCTCAACAAGAACAGATCACACAACCTTCCAATGGCGGAACGTTCGTTGATGCATCGGGCACTGACACACGGTCTCGTATTCGTAACGCCGCAAGTGGAGACCTGCCATCGTCGTCAACTCATCTTGCTATCACGATCGCACTACGCTGTGAGTTTCCCCTGAACCGCGACGAGACATTCATCCTCAGTCCCGAGATCGGTGCAGGCTATGGCCTCACCACTCTTGCCGGTATGGATTGGCGCGTGCACCCATTTCGTGCTGGTATCACTCTGTTCTGGCAACCTGCTCCTTCAAAAGACGTGCAACCTCTAGATCCTGCTACTCCGGCTGAACTGCCCCTTGCCATCATTCCTCCGCAGAATTCAGAGATCATCGCTATGCCTAAGGGGCTTGATGTAACGTTAGCCGTTCTTGCACGGAATGCAGATGGCAGGCTCGATACCGTTGATAGAATCCGTGTTGATGAAACCATCTCCGAACAGATAACTGCGGTGCTCCCCTTTGTGTTCTTTGATCTTGGTAGCTATCACATTGACCAACGCTACCTTGGTAGATCCAATTCAGATACTCCGGCATTTACCGAACAAGCGCTGTTTGGACGAGGCGCTATTGACGTGTATCACGATCTATTAAATCTTGTCGGTCTTCGGATGCGTCAGCATCCTAACGCTCGCATTACGTTGACGGGATGTATACTCCCCGACAGTGTTGAGACCGAGGCGTCTGGGCTTGCCCAGAGAAGAGCAGAGAGTGTGCGCGACGTGCTGACAATGAAGTGGGGAATCGATCCAAAGCGCATCACCGTTGTTGCGCGCGGACTGCCTGAGCAACCAAGCGGACAACGTAGTGAAGATGGTCGTTCAGAGAATCGTCGGGTTGATATTGCGAGTAATGATCAATCGATCCTTGACCTAGTACGCGTAGAGGACACCTTACGAACGTCTGCCCCTACGGAGCTCATCCTCACACTTGGAGCCCAGTCCGATACTACTATAACGGAATGGTCGGTCACGTGCACCGTCAGTGGAAGACGGATGTTCACACGTAGCGGAGCAGGGCAGCCCCCTGCATCAGTTCCTGTACCGTTATCGGTTCCGGTGAACGAAGATCCCGTCGAGGTTGAGTATATCGTCGTGAATGCAGCCGGACGCAGAAGAGTCGATGATCGAGTGATACCCGTGGATATCAACACTCTTGCCAAGAAGGCTGAGCGCAGACAAGGTCTGAAGCGCATTGATGAATACGGCTTGATCCTCTTTGCCTTTGGAAAAGCCTCAATGGAAGGACCAAACGCAAGGATCATCGACATGATCAAGGGGCGCATCGAACCAAGTTCGCGTGTGATCGTACGTGGCCACGCAGACCGCACAGGCTCGGCTGAACTCAATCTCCGACTGACGCAAGATCGCGCCGATGCAGTATCGGCTTCGCTTTCGGCGCACAACGTGGATTCAAAAGGAGTAGGGCAGAAGAATATGCTCTACGATAATGATCTACCCGAGGGAAGGTTCTACAATCGAACGGTACGAGTGCGCGTTGAGACGCCTATTAGCCCTTAACAGCCCCCTTCACCTCATCGACAACACTTTCGATAGCATTTTCTACACTATCAAGCGCGGCGTCGATCGTCTCACCAATACGCTTGCCAAGCTCATCGGGTGAGTTGTTCAGGGATGGGTAAAGAGGGAACTGAAGACAGAAGTGTTTGACGTCGTCCTTGACGGCGATGTAGACGTCTTCCTTACCAACATTCGAGACCACGCGATCAATAAGGCGTGCCATATGGCGCATATCGTCTTCATTCATGCCACGACTCGTCATAGCTGCGGTGCCAAGACGAATACCACTCGTTACAAGGGGGGGCTGTGTGTCGTACGGTACCGCGTTCTTGTTGCACGTGATACCTGATGCATCAAGAGCGTTCTCGGCTTGCTTACCTGTGACGTTCTTGTTCCGAAGGTCAATGAGCATGAGGTGATTGTCTGTGCCGCCAGATACAACGGCATAGTCCATCTTCATCATCTCGTCCGCCATCGCAGATGCATTGCGAATAACCTGCTTTGTGTACTCATCGAATTCATCGGTAAGGCATTCGCCAAAGGCAACGGCCTTTGCAGCGATCACATGCATGAGTGGACCGCCCTGAATGCCCGGCATTACCATCGAGTCTATAAGCTCGCCCATCAATTTTGTGCGACCGCTCTTCGGTGCCACTTTACCGAACGGATTTTCGTAGTTCCTGCCCATCACGATCAGTCCACCTCGTGGACCGCGCAAGGTCTTGTGTGTTGTCGATGTAACGATGTCGCAATATGGGACGGGGCTCTGCAGGCGCCCCTTGGCGATGAGTCCGGCAGGGTGGGCGATATCTGCAAGTAGAAACGCGCCCACCTTGTCGGCTATCTCGCGAAACTTTGAAAAGTCGATCTCACGAGAATACGCACTTGCGCCTACCGTGATCATTTTCGGCTTATGCTGTTTAGCAAGATCCTCGACTACATTATAGTCGATGAGACCGGTCTCTTTGTCAAGGCCATACCCAATGAAATTGTAGAACATGCCAGAAAAATTCACCGGTGATCCATGTGTGAGATGTCCACCATGCGAGAGGTCCATTCCGAGGACTGTATCTCCTGGCTTGAGATACGTAAAGTACACTGCCATGTTCGCACCCGAGCCTGAGTGCAGTTGCACATTGGCATACTCAGCATTGAAGAGCTTCTTCAGTCGCTCGATGGCGATGTTCTCAACCACGTCTACCCATTCGCATCCGCCGTAATAACGTTTGCCCGGATATCCTTCGGCGTACTTATTGGTGAGAATGCTTCCTTGAGCTTCCATCACACTGAGTGATGTGAAGTTCTCACTGGCAATGAGCTCGATCTTATCGCGCTGACGCTCAAACTCTCCTTGGACGGCGTGGTAGAGTTCTGGGTCGGTGTTTTTTACGTGAGGGTACATAGGGGAGAGAGTTACGAGTTACGAGTTACCAGTTACGAGTTACGAGTTACGAGTTACCAGTTACGAAGCTCAAAGCCAGTAACTAGTAACTGGTAACTAGTACCTGTTTACTATCGAATCACCGACATCGGCAGCACGATGTAGTCCGTTGCCGTGCGAGCACGAAGTGTATAGGCACCCGAAGAAAGCATTGAGCCATTGATCGTTGCGATTGGCGAGGCAAGGGCATTGATCGACGTGATTTCAATGATCGCTCCGGATGTGCTCACGGCTTCAATAACGACGGACTTACCGATCCAGGAGATTGGCAGGTTAAGAATGGCATTGTCGCGAACAGGATTCGGTGCTAGGTAAACAGCTACATCCTTGATCTCTGAGACCGAGAGCGTCAACTGATCGCCACATAGAGATTGTCCGGTGATTGAGTGCACGAGGCAAATAAATGGGTCCGTTCCGGTGCCATTGATATCCGTCCACGAGATCGCCCAGAATGGCGTTCCGGCAGGGAAGCTGAATGCGTCTTCTGTTGAGGTTGAGAGAACGGAAACACCGGGCTGGCTATCAGGGTGAGCTTTTGTGAAACGCATGTACTCGGTATTTGAAGCCAGGGCAGACGCAAGAGCGGATCCTTCTTTGTAGCCAGCAGGAAGAGGCGTTGTGCTGAGACCGTCGAGAGGCACAGATGGGGCTGCGCCGCCGGCGAGAGACGTTGGATCCTGACACGCAAAAACAACACGCATCATTGGAGCCGCTGCAATGGTGTCCTTGGCGCTTGCGATAAAGACGTAATACCAGAGGCGTGCCTTGCCATCCTTTGTTGACATGCCGATGTTGACCGTGTCTGTTCCGAGAGGAACGGACAACCCAGCATTGAACAAGGCAACCAATCGAGGGTTGTTCGCGGTGCCCCCAACGGCCGTCTTGGCGTCGTTGATGCAGTCCTTAGGAGCAAATGGTACGAGAAGATTGCCTAGCTGGGCTGAAGCAACGATCGGGGTCGCAATGGCGAGCAAGAGAACGAGTATTCTACGCATCATAGTTGTCCTTCAAATGGTTGTTGGCAAAAATACACTCAATTATACCCTTAAAAACCGCACGATGAGCGTAGTTTTGCAGGCTCTCCTCGCAATCTAAAAAGAAGCATGACCAAGAACGAATGGCTAGACGTAGCGCGAACGGTGATAGCCTCGCGCTTTATCGATACGATCGAAGAAACTGAACTTGTGCCATCTGGCAAGGTCACCTATCAATTTTCGGCTAAGGGTCACGAATTGGCTCAGGCGATCCTTGGTCAGCACCTACGTCATGGGCACGATTGCGCAACGGTGTATTACCGCTCACGTCCCCTCGTATTAGCAGCCGGAATGACGTACGAAGAGGCATTTGCCGGCCCCTTGGCACTTAGCGGAAGTCGTAGTGGAGGGCGAGACATCGGTGTCGTTCACCATCTTCCAAACACGAGAGGCGTAACAGTGTTACCGGCCTCCGGGGATGTAGGAGCACAATACACACCATGTGTTGGTTGGGCACAGGCGATCACGTATCGCACCCGCGTAATGAAGGACGAGTCCTGGAAGGGCGCAATTGCCGTAGCTTTAGGTGGAGATGGTTCAACGGCCACAAATGGTTTTTGGGCTGCTCTCAACATTGCGACCACGGTCAAATTGCCCATGATCTTCTTCATCGAAGACAACCAATTTGGAATAAGCGTGCCGGGCACATTTCAAACTCCTGGAGGTAACATCGCCGAGAACCTCGGGGCATTCCGTAACCTCCGAATCGTTGATGTTGATGGAACGAGTCCGGAAGAGGCAGATCGCCTGATCGGGAAAACGATCGATCACGTGAGAACATCGCAGAGCCCAGCACTGATCCGTGTTCGTGTTCCACGCATCTGCGGTCATAGTGGCGCCGATAACCAGTCATATAAGACTCAAGAGCAAAGAGACGAGGAACTCACGCGAGACCCGGTTGAAAAGCTCAAGACATTTTTCGCTCGCAAGAATTATATGGATGAAGACGCATGGAGCGTCTTCGTTGGTGAGATCGAAGCATCTGTTCGTTCGGCATGTAATGCTGCATGTGAGCAATCACAGCCGAACCCTACCGATGCTCATACCAAGGCCTTCTACGACGGCACAACGCCTCGGCACGGTGGCATGATGGCCGATGGTGTTGAGCCCCCTGTCTCCTCAGGTTCAAAAGTTGAAGATGGTCCGCGTGTGAATCTTATCGAGGCAGTAAAGAGAACTCTCGATAATGAACTGCGCGTCAATGAGCGCATCGTGGTTTTTGGTGAAGATGTGGGTGTTAAAGGGGGCGTGCACGGTGCAACAGTCGACTTGCAAGTGAAACACGGTCCAGATCGTGTCTTTGACACTTCATTGAGTGAAGAGGGAATCATAGGTAGAGCTGTTGGTATGGCAATGGCGGGCCTTGTTCCGGTGCCGGAAATTCAATTCAGAAAGTATCTTGATCCTGCAACGGAGCAGATCAACGATACCGGGACGATCCGTTGGCGCACAAATGGCGACTTCGCCGCTCCAATGGTAGTACGCATCCCGGTAGGTTTTTCGAAGCGCACGGGCGATCCGGGGGACAGCGTAAGTGGCGAGTCCATCTTTGCACACACAGTGGGCTGGCGGGTTGCGATGCCTTCCAATGCACAAGATGCTGTGGGCTTGCTTCGAACTGCGCTACGTGGAAACGATCCGACGTTTTTCTTGGAACACCGCGCTATCCAAGACACAGCACCCGGACGTGGTGTCTACCCGGGTGATGACTACCTCGTGCCATTTGGCGTTGCGTCGATAGTTCGACCAGGTTCGTTGGCAACAATAGTTGCATGGGGCGAGATGGTTCATCGTGCCAAATCTGCAGTTGAGCAACTTGGTCTGGAGATCGAGATCATCGATCTTCGAACGATTGTTCCGTGGGATCGTGAAACGGTTTTGGCATCGGTTAGACGTACCAACAGATGTATGGTCTTGCACGAAGACACCATCACCTGTGGCTTCGGGGCGGAGATCGCAGCAACCATTACTGCTGAGTGCTTTAAGCATCTTGATGCACCTGTTATCCGCATCGCACCGCCCGACATTCCGATACCATATAACAAGGGAATGATGGACGCAGTGATTCCAACGATAGATGTGGTAGCCAATGAAATGCGTGCATTGTTAGCGTATTGAACATCGTTTATACGGTTTCCGATTTCGCGAACGTTTGATTTAGGGGCACGGCATGCCGTGCCCCTATGCAACGCGTGCGGCCCCCAAAAAACCGCAACGCGCGCGGCCCCCAAAAAACCGCAACGCGTGCCGCGCCCGATACCGCGCAAACGGGCACGGTATGCCGTGCCCCTATACCGCGTGCAGCTCCCGGAATACTCAATTGCGCCTGCGCTTGGATAATCTCCTAATATGAATGATTGTATTGCGTTCTACGTATGTTCTTACGGCGCAAACACCACGCTTTGATCGAATTGCGCGCAGGTCATATCCTCTTTGCCAAAACGGGTTGTTCACGATGAGCCCCTTTTGTCGAACCAGATTTGTCACCGCAGATTTCATAGATCGCACGATGGTTGCTATCGAACCTGGAACCGGGTTACTGAACGACTCCATTATGATAGCTGGCTCATGCATTGGATAACAAAGTTCGACGAGAACATGAATGTGATCCGGTTGAACTGATCGAGCAATCACACGCACATAGACATTGTGTAGAGGAATCTGCCGAATACAGTCATCAGCAATTGCTCCCGCATCTGTAAGATCAATTGATACTCCCCTGTACATTCCTAGGCTAGGCCTCCTGTCATACGTGCAGACCGTCACAAGGAATACCCCTCTGCGCACAGAGTCTCGCCAAGGTAGACGCACAGAACGCCTGTTACCTGTTCTCTTTCTGCTCATTCTCTATTGTGTTAAAGCAAGGATGAAACGTGACCTTGCGAACAGGTATTATTGTATTCACATGAAAAAACTCGTTCTCAAGAAGGCGGAAGTATCCTCTACAGGACGTGTTTATCGCATTCCTTATGAACAGGTACTGAATGCAGCGCAATTGTCTGCAGTAATGCATACGCATGGCCCTGCGCTAGTCCTTGCAGGTGCGGGCACCGGGAAGACGCGGACGCTTACGTATAGGGTAGCACGGCTTGTGGAAGATGGTGTTGATCCGTCCTCGATTCTCCTGCTGACGTTCACGAGAAAGGCTTCGGCGGAAATGTTGCGACGCGCTTCGTCTCTGTTGGATGGTCGTTGTGAACGTGTTGGTGGCGGGACGTTCCACTCCTTTGCATTCTCAGTCCTCCGTCGCTTCGGTCTGCCCTCTGCGGATGTTCCTTCTCCTCATGGTGACGAACATAGACCGACAACTGTAATCGATCAAAGTGATGCTCAGGATGTGATGAACCTTGTACGTGGACGTTTCGATGTTGCAAAGCTCAAGAAGCGATTTCCGCAAAAAAGCACGCTTCACGACATGTACAGTAAATCTGTCAACACCGGTACGCCCCTTGCCGATGTCATCTTGCAGCATTATTCTCAGTTCGTCGATGAGACAGAGAAGATCGGCGAGGTCATTCGAGCGTACAATGACTATAAGCGCGCTAATGGGTTGTTTGACTACGACGATCTTTTACTCTATCTCCTTGCTATGACTAAGCACGAGGAGATCGGTCCGGTTTTGCGTGGCCAGTATCAATTTGTGATGGTTGATGAATATCAAGACACGAACAAACTCCAACACAATATTATCATGGGGCTCTCCGGTTCTCGGGGCAATGTTATGGTGGTTGGAGATGATGCACAGAGCATCTACTCTTTTCGTGGTGCTGACGTGAAGAACATCCATAGTGTTCCTGAGGCCTTCGAGAACTGCAAGGTGATACGATTGGAGCAGAACTATCGTAGCACGCAGCCCGTTCTTGATGTCTGCAATAGCGTCATCCGAGAAGCGCCCAACATGTTTGAGAAGGAGCTGTTTATCAACATCAAACGAGCGACAGCAATCGCAGTTCGTAATGCAACAGATCCTTGACCTTCGCGAAAATGGAACGCCCCTTAGCGAGATCGCTGTCTTGTTTCGTAGTGGGTTCTTGTCGTTTGACCTTGAGATAGAGCTTAGGAAGGCGAACATCCCGTTCAGAAAGTTCGGCGGATTGCGGTTTGCAGAGGCCGCACATGTCAAGGATCTGTTGGCACTTGTACGCCTCACAGAGAATCCTCGAGATGTAATCTCATGGTATCGCGTACTTCTTCAGTTGCCGGGAATTGGGCAGAAGACTGCGCAGGTCGTGATCGATGAAATGCAGGAGGTAGCTGATCCACTTGCAACTCCTGAACGATCGTGGGGAACAACGGGCAAAGGGGCATCCGGTCTCGCAAACCTCGCAACATTACTGCAACGAGCACGCACGATAGTAGACCCGCGGGAGCGGATGACCATACTTGCTGATGTATATAAACCTACCCTTGAGAAGGTTTATGACGACCATCCCAAGAGGTGGAAAGATGTTGAGACTGTGGTGGGTATTGGTGGCCGGTATTCGACGGTTGATGCCTTTTTGGCCGACATTGCGCTCGACCCTCCAACCGATGCACTAGATGAGATTGACCCAGATGATGGTGAGGAGGAATTCGTAACTCTTTCAACCATTCACTCAGCAAAGGGCCTCGAATGGAAGACCGTGTTTCTCATTTGGGTCAACGAAGGTCGCCTGCCCTCTGCGCGAAGCGCTGAAAACGAGGAAAGCCTCGAAGAAGAGCGGAGACTGCTCTATGTAGCCTGTACGCGGGCCAAGGAGCTCTTGTTCATGACCTATCCTGCAGTGATGCTCGAGTGGCGTGGATCAGATGTCCTAGGTCAACCAAGCCGGTTCCTTGAAGGTATCACAAAAGACCAATGTCCGCAGTTCTACCTCTCTGAAGAGGTGTAAAAAACGCGTAACCTCGTACTCCGTTTCACACGAGGGGGCTCGATGATGGTTGGAGTTATGTCTCGCGCGATGCTCACTTTGTCTCTACTTTGCTGCATGGACTCTGCGTCTTGGGCGCAGAAGAACTGCGACGCTGTGTCTTCTGGTCGTAAGCCATTGACAGATGTCACGGGCTCTACTTGGAATGGAGTTGTTGGAGGACTGTATCCAGATGCATCTAATGACCGACCTTACGATCAACACCTGGCGTTTCAAGAGCATGCTCTAGGCGTGCACGCTGTGAGAGCGGATGGCACAGTCGACAAAGTGAATGGGAAGATCGTCGTGCTCGGTGTGGGATCGTCCGATGCAAAAGTAATATTCGATTGTTTAGCAGACGTTTCGCTCAAGGACTCGATTCGAAATCGGACAGTGCGTTTCGTGAATGGATGCCGCACTGGATTGGGCGTGCAACAAGCGATGCTACCGCTGAATGACTATTGGGACCATGTGGCAACAGAGCTTGCTGATTCAGGGTACACCTCGTCTCAAGTTCAAATAGCATGGGTAATGATAGAGGACACAGATAACGCCGACACCGCATTCCCACGAGCCGCCAGAGAGCTGGCTAACAAGCTCTACATGCTGAGCGCCGGACAGAGTCTTGGACTTGCGTCTCCTCGAGACTATATCAACGCGTGGGGCGCGAAGATGCTCGTCGAGGGCCAGATATCGAGAAAAGTTGGCTTCGCCTACGAGGGCATTGGGGCCGTGATCCCGGCTGTCACTTGGTCGGCGTATCTCTGGGCGGACGGTGACACACCCAATAGTGACGGACTTTCGTGGACATGTGAGGATTTTCAAGATGACGGCATCACGCCTTCATTGCAAGGCGCAAAGAAAGCCGGCGCACTCGTACATGCATCTTTCATCAATGACGAGTCTGCAACAGGGTGGTTTACAAACAAGACAGCAGTGAGTGTTGATGAAAGCCTTTGTATCCGGTCTGGAAATGGAGTTGTTTCTCGAGGTTCCGAACTTGTGTTGACATCCGAAAATTCCGAGGCTGCCGTGTCAGACATACAAGGCAGATGCATGTGGCGTGGACACGTTAGTGGCGAGCTCGTTCTTTCAACCGTTGCTTGGCCCCCGGCTTTGTATGTGGTTCGCGTAGGAACACAAACAACTGCCATCGTACGTCCCTAGACCGATGAATGCAAATAAAGCCCTCTTTCTGGATCGCGATGGAGTGATCAACCAGCGTATCATTGATGGATACGTTCGTACGCCCAATGAATTCATCGTGGTCGACGAAGTCATTCCCCTACTTCGTGCAGCACGCTCCTTGGGCTACCTCTTGATCCTTGTCTCCAATCAGCAGGGGGTTGGGAAGGGCCTAATGACTATGGATGAACTCGACGTAGTCCACCTGCATATGCAAGAAGTCCTATCTGAGTGCCTAGGTGGTAGGGGGCTCGATGAGATCTATGTGTGTACCGATTTGGCCTCAGCCAACAGCCTACGAAGGAAACCGGCCCCGGGAATGCTTTTGGAAGCCATTCGCAACAACGATCTCTTGCCACACAAATGTTGGTTCCTCGGCGATAGCCTAACGGATGTGCAGGCTGGGAGGTCTGCAGGTGTCGGGACAGCACTGGTAGGGCCTTTCCCTAAAGGCTCAGCGGATATCGTGGTTTCTGACCACAATGGTCTTCACGCGCTTATTGACGCGTTACAGAAGTAACACTACGGTATTAGTCGCTTTTTTTATTTGGATTATAATTGACTGGTAGTCATATTTGCGACCCATGGTCAGAATATCAACACACCGTCATTTCCTCTTGACGACCAAAATGGAGTTTTTCATGCAGGTTAGAATCAGCGTATTGCTGGTCTGTATGGCACTAGGGGCGTTCAATGCCTCAGCCACGACACGACCGCTGAGCCTTGACGAGGCGATCGAAGTAGCCTTGAGGCAGAACAAGAACGTAGCAATTGCCAAGCTCGGCGTTCAAAAGGCTGATGCTCAGGTAACGGAAGCGATCGGAAATGCATTGCCATCGTTGACTGTTAATGCTGGGTATAATTATAACATTCAGCTTCCGGTGTTCTTCTTTCCAGATCAATCTGGTGCGGTAAAGCCCGTGCGATTTGGTCTACCAAATGCATATAGTGCAAATGCACAGCTTCAGCAGATTCTTTTCAATAGCGCCGTGTTTAACGGTATTGGAGCGTCTAGAATATACTCCGATGCAGCAAAGGCACAACTTGACGCAGTGACGGCTGAGGTAGTCGCTGAAACCAAGAAGCGATACTACCAGGCTCTGGCTGCGCGCGCCTTTGTTGGCGTCGCAACAGCAACGTATACAAATGCCGCAGAGACACAGAAAACCATCACTGCGCTATTCAACGAAGGTCTTGTTGCTGAGTTCGACAAGATTCGTGCAGACGTGGCGGTGCTGAATGTTCAGCCACTTGTTGCAGATGCCGAAGCAGGTCAATACAACGCGTTAGCGGCGTTGCAAACGTATCTCGCCATGGATCTCACAGACACCATCGCTATCTCTGTTGCGGGATTTCCTGATCCGGAAGTCGCACCCGCGGAGGATAGTTCCATCGCGAAGGCGATCCGAGAGAATCTTGAACTTAAAGCCTTAGCACTTGCCGTAGACGTCTCGAAAGAATTCATCAACATCTATCGATCTGATTTCTTTCCAACGTTGGCAGCATTTGGCCAGTGGCAAAATCAGGGACAGAGTAATACACTGTCTAATTGGTCTAGCGCCACAAGCACGTTTGTCGGACTCAACTTTTCGATGAACCTGTTCAACGGATTTCGTACATCAGCTAAGGTTGAGCAGGCGAATGTTGAGTATTTGACAGCGATTCAGCGGTTCGAGCAAGTAACCAACCTCGTGAAGTTGCAGATCCGCTCGATCGTCAACCAGATTCGTTCGGCTAAGCTGAGGATCGATGCGCAAAAGAGTACTGTTACGCAGGCTCAACGTGGCTATGATATCTCCAAGATCCGATATACAGAAGGTACCGGCAACCTCCTCGAGATAAACGATGCGGAAACTGCTTTGGCTCGTGCGAAAGTGAACGAGATCAGTGCTTTACTTGATTACTACGTCACTCGCGCTGACTACGATCGAGCCACAGGTCAACTCGACGATAAGTATCGTCGAATGGTCCGCTAAGGAGTCTAGCATGGGAGTACAAGAACGAAAGGTGCGAGAGAAGGAACAACGTCGGATCGATATTCTCGATTCGGCTCGTCTTGCCTTTATCAAGCATGGATTAGAGCAAACGTCAATGGATCGGATCGCCCAAGAAGCAGAATTAGCAAAAGGAACGCTGTACCTCTACTTCCGCAACCGAGACGAACTCTTAATGGCTCTTATCGCAAATGACTTTGAGCATCTTATCGAAATGATTGAAGTGGTTCAACAAAGTGCAGAGCCCCCTGAACGTAAGCTTCTGGCTTCAGTAGGGACATTCTATGAGTTCTCTAGACAGAACGAGTTCTTCTACAAGATGATGACTCAATTGAATGTTCATACGCTCTTTCAAGAAGATGGAAATAGTGAGCCAGTATGTCACTTTAGGGACGTGAACAAAAGAATGATGTCCTTAATGGCCTCGATTGTGCAAGAAGGGGTCGATAAGGGTGTGTTCCACATCGCACAGTCTGTGGAAGATGTTGTTGTGCAGATGATGGTAGCTTTGAAAGGGGCTATGGTCATTCTCCGTAATGGCATGATTCCTCCAGATTGGGTGAAGCATGACATCAAATATGTACTGCACAACATTGCCTGCCTCCTCATTCGCGGTCTTGAATCACCAAAGTACCTTACTGACTGTGACATGCTCTTTGGAAATCCCAATGAGACTGCATCTGCCCCAACTTTGAAGTAAACAACCCACCACACGTATCAGGAAGAATCATGAATCTGCGTTTCCTTCCCATAATAGCATTGTTAGGCTTCGGTGTCATTGCCTGCAGCAAGAACAGTGACAAACCCATCCAGGCACAGCTCGATTCTCTTCGAAAAGAGAAATCGAACATTGAGAGTAAGATCGAGGAACTGCAAGGAAAGCTCGGTACGAAGGGTACGCCCGCTGAAGCTCAGCCTGTGACGATCATTTCCGCGGCATTCCAATCATTTGCTCACGTTGTTGATGTCAAAGGCACAGTCGATTCTCGCTCGTCACTGCAGATCACCCCACAGATGGCGGGACGAATTGTGAAGGTAAACGTGGTAAATGGTCAACCGATAGCAAAAGGCCAGCTCCTTGTCGAGCTTGATGCCGAGATCATTCGCAAGGGTGTTGAGGAGGTTAAAACACAGCTTGACTTTGCTGTTACGATGTATGAAAAGCAAAAACGCATTTTTGATCAGAAGGCTGGCAGCGAGATACAATATCTCTCGGCAAAGAATCAAAAGGAGTCGCTAGAGCGGCGTCTTGAGTCGTTGAACGAGCAGCTCGCAATGTCGCGCATCCTAGCACCAACGAGCGGCTTCGCAGACAACGTCATGGCCAAGGTAGGAGAGAATGTTGCTCCTGGCATGCCTCTACTCACAGTGGTCAATACCAGTGATATGCGGATAGTTGTTGATCTTGCCGAGACGTTCATTGGTTCTGTTACGAGTGGCGATCCGGTAACGATCTACTACCCTGAGATTTCCGATTCGTTGAAGACTCGTATCAATGTTGTTTCGAAGACGGTGAATCCGGTTAGTAGAACCTTTCGCATTGAGATCCCCGTTCGTCCAGCCCCAGCCAATCTCCGTCCCAATACGACTTGTAGGGTGTTGATCAACGATGTTACCATCGCATCTACAATCGTAATGCCCCTTTCTGCTGTACTACATGATAATGTCGGAGCCTATGTATACATCGTCGATGAAAAAAACACGGCTCGCCGTCGCGACGTTACCACAGGGCTCACAAGTGGCGGTGGCGCTCAAATCGCATCAGGATTACAGGTAGGAGAGAACGTGATCGTCCGGGGAGCGGCTGATGTCGCAGACGGTCAAATTGTACGAACAGTGAAATAAATCAAGCACATGCAACACCACAAAGAATTCGCTATCACAGCGTGGGCCGTAGAGAATCGGACAACGATTTATGTGCTAACTGCGATCATTTCTATCCTCGGCGTAGTGTCATACATGCGCTTGCCAAAGGAGCAGTTTCCAGATATCGTGGTTCCAACAATTCTGGTAACCACGATCAACGCCGGTACGTCGCCGATAGACGTCGAGAATCTCATTTCGCGTCCATTGGAAAAGCAGATAAAATCTATCGCCGATGTTAAGAAGGTCACGAGCACGAGCCTTCAGGATGCCTCAATTGTAGTAGTGGAGTTCACCACAGGCGTAGATCCGATCATTGGTAAACAGCGTGTAAACGACGCGGTTGATCGTGCCCGTTCTGATCTGCCAACGCAGCTCACAAAAGAGCCACAAGTGCAGGAGGTGGACTTCTCGGAGTTCCCGATCATGAACGTCAACATCGCCGGCAACGTGGGTCTCGATGTTTTGAAGCAATACGCGGATGACCTGCAAGACAAATTCGAATCGCTCAAGGAAATCCGTCGTGCAGATATCATTGGCTCTCTGGAGAAGGAAGTTCGAGTTGACCTTGATCCATATCGTATGCAGGCGGCGTTCATCTCATTTGATGATGTCTCTCGCGCGATTCAGTTTGAGAATGTCAATATCTCAGGGGGAGAAATCCTGAACAATGGTGTCCGTCGCAACCTCCAGGTCACGGGCGAGTTCAAAGACGTGGCTCAGATCGAGAATGTCATCGTCAAGGGTAGTAGGGGGAACACGGTCTATGTTCGTGACATTGCTACCGTGTTGGAAACCAACAAGGAACAGCAGAGCTACGCACGCCTTGACGGTAAGGAGGTTGTCACATTAGCGGTGCTCAAGAAGGCCGGTGAGAATCTGATCAATGCTTCAGACCAGATCCAAGAGATCGTACGTGAGTATTCAGCTAAGAAGCTGCCGAAGAACGTGACAATTACGATCACGAATGACCAGTCTACCGCAACGCGCATCAATCTCGCTGATTTGATCAATACGATCATTATCGGATTCATTCTTGTGACCATCGTGTTGATGTTCTTCATGGGAGTTCAGAATGCGCTTTTTGTTGGACTAGCCACACCGCTGTCATCGTTTATTGCGTTCCTAGTTATGCCTGGCTTTGACTTCACCTTCAATGTGGTGGTAACCTTTGGGTTTCTCTTAGCGCTTGGAATCGTTGTGGATGATGCAATTGTTGTCATCGAGAACACTCACCGTCTTCATACGAAGGACAATCTCGATCTGAAAACAGCCGCGAAGTATGCTGCCGCAGAAGTGTTTGCCTCCGTAGTTGCGGGAACGTTGACGACCCTCGCACCTTTCTTGCCGTTGCTTTTCTGGCCCGGGCTCGTAGGCGAGTTCATGGTTTATCTGCCGGCAATTCTCATCATCACGTTGACAGCTTCTCTTGTGGTTGCCTATATCATGAATCCGGTGTTTGCCGTAGACTTCATGGATCGTAAGCAGGCAAGGGTATCAAAGCGGAAGTTGTTCGCAATTGGAGCCCTTGTTGGACTTGTAGCAGTTGCTAGCGTAGCTGGCGGTCAGGTCTGGATCGCGTTCCTTTCCATCTTTACATTTGCCTTTTGGTGGACGAACCGCAAGTTCATTACACCAAGACTCATTAAGCCTTTTCAATTGCATACCTTGCCGTGGATCATGGATCTCTATCGTGGCACACTGCGATTTGCATTACAAGGGAAGCGTCCGTATTTCATCCTCACCGGCATGGTTGGACTCTTTGTTCTGACTATCTACCTCATGGTTGTTGCAGGTCCAAAGGTTGTCTTCTTCCCAAGTGCTGATCCTAACTATGCATATGTGTACGTACAGATGCCGATCGGTACGGATGCTGCAGAGACCGATTCAATCGTGCGCGTGGTTGAGGGTAGGGTCAACGCAGTTCTTGGAGTAAAAAATCCACTGGTAAAGTCTGTCATCTCGAACATCGGGATTGGTGCTGGCGACCCACAGAAGCCGGATCGCACGGTTACGCCGCACAAGGGTAAGGTAACGGTTGCGTTTGTCGAGTTCCAATATCGCCACGGCAAGAGCACACAAGAGTATCTAGGCAAGTTCCGCGAGGCAGTTCGGGATATTCCTGGTGTAGAAATATTGGTTGATAAAGAGTCAAGCGGTCCTCCTACAGGGAAACCGATCAACATCGAGATCAGTGGTGATGAGCTCGACGTACTGATCTCCATCCAGGACAAGGTTCGTAGACTCCTTGTGGACTCGTTACAGATCCCTGGTATCGAGAAGCTCAAGAGTGACCTTGTTCGCAATAAGCCTGAACTCTCTGTGATTGTCGATCGTGAGAAGGCCAACGCAGAAGGTATTTCCACAGCGCAGATTGGAATGGCGCTCAGAAATTCTCTTTACGGTTCGGAAGCTACGAAGTACCGCACGGGTGAAGATGAATATCCGGTTCAACTTCGTGCGCGCGAAGACATGCGTGGCAATGCTGACGCCTTGCTTAACCTTCCGATCACTTATCGTGATATGAGCAGCGGTCAGTTCAGACAGATCCCGATGTCTTCAGTTGCGCACCTCGAGTACTCTTCTACATTTGCGGGGATCAATCGCAAGAATCTTAAGAGAGTGGTTACGTTGGGCTCCAATGTCCTCGAAGGGTTCAATGAAAACGAGATCAACACAGAGATTCGTACGGCCGTAAAGAATCTTGAACTTCCTGAGGGATATGAGATCAAGCTAACCGGTGCTCAAGAGGAGCAGGCAGAGAGCGCAAACTTCTTGGGGTTGTCATTCGGAATTGCCGCCATGTTGATCCTGTTGATTATGGTTACGCAGTTCAATTCGCTTGCGAAGCCCCTTCTCATCATGGTCACTGTTGGTTTTAGTCTCATTGGCGTACTTCTTGGCTTCATCATCTTTAGAATGACATTTTCCGTGGTCATTACCGGCGTCGGCGTGATCGCTCTTGCCGGTATTGTTGTTCGAAACGGTATCGTGCTTGTAGACTTCACCGATGTACTAAGAAGTCAAGGCTGGCGAACGAAGCGAGCCATCATAGAAGGGGGCGCAATACGCTTCAATCCTGTGGTGCTTACAGCAGGCGCTACGATTCTTGGACTCATCCCGTTGGCTGTAGGTCTGAATATAGATTTCTGGGAACTCATTAATCTTCGCGATCCTCACATCCACCTCGGTTCAGACAGCGTTGCCTTCTGGGGACCCCTTGCATGGTCTATCGTGTTTGGACTAAGCTTCTCTACATTCCTCACACTCGTGGTTGTACCATGCATGTACTACATTGTTGCAACTCGTCAGGCAATCGGCTTGCGTAACAAGCATCGGAGGGCGATACGGAATGCGCAACTTGATGCGCTCGAAGGTGTCTCTGGACACTAAAGCTAGCTCTTTGTATAAAGTCTCAATTGCGTTACTGCTTCTTCTCGAATTTCAAGGAAGCACTGTTAAGACAGTAGCGGAGGCCAGTTGGTTTGGGACCGTCATCAAACACGTGACCAAGGTGAGCGCCACATCGCGAGCACGTTACCTCCGTGCGCTCAGACATCAAAGAATTGTCAGAAACGAGCTCGATGTTCTGCTTTGAGACAGGATCAAAGAATGACGGCCAACCCGTTCCCGATTCAAACTTGGTCTCACTAGGGAAGAGCTCTGTTCCGCAGCAGCGGCAGAGGTAAAGACCCTTTTCATGATTATCCCAATAGGCGCCAGTAAAAGCGCGTTCAGTGCCCTTTTTCCGAGCTATTCGAAACTCGTCTGCAGTAAGTTCTGCCTTCCATTCCTCATCGGTCTTCGTGACTTTTTCCATAACAGTCGTTTCCTTGGTGGATGCGTTGTAGATCTTTACGGTGCCTGAAGAAGGTCGCTCCTGCTGTGCAGGTGCACAGGCTACGACGATCAGACACATCATAGCGAGGATCGAGTATTGTCTCATGGAATCCAAATAGTTGGTTGAACGGGGGGGATCTTCTCGCGTTCGTCGTATTGCACAAACTGCAGGTACAATCCTGATGGCGGAGCAGTCTTTGTTGCAGGGAACGATGACGCTTTACGCAGTAGTTCACGAATGCTCGACGGGTCTATTGTACCTCGCCCCGTTTCAACGATCATACCCACCATTTGCCGAACCATGCGCCACAGGAAGTGGGAGCCTCTTATCCGAATGATCACCAGTGGACCGAACTCATGGAGAGAACATTCCTGCAGCTCAACGGTGGTAGACTTCTCATCAGGATCGTCACGAGTAAACGACTGAAAGTCATGAAAGCCCTCGAACGCAGCGCATGCTTCTTGCATTTTGCGAACGTTCAACTCATCCTTCACCCACCATACATATCGTTTACCAAAAGCGGTTCTGCGCCGGCAGATTTGGTACATGTAGGTTCGTGAGAGGGCGTGGTGCCTTGAGTGAAATCTAGGGGGCGCCTTGGTCACCTCGATCACATTGACGTCTGCGGGAAGCAGGTCGTTCACCTTTAGCTTGAGGATATGCGGCGCGAGCATCGTAGGGGCCTCGAGGTGTGCAACCTGATAGAGGGCGTGGACCCCGGAGTCCGTTCTGCCCGACCCAACAAACTCAAAGTTTCGGTCGCCCAGAGCCCCTGCGATAGCCCCAATAAGCTCTCCCTGCACCGTTCGTGCATTGTTTTGTACTTGCCATCCGGAATAGCGCGTACCTTCGTACTCGATTGTAAACTGGAATCTTGCCATGCATGAAGATACGGATATCGATGCGGGAAGGAATACACTCCTAGCCGCCATTGATCGCTATGAACGGAAACATCCTGAGGAAGGGGCTACTATAGCTCGATTCCGCGATTTTGTACGAAGGGTACCTGGGTGCTTTGAGCGTACCACTATCGAGGGTCATGTTACAGGCTCAGCGTGGGTTGTTGATACCGAAGGCACCCATACGCTCCTTACCCACCATAGGAAGCTGAATAAGTGGCTCCAACTCGGCGGTCATGCGGATGGAGACAGCAACGTTGTGCGCGTTGCCTTGACCGAGGCGCGCGAAGAGTCGGGGATCGACGAGCTTGTGCTTTTCGACGAAGAGATCTTTGACCTCGATATCCATCCAATTCCTGCAAGAGGAGGAGACGCGGAACACTATCATTATGATGTGCGTTATGTCATTCGCGCATCACATACGGATCATATCGTCAGCGACGAATCGCATGATCTGGCTTGGGTTTCTGTGAAAGCGATTCACGACTACACAACTGAAGAATCCATGCTTCGCATGGCACACAAATGGAACGAATTGAACAAACCATCCTGATTCACACCGGCATCGATCGCGTCTTTCATTTTCACGATGACACACGCAATCTGTTGAAGATCACTCCGCCGAATGTCAAGGTCACATTTTCCACCATCGGAGAGCCTGGACTCGGTTATGAAGTGATTCTCAAGGTCAGACAATTCGGTTTCTTTACGATGCGCTGGCATGTGAAGATCACTGAGTATGAGCCCCCTTTGAGGATGACCGATATTCAAGTATCCGGGCCTTTTCGTTCATGGAAGCAGGTTCGGATCCTTCGCGACGTCAGTGGATCCACGGAGCTTACGGATATTGTTGAATACGAACCACCATTTGGGATCCTTGGTCGCATAGCAAATTCGTTGCTCATCAGAAGGCAGATCGAACAGATGTTCTCTTTCCGGCAGGCAGCAACAAAGCGAATTCTCGAATCCTAACGCTCTAGCAATTGCACGCGCGCGCGTGCTTCATGAACGATGCGTGAGACATCTGCACGCGATGCCACGTCGTAGCATTGCACGATCATATCCTCGATGATGGGTTCAATGATGAGGATCGGGCTAGAGACGGGAAGTGGGATAGACATTCGGGTTACGTCCAAGAACCNNNNAATTCTCGAGCCTGCGAATAGGATGTTAACCATTGCGTAAAGGTCTTGGCTGCGCTTGCGTTTGGTGTGGCTTTTGCAATGCACAGCACATCGCCATTACGGATTGAAGGTGTCTGTTCAACTCGAAGATGACGTATGCCTCTCCTGCGAGCCATGTCAATGATCCACGTACCCGTATACGTGGAGTGGAGCTCACTGTTGAGAAGTCGGTCATCCAATTGTCGTGAACGCTCGATGAGCGCTCCCGCAGTAACCATTGAACGAATTGCCAAGAGAGCGTCCACAAGGGCGCTATCAAAGGTGGCTGAGATGGGCAGAGATGTATAGAAGGAAGGGGCTCCACTTGACCAAACAAGCGGCAACACCCTCTTGATGACGTTATGTGCATCAGTCGCACAAAGTCCAATGGTAAACCGATGCGCGCTATCGTTCACGACGAGTGCCCGTGTATTCACAAGCCACGGAATGGGAAGTGAATCAGTAAACACTCCACCACTGGCAAACTCTGCATGCCAATCCATCCCTAGGTGGATCACATCCGGCTGCGTTCCGGCGTTGAATGCCAATTGAAGTTTCGACTTTCCATCAGACCAACTGAGTTCCGTGAGTTCAACGTGAATCGATGGATTCTCCCGTTCAAAGATGTGCACCAGAGAGTCGAGAACACGGCGCTGGGACGGCTCAGACCAAAAGTGCCAAAAACGGATCGTTGTACCGTTCTGTCGTGATCCATCACATGAAAGGACCAGGCATGATATCACAACAAGAAAGAGAGGCCGCAACAAAGTCAATGTTTAATTGCGGCAACGTTTGCAAAGGGTCCTCGATGTTGGGGCATTGAATCGAGAAGCACCTTGGCATTCATTGGTGTCAAGCCGGGCTTTTTGATCCACATAGAATCTCTCGGTACGTCTGCAGGCCAAACCTTATTGAAAAAATTTTCAAGGAGTTTGCGAGCGATCGGAGCTGCAAAAACAGCGCCAAATCCCTCGCCTTCGCCGGTTACAACCATCGCAATCTTAGGATCATTCATAGGAGCAAAACAGATAAACCACGACTGTGGGGGTGCACCCTTTTTAACGTCCTCCGTCCCTGTCTTGCCACAGACGTCAAGTCCAGGGATATCAACCGATCGTCCAGTTCCACTTGAAACAACGGCCCTCATTGCTTCCTTCACAACACGAAAATGGTCTTTCTCAATAGGTATCATTCTCGAATCATATGACACTTTATTGCGCCGTTGCAACGACTTGTAGTAGATCTCTCTAACAGCATGAGGTTGATTCCACAGGCCGTTCATAGCTATGGCGGCGGTATACGCACACAATTGAAGTGGTGTGACGTCTAACTCACCCTGACCTATGCCCCAATTCATGAGCACATAATTAGTCCACCCTCCCTTTCCATATGCTTTGTCAAGAGCTGCGCGAGATGGGAGATTGCCCCACAACTCCTGTCCAATATCAACTCGCGTTCGTTGACCGAATCCGAAGAGAGATCCATAGTACGTGAATCGCTCTATGCCAATCTTAACACCGAGCTGATAGAAAAAACTGTTACATGAGACAGCGATGGCGGTTTTATAGTCGATCATACCATGAACACCGCCGTGACATGTCGCAAATCGGTTCCCGAATCGAAACCCTCCAGCACATAGGAGCTTAGTTTTTTCAGTGATTATTCCTTCTTGTAGGGCCATTAGCGCCATCATCGGCTTCCAGGTTGAACCCGGATGGTATGCGCCTCTGGTTGCGCGATTAAGCATCGCATTCCCAGCTAGTGCGTCCACTTCATTGTAGTACGAACGCCCAGACTTTCCTGAGAATTTCCTTGGATCAAAATCCGGTTTACTCGCCATGCATAGGATTTCACCATTTCTCGGATCCAATGCTACGATCGAGCCTCGAGAATCGCCCAACAACTTTTCTGCGAGCTCCTGTAAGTCTGTGTCAAGACCCAGATAAAGATCGTCGCCTTCAAGGCCTGCAATGTCGTTCTTCCCCTCATTAAAGCTCGCAACTCGCTGACCGTTCTTATTTACGGCTACGAATTGCAAACCTTTCTGACCTCGGATGTTAGATTCGTATGCCTTTTCAAGGCCTATAATGCCAGTTAGGTCACCGGGAGAATAGGAGTCGCCTAGGGATTTCAATGAATTCTCAGAGACTTCACGCGTGTACCCAAGGAGGTGGACGCCATTACCGTCAAAGGCATACAAACGTTTTGGATCTACGATGAGATCCACTCCCGGTAGAGAGTTACGCTGCTCTTCTATAGCGGCAATGATGTCAAACTCAACATCGCGACCATATGACAACTTCGCAGCAGCGAACTTGTTGTATCGAGCAGACTTCTCTACTTCCTGCCAAATGAGTGTATCGGACACCCCGAGGATCTTCGAGAGCTGTTGACAAGCCCCATCAGTGAATTCGTAGGGAGTGATCGTTATTGAAAAGCCCGGGGCGTTTTGAACGATGGCTCTCCCATTGCGGTCGAAAATCATCCCGCGAAACGGTTCGGTTGAGATCTGCTTAATGGCTTGTGCTTCAGCCTTCAGTTTATAAGCATTGCCTTGGATGATCTGGAGCCAGGCGAGGCGGCCCACATATACTAGACTGATCGTTAGAATGAGAATGCGAAAGATGCGCTGACGCTGCGCAGAACCAAAGGTGCCGTCGCCCGGAAAGAGGCTCATGGTAGCTGTTGTGTAGTGAATTCCAGTCGAGCTTGACGGAGTAAATTTTCCGACATAGCAACGGACATAAAGATGAAAGCAAACATAACATTCCCGTATCGCTGGTCGAATATTCCAGCCATAAAGATGTTAACATACATTGCAGGGATAAAGGCAAAAACCCCTATGGCAACGGATCTCACAAGGGGCGGTGCTGACGGGTGTCTTGCCCGAATGGCTGCCATCAGCCCCCTGTAGGAAAAACCGATCAAAACGGCGAAGAGAATGAACGCCGTTGGAAAGCCCAGTTTATGGATGAGTCCTACGTAGCCGATATGGACAAAAGCCGTTGAATTGTGCCATTGCTCAATAGGTGCCCACGTGACAAATCGGGCACGGAGCCCGTTGCCACCGATAGGAGATTCCTTGACCTTGCGCCATGCATTGCTCGCTTCTAAAAGCCTCGTCTCAAAGGAATGATCACCACCTGATAGCTGCGAGGAAGATGCAATGCGACTCTCGACGAACTTGGCAGTGATCACTGCGATCTTTGGATTAATCACAAAACCCACGGCAAACATTACAACCACCGTACCAATTGCACCAAGTACAAGTCGTATGTTCTGCCGCTTGTGCATAAAGAGCATCGCTAGCATGATGCATGGTAAGACAAGTATCCAAAGCGTTCTCGTGAACGTAAGTCCGAGCGCTACAAGGTTCAATAACAAAACTATTGTCGCGACAATCTTCGTCTTCCACTCTGCCTGAATAATTATAACTGCGGCAACGCAGATGCATAGGAGGAAAATTGGTCCGAGCATCGCGGAACGTCCCGACATGATCTGGTAAGCGTAGACAACGTTCTCGGCCAATTTCTGCTTGAACGTATAGGCACTGTGAATCGCCATCAACGACGATGATACTGCAGCCAGACTGAGAAAGATGCCGAATGATTTATTGTCTTTCCCAAATTCTTCTCGAAAAGGGAAATAATAGAGCATTAGCAAAAAGTAAGACCAGTCCACCCCCCAGTCTACTAGGTCGACATTGTTGAGTTTGGCAACAATGACGTTAGCAAACGCGGCTACGATGAAGAAAAGCAACAGGAAGTCGGTCCAGCCCTTGATTAACGGCCGCGGGTCCAATGCCAATCTCCAGAGCATCCACAGAATGATAGCAAGAGTGAAGACACTTCCGCCCACGGCTTCTGTCACTGAGATACCTTTACCGGTGTCGGTTAGGAAAACAGGCAGAGCCAAGAGGAAGACGCCTAGCCAAACTCGCGGGAATCTCACCATTAACATGAGCAATGCAACGCCACATCCTATGGCGGGAATCAACCAGGGCCAGTCGGCAAAAACACTCACGCCAATTCGGACCGCGTACTCATCATTGATCGCCAACCTCGTAGCGCTAGAAGAATCAACATCGTTAGAATGAAGACGCCCAGGCCAGTGCCGACGGAAATAAAGACCCTCTTTGGTTTATCACGTTTTTCGGGAGCCACAGGAGCGTCAATGACGATGAGTGAAGGGGCTGACTTATTCATATCTAGCCGAGCCTGCTCTAGAGATGGTAGGAGGAAGGCCTTAAGTTTTGTGTAGGCCTCAAACTCCGCAAACACTCTCATGTATTGTGCGCCGATTCCAGCGGCATCAGTCAGAGCGAAATTCCCAGCAAAGCCAGGCTTGGTCTGGGCATTCTCAAATTGAACTCGCAGTTGGTCGACCAGGGCCCTCGTATTCTTTACTTGAGGGTCGCTGGCGCCGTAATTCTGTTCAAGCATTCCTAAAACGGTCTCCTGCTTTAAAAGCTCTGTCTTTGACTCTGATAAAGCAGACGCAGATGCCGCCGCTTGGTCGAGAGGGGAATAGAGGCGATAGACTTTGGAATACCTGCCAAGTGAATCTGTAAGAGCCCCTAGGACAGAGTCCATCACCACTAGTCGTTTCTCAAGGTAAAATGCCGACTTCTCTGCCTCGGCACGATGTATTCGATTGGTAATCTCATTGGCATATTCTATAAAAGCGGTGCACATCGTGACGGACTTTTGGGGATCGATGCTCCAAATCGAAATCTCATAATTGCCCTCTGCATGATAATTCACCTCAAGGTTGCTTTCAAGCATTGAACGAACATCCTTCATTGGTTCATTCTCCATTTTGTACTCTTTCACGAGATCAAAACGGTTGATCATGGAATCGCGGATCGTCCGCGTAAAGAGTATTGCTATGAACTCATAGCTGTCACTCGACTTGCCATTGAGCTTTGATAGACCGATGTCTTTGAGAGTTGATGAGATGCCACCTAATGCACCTCCCAGTCCTCCTGCATCTACGGCCGGAGGTACACAGTTGACAGTCGCCTTGAAATACTCCGGTAGCGTGCGAACATAGATGTAAACGCCTATCGTCGTTAAAAGGCTGAGCCCAATGATGAGCCATTTA
>JAPLFN010000033.1:32259-38304 GCA_026390655.1 Candidatus Kapaibacterium sp.
CCATTTATATCGGAGTAGATATCGAATGACGTCGGCTGTTTGAAATGTACCCGGCATGGTTCCCATACAAGAATGTTCGGTTGCAAAACTACGAGGCAATTGGACTATCGTCGAGCCACTATAAGCATGTTCGGCGTTTTAATCGTTGATGACCAAGAAATGCCTTGGACAAGGTAAACGCATCGCTCAATGAATGTAAAGACAAAAGAAAACGTGGAGCGAAGCAGTCGCGTCAATACACCACCACCTGAAACATGAACGGGAAGGATTTCGACCGACGTAAACGGCAGAGATGCAAACAATTCCAGCACTGAAAACTTATTGAGGTGCATTTCATGCGTGAGATCGCCAAAGGACAGAACCGACCCGAGTCGCGCGTCAATATTTGGCGTTCGCAAGATCAGAATCCCATCGGCTTGCTTCGGATCTCGTAAGATGTTCAATTACATCGAACATTGTAATCAAACTAACATTGTGTTCACTCTGCAAAGCCAAAAAGAGACTGTCGACCTCAACACAGCTTAGGCCAAGTTCTTTAGCAAGTTGTATCTGTTCAGGGCTGAGGTCTACTCCTCTAAGGTTCGAAAACCCCTTTTTCTGCACTAAAAGCAGGAATGCACCATATCCACAACCAAGATCTACTATTCGAGCGGCGTAATTGGTAGGCAGGAGATGGGCTACAGATGCCTCAAGACCGAGATGCTCAACTGCAACGCGTGCGCGCGTATCGTCTATAGAAGCAAAACGAGATTGCGCCGTTGTATATCGATCGTAGAAGTGCTGACGGTGATCCATGCGTGTTCCGGCGACGTTCGAGGCAGATTCCTCGTGCACGAAGATACGAGTTATGATTTGCCCCCAAAAACGTATCTTACACGCATATGAGCCCCTTTCATCTTGGCTTCGCTATTGTTTGGAATCGGGATGGAGACCGTGCACGAACATGGTCGCACACACCTTGGAGTCTCTGGGAAGCACTCGAAAGGCGTGATGATGTGCTTATCCATGATGTTCCCGTCGTGATACCCAAGGTTGCCGATTTTGCTGGCAGGCTATTGGCCGCTCGCATCGTGAAGGGACGACCTTGGACGTCGTGGTCGCTCCGGCCAACATATGCCAGATTCGCACGACATGCTTTGAAGAGCTCCATTACTAGAGCCGGTGCAATAGATGCTGTTCTAAGTATTGGTGACAATGGACCTGCAGACAAGCCTTTGTATCTCTATCAAGACTACAGCTTTGGTCATGCCTTAGAATCGTTCCGTCAAACACACCAAATGCCCGTGGGTTGGGAGCACTTCCCTGTGCACGCGCTTGAGAGGCGGGCTGCTATGCAGGCTCAAACGTACGCGTCGAGCGCAGGGGTATTCACGATGAGTAAGTGGAACGCTGACTTTCTAGTGCGATCCGGGCTCGTCCATTCAACACGTGTTCACGTAGTTCATTGCGGGATAAATGTACCGGTAGAAGCCCCATCAGATATTGCGTTTGAGCACAAAAGATCGCGAGATGAACGCGTTCTGTTGTTTGCCGGCCGAGATTTCTACCGCAAGGGTGGTGATCTCGTTCTTCAATCCTTTGAGCATGCTAAGCGGATATCGAGTCGCCCACTGCGCCTCGTTGTTGCAGGACCAAAGTCCTGGCCGATGTCTGGCCCCGTTCCGGAGCACGTCCACTTCATCGGTGACGCATCCTTTGGGACCTTGCGTGAGCACATGAGAAATGCGGACGCCATGGTAATGCCCTCAAGGTTTGAGGCCTTCGGAATTGTATTCGCGGAGGCACTCGCGGCTGGAACTCCTGTGATCGGTCGAAATGCATTTGCTATGCCTGAGATGATTGAAAATGGTCGGAATGGGTATCTCATTGAAGATGACGACACTATTGCACTGGCAGAACTTATGGTGCGTGTTGTTGAAGACGATGAGATGGCCTGGCACTGCCGTCGTGACTCTGAGAACATTGCAGCAAAGTTTTCTTGGAATCGAGTGGCTGCGGACATGATTAGCGTTATGAAAGCGTCTCATGAATCATGAAGATTCTCGTACTTCTGCCACGGATACCTATTCCTGCTCGCGATGGTGGCTCAATCGTTATGTATCAGACTCTTCGCGAGCTTCATACGAGCGGGAACCAAGTTGATGTTTTTGCACTGAATACACACAAGCATCACGCTGATCCGGCGGGCATGGCTGAGATTTGCTCATGGGTGAATGCAGCAAATGTCGATTCCAGAGTCACTTTCCTTGGGCTCATCTCTTCGATCGTGCCTTTTTCATTTCCCAGAGGGTTCGGCTACAACGGGCCTGTACCATATTGGATACGCAGATTCGCTAAGCTGGACGTGCTGACTGCACTGAGAAAGGCCGTGCACGAAAGGGGCCCTTATGATATTATCCTTTGCGAGTCACTGTTCACGGCAGGATATGGATTAGCACTATCAAACTATTCCGAGAACCAAGGTTGTGCCCCAATCCTCCTTCGAGCCCACAATATTGAACATCGTATTCAGGAACGACTTTCACGCGATTCTGAGCAACCGTGGTATAAACGTCTTTACGGTTCACTGCTCGCCAGACAAACAATGCGCTATGAGAAAGATGTTGCCCAACGCGTGAATGGCATTGTTGCAATCTCTGATGAGGACGCTCGCTTTTTTATCACGGACACATCCCAAGACCAGGTAACAGTAGTCTCACCCGGAGTTGATCTGCCTCAGTTACCGTACGTGGAAGTCGATAATAATGCGATCTGCCTTCTTGGAAGTTTAAACTGGGCGCCGAATGTCAACAGTGTACTTTGGTTTGTACACAGTGTGTTCCCGATAGTTCAGGCCATGAGGCCGGGAGCAACAGTACATATCGCCGGAAAGGACACACCGCTAGAGATAGAGGCACTTCATGATGGGAAATCCATCTTTGTATATGGTGAGATCGACAACGCACTAGCGTTTCGCAGAAGCAAGGCTATTTCCGTGGTCCCACTGAAGAGTGGTAGCGGCATTCGCATCAAGATACTCGAATCACTAGCAGCTTCATGTGCTGTAGTTACTACGTCCGTTGGATGTGAAGGACTTCGTGTAGATAACCGCAAACATCTCCGCATTGAGAATGATCCCAAGCCCTTTGCTGAAGCCTGTGTTAACCTATTGAACGATAGGGCACTCGCCGATAGCTTGGGGAAAAACGGCCGAGAGCTCGTCTCATCTCACTATTCTTGGTCACACTCTAACGAGTTACTTGCCAACTTCATGGGCAAAGTGATCGAGCGTGCTACTCGTCGATCGACTGAAGTCGATTGATATCATCGCGGAGCTCCGCGGCTCTTTCGAAATCCAGATCTCTCGCAGCGTTCTTCATCTCAACGAACATTTGATCCATCATCTCCTTGCGCTGCTGTGGTGTCAAATATTTTGCAATTGGCTCTGCTGCTCGTTTCTGTCGTGAGCTTTCCTTTTCAGCAGATCGTAAAGTCCGAGAGGTCTGCATGTCTGCAACGGAGGTAGATTCAAGGATCTCTTCGAGAGATTTGTAAATGGTCCTTGGCTCAATTCCATTCTCAGTATTATACTGTTCTTGAAGCAGACGCCGCCTGTTCGTCTCATCCATAACGGCCTTCATGGACTTTGTGACCTTATCTGCATAGAAGATCACTAAACCGTCCACGTTACGAGCCGTTCGCCCGGCAGTCTGCATCAGTGAACGTTCGCTCCTTAGGAACCCTTCGCGGTCTGCATCGAGAATAGCAACGAGGGAAACTTCGGGCATATCAAGGCCCTCTCTCAAAAGGTTAACTCCCACGAGGACATCGCTGTGGCCTAGCCGAAGATTCCGAATGATCTCCACACGCTCGAGCGATTCCACATCGCTGTGAATGTACGACACGCGGATACCGACATTGTGAAGGTATTCTGTGAGGTCTTCAGCCATCCTCTTTGTAAGAGTGGTTACAAGAACTCGAGCCTTTGCTTCTACTCGTTTTCGTATTTCACCGATAAGATCATCGATCTGATTCTTCACAGGGCGTATCTCGATCTTTGGATCCAGGAGCCCCGTAGGACGAATGACCTGCTCGGTAACCACTCCGATCGCCTGAGTAAGTTCAAAATCGCCCGGAGTAGCGCTTACATAGATTACTTGATTGATGTGAGATTCAAATTCATCAAACTTTAGTGGACGATTCTCCAACGCACTGGGCAAACGGAACCCGTGCTCTACGAGCGTCAACTTCCGTTGACGATCACCAGCATACATTGCCCGAACCTGAGGGATGGTTGCATGACTTTCATCGATGACCAGTAAGAAGTCATCCGGGAAGTAGTCGATCAGACAATTCGGCTTCTCGCCTGGCTCACGTCCGGAAAGATGCATGGAGTAATTCTCGATTCCCGAGCAATGTCCAACCTCCTTCATCATTTCAAGGTCAAACAATGTTCGCTGCTCTAGACGTTGAGCCTCGAGTCCAAAACCAAGTTCACGGAGATGCTTCAGTCGAGAGACAAGTTCATCCTTGATATTGGCCGCGGCTTTTGCCATACTTGACTTTGATGTAACGAAGAGGCGCGCGGGATAAAGGAGTACGCTTCCAGGGCGCTCTATGACCTTCCCACTTCTCTTGTCTATCCACGACACTCGCTCTATCAAGTCACCGAAGAGTTCTATTCGAACAGCGCGTGTTTCTTCGTCAGCAGGCATGATGTCAATCACGTCGCCACGCACACGAAATGTTCCACGAGAAAATTCGAAATCATTTCTGCTATAATGAATGTCGCTTAACCGATGAAGCAGTTTCTGACGAGTAACTTCCATGCCCTCTTTCAAGAGCAGGAGTTGATCTTTGAAGTCGGCTTTGGCTCCAATACCGTAAATGCACGAAACTGATGCGACCACGATGACATCTCTTCTGCCTTCCACGAGCGCACTAGTTGCCCGAAGTCGCAGTCGATCAATCTCGTCGTTAACAGAAAAGTCCTTCTCAATAAATACATCGGTCGATGGAACGTAGGCCTCCGGCTGATAGTAATCGTAATACGATATAAAGAACTCAACTGCGTTGTTCGGGAAGAACCCCCTGAACTCTCCATAGAGTTGGGCGGCAAGTGTCTTGTTTGGAGAGATAATCAGCGTTGGACGTTCAACTTCCCTGATAACATTGGACATCGTGAACGTTTTTCCGGAGCCGGTAACTCCAAGCAGTACCTGGCAGCGCCTACCATCACGTAGGCCCTGTACTAGCTCCTCGATCGCTTTTGGCTGATCTCCTGATGGCTGATACGAGGTATGGAGGTCGTAGATGGACATTTTACTCTGTGAACAGTGAAGAGCTTACAAACGTAAGGTGCATGTGCGATATTCGCAGTATGAAACGTGAAAAAACACCTCAAGAACTGCAGTGGTTTGTCCGAATCATCGCCGTTGTGATCATTGGAATCGTGCTCCGTTTAGTAATCTCCTTTGTAGTACTGGGAGACATGCCGCAGTATGAAGACGGCACTTCATACTCTTTGCAAGCACAACAGTTCCTCGACGGAAGCATCGACTATCTTTACTTCCCACCGGGGACGGCTTTGGCAACAGTTCCGTTCTATTGGCTGCTTGGTCAATCAACCGTTGTGGATCATTTCGTTGGGGTGGCCTTTACTTCCGGATTCATGATTTCGGCAGTCTGGTTTGTTGGCGTCGCCTATGGATGGAGTAGGGTAACATTTTTTGCCAGCATCCTCATGGCGTTCTATCCGCATTCAATCCTGTCAGCCACACAGATCTCCTCTATGCCGCTCAACGCTATGTTGTTAACGGGAGCAACGGGCTTGGCTATTCGATGTAATAGTCATTGGTCGTGGACGAGATGGATCGGAGGTTCGTTATGCCTTGCTGCTGCTACGTTAACGAGACCAACGTCCATGATGTTAGTGGTGGTCTTTGGTGTGGCAGCATTGTACTTGTTGAAACGTCATAGGATAACACCTGGGCGAGTTGCACTTGCAGGTGTTTCGATGTGTGTTGTCATGGCCGTAGCCGTTTATCCCTTTATGGCACACAATGC
>JAPLFN010000033.1:38334-41320 GCA_026390655.1 Candidatus Kapaibacterium sp.
ACATGGCCAAGGGTGGACACTCTCAACGAATAATGAGTGGAATGTGTTTCTCAGCAATACACCGTTTACACCGGATTACAAAACCGGTCACTTTGGACAGCGACGATTCGATCAGATAGATCCGCAGGCTCGGGCATATATGAAAGCAATTCTTCCGCACGAGAGTCCATACGCAGCAACACTGGAGCAGCGGAATGCAATGAAAGCAGCTGCGCTTGATTACATGATCGATCATCCACTGAGAACCCTCTACAGAATGTCGAATAGACTTAGGTCCTATGTGAGTATGGATTACACGGCGTCCAGAGGAATTCAGAATGCATATGGGCTGTCGAACGCTTTGTTCGCCCCTTTGATCTTTTTTGAAGGGACCGGCTACCTATTCCTTCTCCTTTTGGCCGTGTCTGCTCCTTTCTTGACAAAAATGCCAATGGCCGGAAAGGGCGCATTGGTTATGAGCATCGCAATCGCCGGCATGATCCCGTACCTGTTGGCGTTTGCACAGCCAAGGTATCACCTCCCGGCCATACCGTTGATTCTCCTGGCAGCCGTGATTGCATTGGCCGAGATAGTGCAGAATCCGCGCATTACATGGGTGCGACTTCGTTCACGGGGACTTTGGTGGGGGATTGTGGTGGCGATCGCCGGAATTCAGGTCGAGAATCTATACTACCTAATCCAGCTTCGTTAGGTACAGTTACTGTGGCTTTCGGCCTTAAAACGCCGTATCTTAGCAGTTTCGCGCAAAAACTACAAAGAATACGATGAAGCTGTCAGAGTTTAAATTCGCGGTCCCCAAAAATGCCGTAGCAAAGTTCCCGGCCGACCCACGTGAAAGTGCCAAAATGATGGTGCTCAACCGCGAAACAGGCGAGATCGAAGACCGCCATTTCAAGGACATCTTGTCGTATATGGACAAGGGGGATGTGATCGTAGTCAATGACACCAAAGTTTTTCCGGCACGTCTCTTTGGTAAGAAAGAGAAGACGAATGCAAAGATCGAGGTCATGCTACTCCGTGAGCTCAAGGCGCAAGAACGGATCTGGGATGTCTTAGTAGAGCCTGCTCGAAAGGTTCGCATTGGCAACAAGATCTACTTCGATAACAACAAATTCTATTGTGAGATCATTGACAACACGACATCGCGTGGACGTACGGTTCGATTCTCTTATGAAGGCGATCTGCACGAGGTGATTGAACGGATAGGCCAGATGCCGATCCCAGAGTACGTTAAGCGCGAGCCCACAGATGCAGATAAACTCTCGTATCAATGCGTTTTTGCTAATCCGGGCAAGGTCGGTTCTATTGCTCCTCCTACCGCTGGTCTACACTTCTCGGAGAAGCTACTCAAAGCCGCTGAGAAGAAGGGGATCAAGATCGCAACGGTTCAATTGAACATTGGACAGGGTGTTTTTGAAACTATTGAAGTAGAAGATCTTACCAAACACCGCATGTATAGTGAATATTTCGAGATCACGAAGGACTCGGCAGACGTCATCAATAAGGCACTTAAGGCTAAGAAGAACGTGTATGCAGTTGGGTGCAGCGTTGTGAGAGCTCTGGAGTCAAGTGTACTTACAAGCGGTATTGTAAAGCCTAATAAAGGATGGACAGATAAGTACATTCATCCTCCGTATGAGTTCAAGATCGCCAACAGATTCATTACGAATTTTCATCAGCCGGCCTCGCCATCTCTATTAGTTGCAACGGCTTACGCTGGCGGAAAAGACCCAATGTTTAAAGCCTATAAGCGGGCAATGAAGAGTGATTATCGTCTCTTTGCCTACGGCGATGCACTGATGATTATCTGATGAGTGCCTTTGATCAACTATCGAAGAAAATGAACCTCATCTCCGACCTTGGAGCGGCTACCTCCGTGTTGGGATGGGATCAAGAGACCTATATGCCCGACGGTGCAGTTGCTGGACGTGCTGAGCAAATGGCGACGCTTTCTTCATTCATTCACTCCCACACGGTAGGTGCTGAGAGCATTGAGTTGGTAAGGAACGTAAAGCAGGAACTCGATTCGCTAAGTGTTAGACAGCGTCTGGTTGCAGAAACATTTATTCGTGATCACGAGCGTTCATTAAAGCTACCCGCCGATCTCGTCAACGATCAGGCTCGTACGGCATCAATGGCGCAAGACGCTTGGAAGCGATCACGTCAGGCCTCCGATTTCAGCATTTTCCAACCGCTACTTGAGAGAACGGTAGAGTTAAAGCGCCGTGAAGCCGAGATCATCGGGCCAGCGCAGCACATCTATGACAACCTCCTAGATTCGTTTGAGCCTGGACTCACTGTTGCGACGATCACTCCCGTTTTCGATCGTCTGCGAACGGGTACGATTGCATTATTGTCAGAGCTTGAACCAAAGCAGACTAGCGTTCACGATGACGTGTTGTACCGAATGTATAATGGTGATCAGCAAGTAACATTTGCTTCATCAATCATCAAGAAGCTTGGGTTCAATTTTCAAACGGGTCGTGTGGACATCTCCGCGCATCCATTTTGCACCTCATTCGGTAGCACAGATGTGCGGCTTACAACTCGTATCAGACCAAATGATCTGCGTTCGTGTCTCTTCGGTCTGATTCACGAGGCTGGACATGGAATGTACGAACAGGGTATTTCTCCGGAGCTGGCCCGCACATTTTCGGGACAAGGGGCGAGCATGGGTATTCATGAGTCCCAATCGTTGTTCTGGGAGAACATCATTGCCCGAAGTGAAGAGTTCTGGCACTGGGCCTTCCCTCAACTTCGGGATGCCTTTCCGGATCAACTGAAAGATCAGGATGCGAGATCTTTTTATTGTGCGATCAACAAAATCAAGCCATCACTTAACCGCGTTGAGAGTGATGAGCTCACGTATAATCTTCATATCATTCTTCGTTTTGAGATCGAACGTGATCTCATTGAAGGAGTTCTCGAGGTAAGGGACATTCCAAAAGTTTGGAATGAAAAAATGGAAGCTGCCCTCGGGGTAGTC
>JAPLFN010000067.1:0-14660 GCA_026390655.1 Candidatus Kapaibacterium sp.
TGGAAAGCGTTACAGATCAAGAGATCCGATGGGTCGAAGATCGATTGAACAACAGACCAAGGAAACGACTTGGCTTCAAGTCACCGAATCAACTGTATTTTCACAACAAACGACGTGTTGCACTACGGACTTGAACTCAAGTCTTCTTTTAGCAGTGGTTCTCATTGCTACGTCAATGGGGCTGCTGGCACAAGATCCACCAAAGGTTCCATCGCGTTGGGGTCTCCACCTCGGCCTCAATTACAACCTGTCCGGAATTGGTTTTGGTTATTGGGTGCCGGATCCAAATCGCCCGAGCGGTCAATTCACAACACTTGTGCTTAATGACGGTTCCGGTATTGGACTGTATGGTGGTTTGAACTATCAAACAGCACTGTCCGATGGCATCCATCTCGGTGCGCGTCTTTCCTATGATAATCGCGGTCTCGTGGCAAAAGACAATCAGTCATACAAGAAGCCAGATGGCACGTACTTCAGTGATGAGTACACGTTTCACAATGGCTTCCTTACTCTCGAGCCCTTCATCAAGTTGTATTTGGGCAAGCAATTCCACCTCACCGGTGGTCTCGGGATGGGCCTAGCTCTTGCGCAAACGTTTGACTACGCCCCTGAAGGTGGCTCCAAGATTGACGGTATCAGTGTTGGAGGCCCAACGGATTCTCTGAAGCACACGATCACCTGGTCTGGCTTTGCAGGTTTTGGATACGACATCTACCTGTCTGATGCGCAAGCAAAGCAACAGTGGATCCTTACTCCATTTGTTGAAGCCTCTTACATGGTTAGCCAGCGTGGTGTGGATCTCAAGGATCAAGCTTCGTTTGACGATGCTCTCTCGACAGTCACGATCCGTGCCGGCATTTCATTGGCGTTCGGCGACGCTGTAAGCTCCATGGCTGCAGCCCCTGTTGCGGCTCCTACAAAGTTTTTCCGTGTAACACCTCCAGCGGATGGTATCTACTCAAAGCGTGTTGAAAAGGCTGAATTTCCTCTACGTCCATTTGTGTTTATCAACAAAAATGAAACGCAGATCCCTAGTCGTTACACGGCAATGATGGCAGGTGAAACGGCTGACTTTGGTCGCAACACTGGGCTGACAGCTGATGACCTTGCAAATGTTCAAGAGCGCCCATTCATCCAGAAAGAAATCTACTACCACATTTTGAACATCATGGGGTATCGTCTGAAGAATACACCGGGTTCTAGTATGGAACTCTATGCATCTGACCCTGACGGTAAGGATCCAAAACCGTATGCTGAAGACGTGAAAAGATATCTTGTTGATGTTTGGGGCGTTAGCCCTGATCAGCTCGCTATTGCTACCGGTGACCCCGACCCTCGTTCGGGCACTCCGCGCACGCCTGCAGATGATGTGCCGTTCACGTTAGAAGAAAATCGTCGTGTTCAACTGCGCAAGTTTAATCCGGACGCTCTTGGAAGACGAGTTCCAATCTCGGTGAAGCGCGAGGCTGAGAAGGAAAATCAGATCTATACGGAGATCACGACAAACGAGAACATCGTTTCATGGCAGGCCACTTTGAGTGGTAACGGCCAGAAGCGTTCGTTTGGACCATTCACTTCCCGTTCTATGTATATGGACCCCACTGGTCTGCTCGCGACGAATCAACCTTCTGGTCAGTTCACCATGGAGGTGGTTGCTAAAACAGCGGACGGCCGAACACTCAGTGATACAGAACCATTTACATTGACGCGCACGGCGAGTGAGGGAGTCTCACAGCGGTACCGTCTCGTCTTCAATTATGCTGAAGAAGATCCCGTCGGTCGCTCAAAAGACTATCTCATGAAGGAGATCGCACCAAATCTTACTAGTGGCGCCAAGGTAGTAATCTATGGTCACACGGATAATCTTGGTAAGGATGCGACAAACCTAGATCTCTCGAACTCACGCGCAAATGAAGTCAAAAAGATCCTCCAGGATGCTGCTTCATCGCGCGGACTTTCGGGCGTGACAATCACAGCCAAGGGAATGGGCGAGAACGAACCTCCTTTTGGCAATGAGCTGCCTGAAGGCCGTATGTATAACCGTACAGTGATCATTGATGTGATCCCGTAAGGATTGATCACTTAACCGTATCTTTAAGCCCTGCCAACGAGTGTTGGTGGGGCTTTTTTTCTCTGGAACACATGGCTCTTCTCGGACATGCATCGCGGATCATCGTAGCTTCTGCCCAACCGGAAGCGTCGAGAGGCGTTTGGGAAGCGATTGGATTTGTTGATAATGGAAGCAGCGACTCCGTCGTTCGTTTGACGGACGGTCAGATCCTCATTTCTCTGTTACCCCAAGAAGCATCTCCACTTGCTCTGGCATACTTCGCCCCATCACTACAAAGCGTTGGGGACAAGTTGCTCGCGTCGGGGTTTGAGATCAGTGGTTCAAATGCTACCGGATGGCACGTGCCCGGACCGGGAATGATGGAATGGTGGATCCATCCTGCAACGCCATCTACGTTGGCTCAACGTAGTGGCGAGAGTAGCCCCATTCTCGGCTATTTCGATGCAATTGTGATCCCGGTATCAGATGTTCATGATGCTGCTGCGTGGGCTCAGCTTTGTGGCTACTTCATTGCCGATCAATGGGAGAACCCGTTGCCTCAGGTGGATCTTACTGATGGTATCGTGAATATCTCCTTTCGGAAACAAGATGCGGGAGTGCCGTTTCTTCACTTCACTGCCGATTTGGATGATGAATGGCTGGCCGAAGCAACAGAGGCAGTCGGGGAGAGGCTTACGGTACATCGTGATGGCAACGGCAACACTAGCTTGGCGATCTTCAGTATGCCCGACGCATGTACGATCATGGTAACACCCGATGAGTATTAAGAGCATTTTCTACGAACATCTTTGGCGAATTAGGAATCTCAATGACACCAGCACTTGTACTTTTTGATCTCGACGGAACTCTTGTAGACTCACGTCCGGGTATTGTCCATTCATTGCGCCTTGCACTCGCAGAAGTAGGTGTTGTTGTGGATGAGGACCATGACTTTACATGGTGCATTGGTGCGTCCTTGTGGAAGATCTTTGAACACTACCTCGGCACCGTAGAGAGGCCTAGAGTAGAAGCCGCGATAGCTCGATATCGTCACATCTACCGTGATGGTCCAATGTTTGAATATGATGTGTATGATGGTGTCATCGCCACTCTCGAATCATTGAAGCAGGCAAATGTTCGTGTTGCGATTGCAACGGCCAAGGTTCATGAGTATGCACGTGAGATCATTGCCGTTTCTCGTTTTGCCCCCTACATCGACCACGTGTATGGCTCCGAACTAGACGGTAGAAATGTTGAGAAGCGAGATCTCCTTCACATGATACTTCACGAAGAGAGACTCCAGCCCGATACGGTTGTTATGGTAGGTGACAGACATCACGATATCGATGGGGCTTTAGCCAACGGCATTTCATCCGTGGGTGTACTCTATGGTTACGGCTCACAAGAAGAGCTTGCCCACGCTGACGTCATTGTTCCGCATGCATCATTTCTCGCACCAGCTATAGCATCCCTCACACCCGTGTCTAGGTGATGCGCGCGATCCATGTTAACACGTCAACATCCTGGGGCGGACTAGAACAGTACACGCTCTACATGGCTGAGCAGTTGCAAGCCAGCGGCGTTGTTGTGCAGATAATGGCGGTTCCTGATTCCCGACTAGCTTCGGAAGCTCGCAGGGCTGGGATCTCGGTGATCAGTGCTACCAAGGGAAAGCATATCAATCCCACAAATATCTGGCGTTTGCGGCGGTCTATGGATTCACAGACAATCGTCCACTCGCATACACGGATAGATGTGTGGACCGCATCGCTAGCATGCATGTTTACGAGCGCGCCACATGTGAAATCAGTGCACATGATTCCATCTGATAAGCGAGATCCGCTCCACGCCATCATCTATGGGCGTATAGATGCCATCGTGAACACATGTGAGACACATGTCCGCAACATTCCAAAGCGATTTCCTATTACTCGGAATCGTGTACACTTGATTCGGCACATGAGGGATCCGCGAGAGTTCTCGTTCGATAGAGTGGCTCGCGAGAGATACAGGTCTGAGTGGGGAATTGGGGCATCTGAGATCGTAGTGGGCTATGTTGCACGCATAGATCCCTTAAAGGGGACACGCGAATTCATTGAGGCTGTTGATCACCTCACCGATTCAGATCGAGATAAGATCAGATTAGTGGTTGTCGGAGAGCCGAGTATCACGGCGTATACGGAACAGGGATCTCCCATCGTTGAGCCAGCCGCAGCTGAGCTTTATAATGCTGTTGTACAGCGAGCGAGGGATCTGGCCAATCGTTTGACGGTGCGCCCCTTTACAAGGGATGTTTATGCGCTCACGGTTCTCGAAGCGATGATGGTCGGACTCCCGGTGATCGGAACTGATACGGATGGCACTCCGGATCAGCTAGCCGATAATAGGGGGCTATTGGTAGCGTCTCGCTCTGCATCCGCTATCGCCGATGGAATCACAACCTTGCTTCGTGATCCACTGCGTAGAAGCACCATCTCAGAGCGTGGTAAGGTGTGGGCTACAAAGGAATTCAACCTTGACACTGTTTTACCACGGTGGATAGAGCTTTACCGCACCCTGCTCAAACAGCGGAGTAAGAGATGATAACCATCCTCCATGGTGCGCTTGGAAGCGCACATCAGTTTGAGCCGCTCCAAGCGGCACTTGGTGTACCTTCACGAGTGATCGAGTTTTTCGGTCACGGCAGTGCAACAGATGTCTCATCACCATGGACCATCAAACTTTTTTCCCAGCAGCTTGAGCGTGCCCTCGAAAGCTTCGTGGCAGAAGGTCCGGCATTGATATTTGGATATTCCATGGGTGGCTACGTGGCCATTGATTGCGCGCTTCGTAGGCCGGACCTGATTGCCCGCATTGTAACTCTCGGCACAAAGCTTTCATGGTCCGAAGAAGGGGCTCACCACGAAACGAAGATGCTTGACGCTGAAAAGATCGAAGCCAAGGTTCCGGCATATGCAGTGGACCTTGCACGTCGTCACGGCCAAGATCGTTGGCGAACGGTACTCACAAAAACGGCGGTCCTCATGCAAACACTTGGGGCACAACCTGTATTGACGCCTGAGCGGTGTACCGCTATCTCCATCCCAATACGATATGGGATCGGCGATCGTGATGAGATGGTGACTCTGGCTGAAACCATTGCGTTTTATGCAGCAACTCCATCATCGGAGCTTGGAGTGTTGCCTGGCACGAAACATCCCATAGAACGTGTCAATGTAGAAGTGCTAGCGCAGCATATCATGACATTCTTAAAAGCATGACCAAGAGGCAAGATCATACGCAACGCGTGAAAGATGCTGCATTGCGTCTCGGATTTGACGCAGTTGGCATTGCGCGTGCTGAGCCCCTTACTGAAGCATATACACACTACGAAGAGTGGATCATGCGTGGATATCATGGTTCACTGTCGTACATGGAGCGTAACGCCGAATCGCGTAAAGATGTTTCCAAAATCGTGCCCGAAGCCAAGAGCGTGATAGTAGTGGCACGTAACTACTACACACCGCATCGTCATCCTGAAGACGCAAAAGGAAAGATCGCGCGATATGCATGGGGGGACGATTACCATCTAGTATTGCCGCCATTGATTGATGCACTCAGTACAGAAGTGAAGTCGATCATTTCTGATTCTGTTACGAGGAGATACACCGATACGGGACCTGTTCTTGAAAAGGAGTGGGCAGTGCGTGCAGGCATTGGATGGATGGGCAAGAACGGGAACATCCTTCGTCGCGATATCGGGAGTTGGTTCTTTCTAGGGGTCATCATCACTACGGCCGATCTTGAACCGGACACGCCAATGGATGACTACTGTGGTTCGTGTACTGCATGCCTTGATGGCTGCCCAACCAAGGCCATCGTTGAGCCCAAGGTGGTTGATGCAACAAAGTGCATTTCCTATTGGACCATTGAAACCAAGGCCGATGTGGATATACCTCTCCACATTGTGGAAAACCTCGATGGATGGCTGTTCGGCTGCGACGTCTGTCAGGATGTTTGTCCATGGAACAGATTCCAGACGCCAACTTCAGAAGAGAGGTTCGAGCCGCGAGAGGGTGTAACTGTGCTCTCTCCGTCAGACCTCGTAGATTTGCAACCCGCACGATTTGCCGAGCGGTTTCGTCATAGCCCCCTGAAGAGACCAAAACTTGAAGGGCTACAGCGAAACGCTCGCTCTCTCAAGTAACGTGAGAGCATGCTCTCGCAGCCCGTAACCCCGTAATCCCGTAACACCGTAATCTCATGACAGACATCGCCATCATCGGATCTGGACCCGCAGGCTTCACTGCAGCCCTTTATGCCAGCCGCGCCGGGCTCAACGTTACCCTTTTCGAAGGGGCTCAACCTGGCGGACAGCTCACCATTACCACGGAAGTAGAGAACTATCCGGGCTTTGAGCATGGCGTGATGGGCCCAGAGCTTATGGAGATCTTCCGCAAGCAAGCACATCGATTTGGTGCGGTCTCTAAGTATGAGACTATTTCCAATGTCGATCTTTCAAAGCGTCCGTTTGTGTTAACCAATGAACGGGGTGAGGAGACGGTCGCAAAAGCCGTGATTGTCTCAACCGGAGCCACTGCAAAGTTGTTAGGGGCAGATGGCGAAAGCGAATACATGGGCTTCGGCGTAAGTGCATGTGCAACATGCGATGGATTCTTTTTCCGCGGACTCAATGTGTTCGTTGTTGGTGGTGGGGACACCGCGATGGAAGAGGCGAACTATCTAACACGCTTTGCAGAGTCCGTGACCATTGTTCACCGTAGAGAAGAGTTTCGCGCATCCAAGATCATGCTTGAGCGGGCAAAGGCAAATCCCAAAATCACCTTTATGCTCAACACAACAGTTGATGAATACATTGGTGTTACAAACGACAACGGGATTAAAAAGTTAACGCACTTGCGACTACGCAACACCCTAACGAATGAGACGTCCAACGTCTTGGCAGATGGTGCCTTTGTCGCCATTGGTCATCAACCCAATACATCGCTATTCACCGGTCTGATCGACATGGATGATGTTGGGTATATCGTAACGAAGGGTAAGGGCACAGCCACAAACATCGAGGGTGTGTTTGCATGCGGAGATGCTCAGGACAGCGTTTATCGTCAAGCAATTACCGCTGCCGGCTCAGGATGTATGGCTGCTATCGATGCAGAGCGTTGGCTGGAAGCGAAGCACGAGTTACTAGTTACTAGTTACTAGTTACTAGTTACCCGTCGTTATTCAATGATAGAAGATTTTGGCTTGTACTTCTTGAGTGCAACGACTTCTTTCTGAGCTTCCGCAATGCTACGATAACCCCATAGCTTCACTCTATAGACGGGGATGCGATTTGCCACACCGGCCTCAAAGTAGGCTTTGTAGCCCCGTTGCTCCCATACATCAGCAAGCTTACCGGCTTGTTCTTCTGTAGCTACTTGGTCCAACGTGATGGTGTACGGCTCATCATCGGCAACAAGGAATCGTGCTTCAACGCGATTGTTCAAGAGCCTCTGTGCACCGTCGAGCTGCAAATAGTACAGTGGCCGGCGACTACCCTCGGAGCGCAGAACGATCTGTTTCTTTTTTACTCCGTAGGCAACAAGAAATCCCTGAACGAACTCCGTTCTTTCAAATGCTCGGTCATCTGAATTCCCTTTTACATCTCCGCTTACATGCCCAATAAGCTCAATGCGAATAGTTGAATCTGCCATGAGTTGTTCCGCCATCGAAGCCAGAATCGGGTAGAAGCTCTGGAGCCCCACCTCGGTAGTGTCCGCAAATGTTGCTACAATGGCGGGTGAGGTGCGATACGCTCGGGTTTTCATTGGTAGGAGTAACGAGTCAAAAAGTATGGGGCTCGTTGTGTCTTGCTCAAATCGAAGCTTAAGCCAAATATCGTCGCACGAAGCAGATTGAAGATTTGCCGGGACTGATATCTCGAGCCCGTGTTTGGATGCGTAAAGGATCTCACGCACGATAGATCCTACGCTAGCGCAATCATCATCGGAAATGGTGTAGAGTCTGCCGCCCGTTGCTGCCGAAAGATACCGGTAGGGATATGCTCGGGAAGATTGGCCAACACGAATCACATAGATCGACGCTTGGAGCTCAGCAGCGCGTCTGACGATATCAGCTGTCGTTACGGACACAGATGCGTTGTCGTCACTCGTTGTAACCACGATCAGAACGCGCCCCTGATGCTGATCCGAGAGCATCGCTAATCCCGACATACAGGCGCTATACACGGCATTGAGGCCATCAGCAGCGGTAACAACGTCTGGGTTGCACTTCTCCGTTGCAGCAACCACAGGTGAGATAGGCGTAAGCTCCAGCAGGTCGTGATCAAAGAGCACCACGCCAATGCTGTCACGACCTGAGACGTCCGGTAGAATGTTTCGAAGTGAACGCACAACATCTCGTGCGACAGTCCCAGACATCATGGAGTTGTCGCACAAAACCACGGCTGATGTGCTTGGAGTACCTGCCGTCCAGAGCCGCTCGTCAACCTTTGAAGCAGACGAACGAACGGGTGCAGCGGCCCTGCATCCCACATCAGCAGAAAATGCACCCAGGGTGGACTGCCATCGAAACTCATTGCCCGCTGAGTCTAGTAAGAGGGCTCGTATTGTGATCGAACCGTCGGCAGCACCGCGTGCGTTCAAGAGCCGTAGGGTTGCAACACGTGACGTAAAATCAGAAGTAACACCCCTCATGTAGGAACTCTTCACGTCGGACTTGACCAAGGGATCCGGACCTGTTGAGACGTCTTCCTGTGCCTGAATGAGATTTGAAAAGCACGCCACACCTACAATTGTCGCAAGTAGTGCTAGTGATTGGCGGTGGTATTGTTTCATGGATGGAGTCAGAGTCAAAAAAATCAAACGTGGCGAATTAGGTGGAAGAAGAGGCAATATCGAAGGTCATTTGACCATTATCGTCGCATTCTACCCTCACCGTGTCTCCTGCACGAACTTCCGCACCAAGCACCTTTAATGCAAGCGGATCGGCGAGATACCGCTGGATTACACGCTTTAGAGGCCTGGCGCCCAACTGTACGTCATACCCGCGCTTGCCAAGCCATTCGATGCAATTGGGTGTCACGACCATTTCGATGCCAATATCATGAAGGCGCTTACCAACCGCATCGATTTGAATGGCTGCGATTTTTTGCACCTCAGATGGTACAAGCGGTTTGAACAAAATGATTTCATCGACACGGTTCAGGAACTCAGGACGCAGTCGCTTACGTAGGAGGTCAACGATCTCCAGTCGTAGTCTCGAGACCAATTCGTCACGATTTTCTTCGGTGATCTCCAGTATCCGGTCCTGCATGAGTTCCGAACCAAGATTTGATGTCATGATAATGATGGTGTTCTTAAAGTCCACAGTGTGTCCCTGTCCGTCTGTAAGGCGACCATCATCGAGAACCTGCAGCAGCACATGGAAGACGTCTGGATGAGCTTTTTCGATCTCATCAAGAAGTATAACGGCATATGGCCTTCGCCGTATCGCCTCTGTCAGCTGACCACCTTCTTCATATCCAACATACCCCGGAGGAGCACCCAGTAGCCGGGACACCGCATGTTTCTCCATGTATTCGCTCATGTCAATGCGCACGAGGGCATTTTCATCGTCAAAAAGAAACTCGGCGAGTGCTCGTGCCATCTCAGTCTTACCAACACCGGTAGATCCAAGGAAGATGAATGACCCGATGGGTCTCTTCGCATCTTGCAAACCGGCTCTTGATCGTCTGATCGCATTTGCCACGGCGGCTGTTGCTTCTTCCTGTCCAATGAGTCGGTCATGTAACCGCTCTTCCATTGCCAGAAGCTTTGAACGCTCCGACTCAAGCATACGTTGGACGGGAATGCCCGTCCACTTGGCAACGATCTCTGCTACATCTTCTGCTCCGATTTCTTCTTTTAGGAGAGCTTTGTCTGTCTGGAGCTCTAAGAGTTTGGTGTTTGCTGCTACGAGCCCCTTCTCAAGCTCTAAAAGAGTGCCATAGCGTAGCTCAGCCACCCGCCCATAGTCACCAGCTCGCTCGGCCTCGGAAGCTTCAACCTTTACATCTTCGATCTCCGATTTTAAGCCCCGTATCGTCTGGATCTGGGCCTTTTCTGTTTCCCACCGCGACTTCAGTCCCGCATGCTCTGTGCGGAGCTCGGCGAGCTCTCGATCAATCTCTTCGAGGCGCTTCTTGGTTTGGTGCTTCACGTCATCGGACATAATGGCGCTTTCAAATAGTCTACGAACCACTACGACGTATAATACGGACTCTTATGATTGTGACATATGATGACTGTCACATCGCAAAATGCTTCCATCTCCGTAGATTTGGGTTGTAGTGTTCCACTAGTACGGGAAGATGTATGGATCCGATCCTTCGGCTCATCATCATCGTTGTTCAGAGCTATCTCATCGGCTCCATTCCAAACGCTCTCATTATCGGGAAGCGTTTCTTCGGAGTGGATGTTCGAACCGTAGGCAGCGGTAACATGGGAAGCACAAACGTATCTCGAACGCTTGGCTGGAAGGCAGGAGCCGTAGTACAGGTTCTTGATATTGCTAAGGGGCTGTTGGCAGTCCTGCTTGTAGCCTACTTTTTTGATTCCGAAATGCCGTTTGTAAACCGCACACCGTTTGAAGATGAAACAGTTGTGGGTCTGATCGCAGGTTTCTCTGCGGTGCTTGGCCATATGTTCAGCGTCTTTGCTGGCTTCAAGGGTGGTAAGGGAATGAATACATCCCTTGGTGTGCTCCTCGCTGTTGCACCGGTTGAAGTTGCTGTAGGCGTTGGCATTTTTCTCGTGATACTCTTTGCGTCCGGATACGTTTCTCTTGGTTCAATAGCTGCGGCAGTCATCATTCCCAGTACGATGGCCTTTAGATACAACGTTCTTGGTGTATCCATCGAGGGGTATCATACTCTTGTGATTTTTTTGATAGCCTTGTCTACGATAGTGATATACGCCCATCGGTCGAACGTTAAGCGACTCTTGGCGGGAACCGAAAACCGTTTCTCGAAGCTCATGATCTTCAAGCGTCAGGCGTAATTCAAATCATGCGTATTGGAATCATTGGCGCGGGGGCGTGGGGGACTGCCCTGTCTTCAGTCGCTGCCGAAAATGGCCACAACATTCAGCTATGGGCACGTGAGCGTGATGTTGTTGATGCCATCAATAGCAATCGGACTAACAACGCATTTTTGCCTGGCTCAGTTTTACCTGAGTCTGTTGTTGCGACGCATGAAATTCGCGAGCTAACGGGATGTGACATCATTCTCAACGCAACACCCACGCAGTACGTCCGCTCGACGGTGATTGACGAAGTGGTCAACGGCGCGATCGTCGTCAATGTTGCTAAGGGTATTGAGATCGGCACTCATTTACGGGTATCAGAGATCCTGTCACAAGTTGCCCCTTCTATGAGGTCATTTGCCGTTCTTTCAGGACCGAGTCATGCCGAAGAGGTGATCCTTCGTATGCCTACAACGGTTGTGTGTGCATCGCATGATATTGACACAGCCCGCACGGTTCAATCGGTGTTCTCTACTCCGTCCTTTCGTGTATACGCTAGCGATGATGTGATCGGCGTTGAGATCTGCGGATCGTTAAAGAACGTCATTGCCATTGCTGCGGGCATCGTTGATGGACTTGGGTTGGGCGATAACACGAAGGCCGCACTGATCACGCGTGGTCTTGCAGAAATAGCGCGTCTTGGTGTTGCACTAGGTGCCGAGCAAAACACCTTCTTTGGTCTCGCCGGACTTGGAGATCTCTACGTCACGTGCGCGTCGCGTCATAGCCGTAACAGGAGAGTCGGTGAAGAGATTGGCAAGGGGGCAACCCTCGCGGACATTCTTTCTTCAATGAATGCTGTTGCCTAAGGATTCACAACAACCAAGGCTGCAATCGAATTAGCTGCAAGTGTTGGCATCGAGCTGCCGATCACACAGAAGGTTGCCGAGATCCTCTTTGAGGATGTTGATCCACGTATCGCGATCAGAGACCTTATGCTGAGGCCCACGAAGAGTGAGGACTAGTTACTAGTTACGAGTTACTAGTTACTAGTTACTAGTTACGAATTACGAATTACGAATTACGAATGACGAATGACGAATGACTGACGTCGGGCTTTAGCCCGTTGCGAATCGTCATCTCTTCACACAACGAAATCCGATGTGGGCCATACCGGTGTCTGGTGACTCTCCGCGGCGTGCAGTCACCCGATAAGATTCGCAATACGAAGCATGGCACAGGAACGATCCTCCACGTATCACATGCTTCACAGTTGTAGGAACTGCATCATCCGGATCCCATGACGTTGACGGTCCTACCGGATTCACGAGTGGCGACGTGGATGAACCGGGAGACATCACTTCATAAGCGTCTGCTCGATAGAGATCCGAGCACCACTCCCATACATTTCCGGCCATGTCATAGAGGCCGAGCTTGTTGGCCTTGAACGACTTCACAGGTGACGTCCGGAGGTATCCGTCACGCTCGGTGTTTTTATCTGGGAATGTTCCTTGCCAAATGTTTGCCACCGAGTCATCATCATCAGGGATTCTATTCCCCCAAGTGAACCGCGCCGAGTGTGCACCTGCAAGAGCTGCACATTCCCACTCGGCTTCTGTTGGTAGTCGTTTGCCCGCCCATGTTGCATACGCCTGTGCGTCTTCGTAGGCGATATGAACCACTGGGTGATCCATTCGTTGATCAATTGAACTTTGAGGTCCTTCAGGATGTCTCCAATTGGCACCGACAACCCAGCTCCACCATTTCGTTACATCTTCGTTGTGTGTGCCGGGCACGGGTACATTGAATACTAACGATCCAGGCTGAAGAAGGGAGTCGGCAGGCTTAGGCGTACCGGCCGGAACTTGCAGACGGATCTGTTCCCATTCTACCGGACGTTCCGCAATAGTGACGTAGCCGGTCGCGCGAACGAAGACGTCATACTGAGCGTTCGTAACCTCAGTGGAGTCCATCCAGAAGTCGGAAACCTTCACGTTGTGTGCGGGCTTCTCATTCTCCGGATCCTCTCCATTCACGGAGCCCATAACAAAGACTCGACCCTTCACATGTACCATGGATCTTGTGTCCGGAGGTGGTGACGCGCTGAAAACGTTCAGCATAAACAGGACTGTCAGTGACGCGATCATTCTGACTCGTTGTCCTCGCCACTGAGCCTGCGCACCTTAAGCTCAGCTTGTTCGAGATACTCTCTACATTGCTGAGATAGAACCATCCCTTCTTCATAGATCTTGAGTTGTTCGTCAATGGACAACTCTCCTCTATCGAGTAAGGTCGAGATCTCCTCGAGTCTCTTCAGACTCTGTTCCAAGGACGGTTCTTCTGCTTTCTTAGCCATGATGTTCTTTCGGTGTTGATGCCGGGTCTGTGTTTTGAATAACAACGGTACTTACCTCCGTCAAACGCCGCAAACGGACGATGTCACCTTTCGAGAGGCGATCGGTTCCAGTCAATACATGCCCATTTCGCTCCACAACAGCATAGCCTTTCTTTAACGGGGCCAATGGGTGCAGTGATGTGTTGAGCGCTACGATATGGTCAACGCGTTGGGTAGTGATCGCGAGGCGATGCAGAATGCTTCGCGTAAAGCGTGTCGTGAGTTCGTCGATGCGTTGTTGTCTGAGAAGAACACGCTCGGTGATCCGCCGTGCCGCCCTACCGTCAACGAATCCATTGGCGAATTCAAGGAGGTCCATGACGCGCAGACTGATCGTCCGAACGATCTCCAAACGCATCTCTTCAATAGCTAGAAGCAGATCGTGAGATGTTATAGGAGTGACGATCACCGCAGCGGCAGTAGGAGTCTCGGCTCTGCGGTCCGCAACAAAGTCCGAAATGGTAAAATCAGTCTCGTGCCCTACGGCCGAAATGATCGGCGTGTTTGACGTAAAGATCGCGTCCGCCACTACCTCGGTATTGAAACACCATAGGTCTTCCATCGAGCCGCCTCCGCGACCAATGATGATCACATCCAACCCTGCTCGATCCAGATCTCGAATTGCCTTTGCAATGTCCTCAGAGGCGCCATCCCCCTGCACCAAGGTTGGACGGAACACCACATCGAGAAGAGGGAAGCGCGTATTGATCGTAGAAAGCATGTCCTGCAGGGCCGCTCCGGTGGCAGAGGTGACGATGCCTACTGACCTTGGCCGGCGTGGAAGTGGCCGCTTCCTGGACTCGTCAAAGTAGCCCCGAGCCCTGAGAGCCTCCTTGAGCCGTTCAAAGGCCATGTGGAGGTCGCCAAGGCCCTCTGGGCGCATGGCAGAGCAGTCGATCTGGTACTTCCCTTGGATGGCATACACGGAGAGCTTTCCACGGACGACCACTCTCATGCCGTCTTCCGGGCGGAATGTCAGGGTTCTGCTACGCCACATAACGGCACCGATCTGGGCATCGGCGTCCTTCAGCGTGAAATACCGATGTCCAGAGCTGTGGTGCTTGAAGTTCGAGATCTCGCCTGAGACCATCACATCCCCGATGCCTTCCTCAAGAAGCCCCTTGATGGCATAGGTCAATTCCGACACGGTTACAGGGGTTTCTGTCATATGGCAAATATCGACATTCGCAGCATCACGTAGATTTGCCATATG
>JAPLFN010000067.1:14667-21393 GCA_026390655.1 Candidatus Kapaibacterium sp.
TTTGGTTTTGACGTGCACCGCCTTGCCGAAGGTGAGTCGCTCGTTCTCGGAGGGGTCACAGTTCCCTCACCCCTAGGCACCGTTGCTCACAGCGATGGTGACGTCATGTTCCATGCACTCGTAGATGCGTTGCTTGGTGCTTTGGCGCTTGGCGATATCGGCGAACATTTCCCGGATACCGATCCGAAGTGGAAAGGGGCGCCGAGCTCTGCATTCGTAGAGCATGCCGTGCGCTTGATCGCAGAGCACAACTGCTACATCGTAAACATCGATTGCACGCTCGTGCTTGAGTCACCAAAGATTCTTCCATTCAAAATGGAAATGCGACAGAACATTGCAACCCTTTGTGGCCTTTCAATTGATCGTGTGGCAGTAAAAGCAACAACGAGTGAGCGGATCGGATACGTTGGACGTAAGGAAGGTGTGCATGCATACGTGATCTGCGAGGTCCAACCACGATGATGATCTTACGCATCGTTCTCGGTCTGGTGCTAATGGTAACAACGCTATGGGCTGATGCGGGTGAGCCACTTACCTATAGTCTGCAAAAAACTTGGAAGGGGCGAATCGTACCTGATCACACGGATCCACATCGACTGCTTATCGTTTCCAGAAAACCTGCGTGGTCATCCTCGTCGCCAGGCGTAACCATTCTGAATAGCGTTACCTCAAGCCAGATTCGAGGCTTCTTGGGCCAAGATGTTCGAGATGCAATGCGTTGGCTCGGAGGATATCTGGTTGCGCGAGTAGATGGCCGTAGCGTGATGATAAGCCTTGTTGATCTGGAGCTTAACCGGAGCAATGTCCCGGAAGTCGCTTTCGATGTTGACGTCGAGATCAATGCGACCACGCCTATAGAGATCATTGGCGCAACCGAAGACCCCAATGCAATTGTTCGTGTTGGAGGCGCCGTTCATGCAATTCGCATACAGGATGGAAGGCTTCTTCAGATTCCGCTGGAGCAGAATGTGTTTGCTCTTTCGTATTTGCATGGATATGGGCGCTCACGTATTGCACTGGCGTATACGATCGGGGCCTCTGCGTTCTTGTCGGTGATCGACAGCTCCCTACGGGCAATTGCCTCCAGCTCGGTGCCAGCGTCGGAAAAGGCTCGGATTCAACAGGTAGGTCCTTACGTGATGATGCTCTCGACATTGGAAGGGGCAAGTGGCACCGTTTTCTCATTGTTAGAGCCGACGACGTTTGCGACAGGAACCCGGGCGATACCGATTGACCAAAGACTGATCTGCCCGATATGGTTGCCTACCGGCATGGTGCTAGCAATGCTGACCACTAGGAACGGCAGACCTGAACTTGTAGTGACATCTGCGAATGATGTTCCAGAGGTTTTGCCCGCTGGGACCATGATCAATGGTGAGTATGGATCCCCTCAAGCGTTGATGGCTCATGGCGACACTATCATGATTCTCTTCAGCGGCGGTATGGTAAGTATGATGCTTGACGGCAAGATCATTTCGCGAGATGCGATCAGTCTGCCGGTAGGGACGTCGGTCGATGCATTTAGTCAGGGGAATTCTCTCGTTGTTTCGTCAAACACCTCGTCGTTTGTCTTAGAGAAGGATTCACACCCTTTCTGGTTTGTGGTCCGGATGTTGGACGCTATTCTTCGCTTTGTTGTTCCGTTGATTTTGACATTCTTGTTCGTTTCGGTCTGGCTAATGTACCGGCGCCAGGTAAGGTTCTTCAACGCGATGATTGATATTCCAGGGGCGGGTCTTGTTTTTGTCCTGGACGGCAATGGGCGGCTCACACGAACAAATGAACGTGCAGCGATGCTTCTGCGTATCACGAAGAGTGTTCCAATGCGAAGATTATTCCGATCGTACACTCAGCGTTCCGGGCTTGAGCCCCTTACTCAGTTCATGTCTCAAGTTCAAAGTTCCAGAGCTGCATTGTCAGAGCGAATCACCATATCGCAAGTACATGAGCAGCGTGAGTACGTTTTCAGCTCGGTGCCCTTGGTAGGGCTGTTAGGGAGATCCGTTGGTTCGATCATAACAGGTGTAGATATCACAGAGGCTCTCGAGAAGAGACGTTTGGTGAACTGGGCGCAACTTGCCCACGATATGCAAACGAATCTTTCTACCATCAGACTCAATGCCGAACAGCTCGGAGAGTTCACAGATCTACGAAACACCGAACGTCGCAGACGAATACTCTTTCAAGTGGGCGTTCTCATTCAACGCGTCCGAGATCTTGTGAGCGTAGGGCGAAGTGAGGACATAACTCGCGTTCCGGTTCACAGTGCGGAGCTCTGTACTGAAGTACGACATGAATTTGACCCCGTTATGTTCCCACACGTGTCCTTCGCAATGAAGCTGCGTGGGACGATGATGAATGTTGATCGCCTTAAGGTATCGCGTGCTATTCGCAATGCTGTAGAGAATGGAATCAAGTCTCTGCGAGGACAGCCGGGCACTATTGAGATTGCTACCTGGTTCGATCGGGCTAACGTGTACGTGCGTGTGAGTGATACGGGCGTTGGAATGGATGCTGAGACGATGTCAAACATGATGAAGCCATTCTTCACCTCGGCAAAGGATGGCAGTGGCACAGGAATTGGAACCATGATCATGCAACACGTAATGAACCTTCATTCGGGTTCACTTCGGGTTACGAGTGAGCAGGGTGTGGGAACGCAGGTGATATTTCGTATCCCCCATGAAATGGAGGTTCGCCCTAGGGTAGGACGTGCCATTGAAGAGGTGGAAGTATGACCAAACTCGAACGTTCTTTTCTCGTAGGAAAGCGCCTTTGTGCACTGGATTTCGGCCTGCGTCGCATTGGTGTGGCCGTATGCGACGAGATGCACATCGTGGTTTCTACCCGCCCAGTTATTGAGAACACTCCCGATGTGTTGCAGAAGCTCGTCGCATGTTTTTCGGCAGATCGAACCGAGGTCGTTATTGTGGGTGTACCACGTCATCACGATGATCGGGTTACACCAATTATTGAGACCATTGAGCGATTTGTCACAGAATTGCGTCTTCATACGTCACTGCCTGTGTACGAAGCCGATGAGGCATTCTCCACCAAAGAGGCACGTTCGATTATGATCGCAACCGGTGTGAAGAAGAAAAAGCGTCAAACAAAGGGCGTTAAGGACCAGATGGCCGCAGCTGTCATCCTCCGTGATGTTATAGATGAAGTGCGTTCCGAATCACCACAACAACTATGAAGATTCCATATCTCGCATCTGTCATACTCGCGTTGTCCTTTCCTGCTATCGTTATGGGGCAAGGACAGCAGACCATAAAGAATAGGGCAATGCTCATCGATTATGGAGACAGGTTCTATGCCGACTCCTATGTAGTCCCAACAGTGGGGTCGAAAGACTCTGCCGTTATCGCGGTGTTTTTTAGAATGGCAAATGACTTTCTCAGTTTTACAAAGGTTACTAAGGCTTCTGAGGTGCGAGGAAACTACTCCGCCGATATGGCAGTGAGTATTGAACTCCGTGATACGTTAGGTGTGATTCGGCAAAGGGTGCAATGGCGCGACGTAGCCTATACAAATACCTTTGAGGAAACGAATAGCAAGACTGACTTCCACTTTGGCTGGCAGCGGCTAGTCGTTGGTCCCGGCACATATGTCCTCACCTTGGAGATACAATCACAGAAAGAAAGTAACCAGAAGAAGATCAAGCTTCCTCCCGTTTCTTTCACTCCTAAACGACCTACGAGGCAGCTCACTCCTCCCGTGTTCGGTGAGCCCCTTATGAAGGATGGAAAAGAGCTGATCCGACTTTTTGTCTTCAGCAATAATTTGCCGTTCGGATCTAATGATGCACGTGCGCTCGTGTTGGTGGCTGATACGGTCGAGACTGCGTATGACTATCGCATCAGGCAGTTGCCATGGGATCAGCGAGACATTCGTTGGTGGCGGGTGAACGACGTGGATGGGCAGGTGCTTTCCGTCCGCAACCGTTTCCCGAGAGTGTCTCCACTTTCGTCAAGTGATGCGGCATACCTCGAAATGCTGGAACAGCCGGTACCAGAACGACCCATCGCATCTGTGACTGTGCCAATTCCTTTGGCCTCGATGGTGCCGGGAAGGTACACGTTGCAACTCACTCGCGTGAATAGCCGTGACACAATCGAAATGAGGTTTCAGATTCTGTGGGAGATGATGCCGTTCTCGTTACGAACGGTTGATTATGCTATCGAGTCTATGAGATACATATGCACTGATGATCAGATCGATTCTTTATCGAGTGGAAGTGATTCAGAGAACCGCGAAGCGTTAATGAATTGGTGGCGTCGACAAGATCAGACAGCTACGACTACATATAATGAGCGTATGGCGGAGTACTTTCGCAGAGTCGATAACGCATTCTTCGCATTTGGCACACTTTCTGAACCTGATGGCGCTAGGTCTGACCGTGGAAAGGTGTTTATTCTGTACGGACAGCCAACAGAGATCAAGAAAAACTTAACGTCTGACGCGTCGAGAGAAATATGGCGCTATGCCAATGGTATCAAACAGACCTTCACGTTTGAAGTGAAGGAGAACGGACGCTACAAACTCATTGACGTAAAATAATTACTTCGGCTCCCATGCCTCGCCCTCACACGGAGGATGTTCTGAGGTGACGTGTTCGTCTAAGACCATGCATAGCTGATTTGTTGGGTTGAAGTGTCTGCATGCGCCACACAGTGTACCAGCCGTGATCTTTTCCACTCGTTCGTGAAATCGTTGGTATTGCATCCAAGCTGGATACACCCCAATTCCCCATAAGGACAGCATTGCGAACCACCACACAGTGTTTGATTGTGCGTAAAGACTCAGCAGAAAACTAGCAGCACCAAGAATCGAAACTCGCATGAGAGCTGCGGCAACGATTGAACCCGTCGTGTAGTATGGTTGGTCTATGGCATAGTCCGGTTCTCGCATTCGCAAAAGGAATAGATCGAGAAATTTGTCACCCTCTGTTGGTTCACGCATTTGTAGTGCCTCGTGTGGCGTAATGTCGGCCCTTCCATTGAGCGCCTCGTTTGGAAAATGCCCATCGAATGGAGTTTATGCCAATGATCACAGACCAGATCCCCGTCAGTGGCTGCAGGAAAACATGCCACCACGGCATGGCGAACCGGAAGCTGATGAGAAGCCGAATGATCCCACTCATAATGAGTTGTAGAGCCGCCATGAAGATGATACGTGGCTGACCTAACGTCATGCCTAAGACTACCATTGGAATCGGTATGATATAGGCCGATGTTAAGTGGAAGAGAAAGAGGACGGTCAACGGCAGATTGTAGTTCGTTGCCGGAAAGAAATTTTTTGAAAACCCCTTTGTGACTTCAGAAGCGGACGTGTACATGCGGCATGAAACAACATCTGTGCCATCCACCAGCGCGATCCGTAGGCCAGCCCTCTTCGTTGCTTTAGCGAGGAAGACGTCCTCTACAAGGGACCCCTTCACACTGCGATGTCCGCCAACCTTGTCATACCCAGGTCTGGTGAAACACATGAACTGGCCATTTGCAGCGGCAATAGACACGCTTCGGTTATGAAGAATGAGGTCGTTAGGGAGGTAGGCGAAATACAGAAAATGGATCATTGGGATGACGATGTTCTCACCCATTGTCCCTAGTTCCTGGTACGGAATGAGTGAGAAGAACGCCACATCATTTTGCTCTATAAACAGAAGTGACCGACTCACCATATCTGTTTGATGTACCGTGTCTGCATCAGTGAAAATGAGAATCTCACCCTTTGCCACCTCAGAAAGCTGATGGCACGCCCATGACTTACCTACCCAGTCTTCAGGCAACGGAGCACCGTTTATCACATGCAGATGTCCGAATTCCTTTCTGAGACGGTCTAAGATAGGCGCGGTCTGATCCGTAGAACCGTCGTTTAGCACGTAGACGTCGGTTTTGTCATAACTCTGCTCACAAACAGAACGAACACAGGCCTCAATACAGCGCTCTTCGTTTCGTGCCGGAACAAGAATAGAAACCGACGGGCCCGTCGCTCTAACCATGGCTGGTGGCAATCGAGCGAACCGTAGAAGGTTGTAGATACTGATCCCCAACAAAGCAGCGATTATGCCTGTGATGATGAGATTGTACCCCAGAAGGAGACTTTGAAGGCTGATTATTGTCATGATATCGCTAAAGCTACGAACGGCGCGGTTTCGGTACCTTTGAATACTATCAAACACCTGAATACACATGCAAGTTCTCACAGGATATAGACACGACCACGCTCATTTTCTTAATGACGCTGGGGCTTATGAATGGTGGTATGCCGATGCGTTATCTGAGAACGCGGAATGGGGCGTCGTGATGATTATGTTCCGGGGGATGCCAATGACGCCCGACTATCTCGATGATCCTAGTGACCTTGCCGCCGGATATGCACTCAGTGTCTATCATAATGGTGTTAGAGTTGCGTTTGCATTTACCGGATGTCCCATTAACGACGCGTCCTTTTCAAATGAAAGTCCGCGCTCATCTGTAGGAAGTTCGAGCTTCAGTGAACCGGTTGAAGGGGAGTGGAAATTTGTCATAGATGCCCCATCAAGCGGCAAGGGTAAGGGCGCACACGTAGAGCTCACCCTGCATTCAGAAGGTGCGAGCCCTTCAACTGAACCCTTCGCGGCAGACCATGGTTGGGTGCTTGCGGCGCCCAGATGCCATGCGAATGTCTCGATAAAACTCACTGAAGGCGAGGACGTTAACGTAGACACGGCATTCTCCG
>JAPLFN010000067.1:21431-40573 GCA_026390655.1 Candidatus Kapaibacterium sp.
GTGCACACTTCAGAACGAAGCATCATTTATCTTGCGACTCCTAATGCAACAAGCCCCTTTCAATGGGTGGGAGAGGTTGATGAAATCGGACACGTCGTTGAGTGGAAGGACGTTTCGATTTCATACGAGCGACCACGGATGAGCTACATGGGTCTTCGTCTCTGCCGACGAGTAGTAATCAATGGATTGGATGCAACAGGCTTGCCAACAACAGTAGAGTGCCATAATATGCGAACCTGTGAAAACGGCCCTTTCTATCAACGATATATGTCGCAGTGGACGCTTAATGGTTTATCGGTGGGCATTGGAACATCTGAATTCATGGATGTACGCCGAATGAAGTCGCGATGGATCCGGCCTTTTTTGCGGTTACCCTGGAAAAGCGTTCACATGGGTACCCAATAAATGACTGACCGTACAATACACGTTCTTTCTGAACATCTTGCCAACCAGATTGCAGCAGGGGAGGTGGTTCAGCGTCCTGAATCTGCCGTGAAGGAGATTGTTGAAAATGCGATCGACGCGGGTGCAACCTCAATCACAGTTGTTGTGCGTGAAGCCGGGAAGCAGTTGATACACGTCATCGATAACGGCAGCGGCATGTCAAAGGAAGATCTGGAGTTAAGCATCATTCGGCATGCTACTAGCAAGATCTCTTCGGAGGATGACTTACACGCGATTCAGACTCTTGGTTTTCGGGGCGAGGCTATGGCGTCCATAGCTGCAATAGCTGATGTTGAGGTCAGAACTCGTCGCGCAACTGATGATGTTGGCTGGACCTTGCTGTCTCGCCCAAGTAGTGCCGTTGAGATTCATGGGTCATCATTGGACGAAGGGACGCAAGTGCTCGTCCGAAATCTGTTTTACAACGTGCCGGCTCGGCGCAAATTTCTGAAGTCGGATCTTACTGAGTTTAGACATATAAGCGAAACGATGCAGCGCGTTGCTCTCGCACGTCCGGATGTTCGATTTGTGTTCTACGACGATCAGGCCTTAGTCTTTGACCTGCGCCCAGCCGATCTTCGCCGGCGTATTTCAGACGTCTTGTCACTTGACGCCACCCGATCCTTGGTATCAGTTGAATCGGCAGAAGGTGGGTTCTCTATTTCTGGGTTCGTTGGTCTCCCGCATGTTGCAAGACAAAGTAGAAGCGGACAATTTCTATTTCTTAATAGGAGGCCAATAGTTAGCCGCTCACTTGCACATGCTGTTGCTTCGGCATACGAGCATCTCCTCGATGCCGGACAGCATCCTGTGTTCGTGCTGCATCTGAGCGTTGACCCGCGACGCATTGACGTGAACGTGCACCCTCAAAAACAAGAAGTGAAGTTTGACGACGAAAGACAGATCTATCTCCTCGTTCAGCAGGCCGTAACAAAGGTCCTATCTCAGGCCAATGTAATCCCAAGCTTCCTAGGCGATGTACCCTTGGCTAGCAGGCCGCTTCAGTCACTGCCCTCGAAGTCGGATGGAACGAGCTTCATCGTAAATCGATTTACCGGTGAGATCCTTGGTCCTCCTAGTCAGCATCAGGGGAGCCCCTTCCTGCCACCCAGAGAGCCGGTGTTTTCATCGACGATGCAGCAGGCATACGGCCAACTTTTCGCTAGGCGCGAAGAGCAGGAGACGAGCGGTGTGCTGCAGGCTGGGGGGCAGTTCATCGTTACAACAAGCGTTGAGGGACTTGTAGTTGTGGATCAACGATCGGCACACGAGCGTGTTATTTATGAACGAGTATTGAAGAGAACAGAGCAAGATTCTTTGGGGCAGTCACTGCTCTTTGCCGTAACTGTGAGGCTCGGCCCAACTCGGGGCGCTCTGCTTCGTGAGTATGCCGAAGAGTTCTCCGATCTTGGCTTTCGTCTAGATGTAATGATCGATGGCTCGGTACATGTGCAAGCCGTTCCATCGGATGTGCGGCCGGGTAGCGAAGAGTCTGCTCTCGATGAGATATTACAGGCATTGGAGGCCTCGGGGTCCTTACCAAAAGAACGCCGTAAGGAGGGAGTTGCTTCCATTTATGCGGCACGGCAGGCTGTGCGACGCGGAGACAAGCTTACAAGTGAGGAAGCTGCCGCATTGGTTCGCGACTTGTTCGCTTGCGCCGTTCCTCATGTAACGCCTCGTGGCGACGCAACGTATATCATTCTCACTTTTGAAGAGTTAGCACAACGATGCAAGTAAAAACTATTCTTGTGGTTCTCATTGGACTGTTGCTATTCTCGCCGTGTGCAGTCAGAGCCCAGAAACCTGATGCCGATCTTGAGGTGCTTGTGGCTTGGATGGAAGGTTCATTTTCAAGTGAATTGCAATCCAAAGCTGATACGTCGTACTTCAATGTTCGGTTGCACATGAAACGAATCTGGAGGGAGAGAACGGACGGATACTGGCTTTTGGTAGAACAGGCCATTTCAACATCTCTTGACAAGCCATACCGACAGCGTGTGTATCACGTTCACCGGGTAGAAGAGAACATGATTGAGTCACAGGTCTACACGTGGAAGAAGCCGGCCGCTGTGATCGGTGCATGGAGGGACACAACTTCTTTGGCAAACCTTGGTCTCGAAGACATCGCCATCCGCAGAGGGTGTGAGGTCTACATGCAGATGGATAGCGAGATGTTCTTTGGATCCACCCATGGCACGGCATGTTCCAGTGAACTGCGTGGCGCATCGTACGCAACTTCTGAGGTGAAAATCTTAGCCAACCGCATCATCAGCTGGGATCGTGGTTTTTCTTCAGATGGCACTCAAGTATGGGGTGCCACAACAGGGGGTTATGTCTTCATGAAGGAGTAATGGTTGGTAGCAGAGTGCTCTCTGCCTAGCTTTGCATGTAATCTTTCCCTCTTTCGAAACCAGAATAGACAACTATGGCCTCAAATCAATACGCTCTCATCCTTGGTGCATCAAGCGGCTTTGGTCGTGCGGCTGCACTTGCTTTAGCTGCCGATGGATTTAATATCATCGGCGTACACCTTGATAGAGCGGGTGGTCTCCTCCAGGTAGAAGAGCTCAAAGCTGAGCTCATAGCATTGGGAGTGCGTGTTACGCTACCTTCGTTTGTTGTTGCATTCGTTGGCTTTTGGAACGCTCAAGCCGTTCATCACGGATGCTCTAGCGGATGCGATCAGTGAAAAGAACCTTGATATGACGATCAACGTAATGGCGAACTCTCTCATCTATTACACACAAGACATTGTGCGCAATGGTTTTATGGCTCCAGGTGGTCGCATCGTTGGCCTGACCAGCGCGGGTGCAACACGTGTGCTTCCTATGTATGGAGCAGTGTCGGCTGCTAAAGCTGCGATGGAATCCTACTGCCGTCAGTTGGCGTTAGAACTTGCCCCCTACGGCATTACGGCCAACTCGATTCGTGCGGGGGTTACGCACACACCGGCGCTTGCAAAGATTCCGGGAAGGGACGTCATCATGAATAATGCCCTCATGCGTAATCCGAACCACCGCCTGACTCGTCCGGAAGATATCGCGAATGTGATCCGACTTCTCGTGAAAGAGGAGGCTCAGTGGATCAATGGGGAGGTGCTAGGAGTTGATGGCGGTGAAGATGCGATCGATCTCACGTGGTGGAAGCCATAATCAGAGGTAAGCAATGTCATATTTCAATGTATTGGTGCTAGCATGTTTCTCAGCCACCATAGTAGGCTCGTGTGCGTCAGATACGGTTGCTACAAAGGACCCAGTCACGTCAACGGCGTTGGGCACGGTAACCCTTGTTGTTTCTATTGATGGTTCACGAACTAAGGGAACCGGAATTGTTGAAACAAAGACAGTCCTTGCGAATGGCAACTTGAAATTTGACCTAACGAGTGTGCCTGTCACTACCGTGTCCGGTGTGAGAACAATAAACTGGGATAACCAAAAGTATGGGGGGGCGACGTTCTGGTCTACGGATCACACAACTACGTATGAATGCAACAGCAAGACGATTACAAACCGCGACTTGACCGTGTTGAGATACACCAGCACGCCCTCTACAATGCAGCCGGGCGGAGGCACGATGAACATCAATGCCGACGGGACATATCAGTTGGCGATCGTAGCGCAGCTCGCCACACTTAATCCCGGGTCTTCAGTGGAAGAGATATGGGAGAATTGTATCGGGACGTCTTATAACAAACTGGAAGGCCCGGCAACTATTCCATTTATTACATACTTCACTCCATTTACCAATGGTGCCTTAGGCAGTTTTTCCGGAACGATAAACCCGGCCAACCCAAATTCGATCAAGGGTTCGTTTCATGGAACGGACAGTCTCACAGTGTTCTCAGAGGGAACAACTGTCACGAACATTCCCATTGAATTCACGATCACATGGGATGTACTTCTGAAGTAGTTTTTAGAGGCTACAGATACTCCAGGACATCGTGTCTCGTGATCACTCCGCTAAGTCGTCCAAACTCACTGATAACGATCATCGGTGTGTTGCGTAGCATGTTGATGCCTGTCTGCACGTCTTCGTGAGCGTCAACTATTGGTGCCGGTGTATCCATTTCGTTCTCGATCTTGCGGTCTAGCGCTGACCGATCTTCAATCACGGCCGACATGAGTTTGTTCTCCCTAACAGTTCCCACAAGCGTATCGCCGTCGATAACCGGAACGTCGCTGACTTCATACGAGCTCATGAGAGAGAGGGCTTCTTGAACCGTCGCTGTGGAACTAAGCGACACTAACTGCGGAAGAACTCCTCGCGTGCGCTTAACAGACACAATGTCTCTCAGCATGAGTCTGTCCCTTTCTAACAGGTCCTTTTCGGTCAACCATTCGTCGCTATGGTGCTTCGTTAGATAGCGCTCACCGGTATCGCACACTATTGCCACCACAACAGCTTCCTTTGGAAGGAGCTTGGCAATGCGAAGCGCCGCCGCCACATTCATTCCCGAAGAGCCTCCGCAAAAGATACCTTCCTGACGGGCCATGGCTCGAGCAGTCATGAACGCTTCCTTGTCAGAAATGTTTATGATGTCGTCAATGAGATTGAGATCGAGATTGCCGGGTATCCGCTCCTGGCCAACTCCTTCAATGAGATATGGCAACGCCTCTACGAGACGACCAGTGTCCTTAAACGTCTTGATCGATGAGCCGATAGGGTCAGCCGCAATTACCTTGATCGACGGATTCTTGTTTTTGAGGAATCTCGCTGTACCACTGATCGTTCCACCAGTGCCAATGCCGGCAATGAAGTGCGTTATCGTGCCTTCAGTGTCAGCCCAGATCTCCGGACCCGTTGTCTTCTCATGAATCGCAGGATTGGCCGGATTGTCATACTGGTTGAGCATGATTGCATTGGGGAGTTGTTCGCTGAGTCGCTTGGCAGTATTCCAATAGTACTCGGGTGAGTTCATTTTAGCCGCGCTGGAAACGACCAGAACGTCCGCTCCAAGAGCTTTGAGATATCGAACACGCTCTTGCGAAGCCTTGTCGGTCATGACGAATAGGCAGTTGTATCCTTTCAGCCTGGCGGCAAGAACGAGTCCTATTCCTGTATTGCCACTCGTTGGCTCTATAATGAGGGCGCCTGGCTTGATCGTTCCATCTCGCTCTGCAGCTTCAAGCATTGCAATGCCAATTCTGTCCTTGACTGAACCTCCTGGATTGAGACTCTCAAGCTTGACATAGACTTGGGCGTCAATCCCAGACGTGATGTGGTTCAGGCGAACAAGAGGTGTGCTGCCGATAAGCTGGAGGACGTTGTCGTAGATTTTCATGCTGTTAGCTGCTGTTCAAGTTGTTGACGTTCATACATGTCTGCGTAGACGCTACCTAATCCAATGAGTTCCTCGTGAGTACCCCGTTCAATGATTCGTCCATTCTGAAGTACGATGATCGCGTCGCATCGTTTCACCGTTGAGATGCGATGAGAGATGAGGATGGTGGTTCTGCCCTTCATTACTTCGTCAAGGCTGTTAAGAATGCGCGACTCGGTATCTGCATCGATAGCCGAGAGAGAATCGTCGAGTACTAGTATCGAAGGATCGCTGACAATAGCCCTGGCAAGGGCTGTACGCTGCTTCTGTCCACCTGAAAGTGTGACGCCGCGCTCGCCTACGACGGTAGAAAACCCATGGGGCAATCCGGACACTTCACTGTCTAGCTGCGCTAATTGTGCGGCGTGAAGGACGTCCTCATCACTTGCCGTTGGGCGTCCGAAGCGGATGTTCTCGCGAATAGTATCAGAAAACAAAAACGACTCTTGTGGTACAACTGCTATTGAACCGCGAAGAGTCACTATCGACATTGAGCGCACATTAATACCGTCAATTTTCACAGTTCCCGACGTGGCGTCATAAAGCCGGGGTAAAAGTCCGATCAAGGATGTCTTGCCACTTCCTACGGTACCAACGATACCCAAACTCCCACCAGCCGTAACCGACACTGAAACATCCTTAAGCACAAAATGCTCGCCGTCATAAGACAGTGAAACATTGTCCAGTTCAACATCACCGCGAATATCTTCGCTCGAGACAGTAGCACTATCAACGATCTCACAAGGGGCTTCAATGATCGCCCCGAGACGGCCCATTGACGCTGACCCACGCTGGATCATACTGGTTACCCACCCGATGGCGGCTATTGGCCAGAGGAGCTGATTAAGGTAGATGAAAAACTGCGTGAGATCTCCTACGCTCATAGATCCATGCATTACATTATACCCACCAAGGCCAATCACGATGATGTAACTAAGGTTGAATAGTACTGCCATGCCAGGCATCATCAGTGATTGTGTTCGCGCGAGACGCATATTCTTGCGGTAATACTCGATGCTGAGCTCATCGAACCGTTCTGCTTCGTAATCTCCGCGCTCATATGCGCGTACAACGCGAATTCCCGAAGCGGTTTCCTGCGCGTGTGTTGTGATATGCTCGTATTGCTCTTGGGTGATGCGATAGTTCTCGTGAATGCGTCTCCCTAAACGATATGTTAGTGTTGCCACAAGAGGCACAGGGATGAGAATGGCAAACGTGAGTGGAATGTTGATCCGCATCATCCACGACAATGCAAGGGCGAACATCGTGATCGTATTTGCGCTGTACATGATCGCCGGACCTATGAAGTCGCGAACAGCATTGATATCATTGGAGAAATGTGCGAGGAGTGAGCCAGTTGATCTCACGTGAAAGAACCTCTGTGATTGATCCTTTAAGGCTACGACGAAGTCGTTCCTCAGATCCTCTTCAATGAAGCGCGACATCACGATGATAGTCCGTCGGGTAGCGAACATGCCGAGACCACTACCGATTGTTAGTAGCAGGATTTGCGTGATAAGCCATGCAATATCGCCGGACGCATATGCAGAGATCCGCAATGTATCGATCGTCTTCCCGATGACGAATGGGATCGTGGTAGAGCAGACGTTTGAAATCGTAACGAACACCAAGCCCCATGTAACGAGCTTTGGGTACCGCCGCACATACGGAAGAAGTCTCCGTAGCTCCGAAAGCGCACCACGTTTCTGTTCAGTATCTGACATTAGGCGATCGTCACGTCTTCACAGAGATACACATCCTGTATTGCGTTAAGCAGAGCCACGCCTTCATTCATCGGTCGCTGAAAGGCCTTGCGGCCACTGATAAGCCCCATTCCACCTGCACGCTTGTTGATGACCGCAGTGGTGATCGCCTCTGCCATATCGTTTGACCCGGAAGCGCCTCCAGAGTTAATGAGGCCAACGCGTCCCATGTAGCAGTTCGCCACCTGATAACGACAAAGGTCAATTGGATGGTCAGACGAGAGCTCAGTATACATGCGCTCGTCGAGCTTGCCATAGCTCGAACTGCCCATGTTCAATGCTTTGAAGCCGCCATTATTCTCCGGCAACTTTTGCTTGATGATGTCGGCTCCGATAGTAACACCGAGATGATTGGCTTGTCCAGTCAGATCCGCTGACACGTGATAGTCTTTGTCTGATTTGAACGCATTGTTTCGAACGTAGCACCACAGAATCGTTGCCATGCCAAGCTCGTGAGCCTGAGCAAACGCATTTGCGATCTCGGTAATTTGACGCGTGCTTTCTTGTGAACCGAAATAGATCGTTGCACCAACGGCCGCAGCCCCCATGTCGGCAGCCTGCTTCACCGTACCAAACAGAACTTGATCGAATTTGTTTGGGTATGTAAGGAGTTCGTTGTGATTGATCTTCACAATGAAAGGGATCTTGTGTGCAAATGTGCGTGCAACGTTTCCTAACACCCCAAAAGTAGATGCAACCCCGTTGCATCCACCCTCGATTGCAAGCTCAACAATCCGTGCCGGATCAAAGTAGATTGGGTTCTTTGCGAACGAGGCCCCTGCGCTGTGTTCAATGCCTTGGTCCACCGGAAGAATTGAGACATATCCGGAATTCGCAAGGCGGCCTGTACCGTGCAACCATTGCAAGTTGCGTAGCACACGGTTGTTACGATCTGAACCCCCAAAATACTGCTGCACCGAATCTGACGACGGAATATGGATGCTTTCCTTTGGGATCGTCGTCGACGTGTGATTGAGATAGTCATCGGCTTTTGAGCCGAGAGCCGATGCGATGCGGTCGATCATGGTGTGCTCATAGGTTATAGATGAACACAAAAATAGCAACGCCAGCCGTGGCTTGCCCTACCGTGCTACGAGGAACTCTGAAACTCCGACAAAAGGTCCGCTTGTTAAACGGATCTGATAAGCCCCTTGAGCAAGCTCAGAAACATCAAGAGGGAGTTCGTACTGCCCACTTGGAAGTGCTTCTCGCGAGAGTGAACGAACCACGCGTCCTGTGACGTCCACAATAGTGAATTCGGCGGTGCCCGAGAGGCCAATGGCAAAGGGCACCACTATGGAGGAACCAGCAGGAGACGGTCGAGGCTGGTCTAATCGGAACGACGTACCGGAAATGGAGATTAGTCGACCCTGCGCAAAACAAACAAGGGACATTGCAATGGACACAGAATCCCCAGTCTCCTCCAGACAGGTATACGGTGTTTCGAGTTCAATCCGCAGAGGTAGCGATGCATCAGCCGTCAGATAGGTGTCGAACAATGGTGTCACCAACCTCCCAGTCTCCAGCGGGGTCATGCCATTGGATGTGCCAACGAGCTTCAGGACGCCGGGAGTTGGCGACTGCGGGATAAACGTCCAACCAGTAGCTACACCAGCGGCAAAGGATGCGAATCGCATGGTTGACGCAGAGTGGGTAATGGTCAATGTTAGCGTTGCAGGAATGAAAGGCAGGAGAGATGGAACGTCGATGTCGATGGGTACCGCAACTGGAATGCCTACACTGGCAGACGTTGCTCCGGACATGAAAACACGAATCTGCTCGGATCGTCCCACGCCGGATGCATTGATCGTAAGATCGAGCGACCGATCATTCGTATACGAGAACGATGCTGCGAATCGGCCGGGCGAGGGAGGAGAGAACGTGATCCGAATGAGCTGAGATCCTGCTTTTGGAATATCAAAAGGAGGAGGTGGTTCACAAACAAAGGCGCCAAAGTCACCGACTGACGTTAGGCCAGTAACCGACAGGACGGACCTTGGATCGTCGTTCACGAGGCTCACAAATGCCGTGTCACGAAGACATGAGAGAATCGTGTCCATTATCACCGGTGGTAGCACACTTCGTTGAAGTCCCACTCCATCGACGATGACGCTTGTCGACGCATAGGGGGGGAACTCCATTGGGCCGGGCCGACCATCATGAAAGATCTCAACGTTCACAGCGCGGAGTCCGGCTCCCTTCGGAGAAAAGTTGACGGCGAGATCGATCGAATCATTTGGTCCAACGATAATTGGAAAGGGGCCCGGCACGACGGGAAAGAAAAAGTCGCCTGGCACAGAGGACATCCGAATGTCAGAAATCTGTAGTGGCCATGAATCGTCAGTGTTCCAGACGCGAACGTATCCGGGTTCGTTGCTGATCGTTCCCGCAAGAACTGGTGCAAACGAATAACCTCTTGCTTCGCAAACAGGTTGGTAGCCAGATCCTTGAAGGGTTCCGACTAGCGCTGAGTCAATTCCGCGTGCATCAACGAAAAGGCGTGCCGTAAATGCACCACGCGTTGCCGGAGAGAACGACGTTGGTACAACCAGAGTGTCACCCACACGAATAATTGTTGGGACGAACGGCAGCACTGCGGACATACCCGTCCCCGTGGTGTCGACAAGTGAAAGTGAGGTAACATCGACATCGACCGCTCCGTTATTCACGATATTGATCGTATCCAATGAAGTGGTGCCGAGACGATGATTCCCAAAGTTGACATTTGAAACAGAGAGAGCGGGAGTGATGCCTTCACCGAATACTTGTGTGAAGGCGATCCCACATTCCGTTGGCAGATTCAGATCAATCTGTGCGGTTTGAATTCCAGGCACGGTTGGCTTGAATGCTACACGTACATTGACGCATTCCCCATATCGTAACGTGAAGACACCTATTGGGGTGATAGTAAAATCCGTTGATCCTCTGACCGACAGTATCCCGCGAACTGTTCCTCTGCGATCGCTCTTGAGTATGCAGTCAAATGTCTTCGTTGCAGAAGAGCCAACAACAAGTTTTCCTACATCAATGGTATCAATCAACGTCCAGGGACAATCTTGCCGACCCTCGCCAACAACAGTGAAGGAAACGACGGTGCCACAGGATGCAAACACCGTAACAATTGCACGCCGCGTGCCAATAGCCGTTGGAGCAAACGAAATCTCAAGTGATCGCACGCCCCCTGTGTCGATAGTGATGCTGTCAAGCCTATCAATGACAACAAAGTCCTTGGGGTGAAGGCCGCTAACTACCACGCTGTCGATCATCAGTAGCGCTGTGCCGATGTTTCTTAGTGCAGTGGTACTAGAAAATGTAGACGCACGACCTATTGCCGTAGAATCGAAGATAATTTCCCTCAGCTCCGTACGCAGGATAGGTTGAACTACTCGGAACGCCCTATCCGAAACATCCTCTAGTGATGCGCCGATAGCAGACTTTGTGACCCATACATCAGTATTTCCCTTGTTGGCGAACGTCACCGGCGGGACAAGTGGCACAGTGTAGTTGCCTTTGTAGACATCCGCAGCATAATAATAGCCGGACCCATCAGTGGCAGTAAGAGGATCATCTTTTGATGGCTGCTCTGCATCAAAGCCAGCACTCAGACTTGTAACGCCCGTTGAAGTGATCCTTGCCGAGAACGCCGAGGGCGCAAAATCGGAAACATCGATCTCATCAAGGATGGCGCCACTAAGCCCCTTTGCAGAGATGTAACTTTGACATGTACCAACAACAACGGCCTCTATATCGCCGGACGATGAGGATCGAACCAGGAGCGATGAAATGTCGATCGTAGAACCAACAAAATCTGTTCCGCCCAAGACGATACGCCAGACTAAGGCGCCGTTTGGTCGGAACTTGTAGATCACACCATCCTGCACGTCCAGCGCGCCGCGAGACCATCGATCCGCGCCAGTGCTTATCCCTACGATGCGTTCGTTGGTTCCAATATCCCCACGCAACAAGGTGGTGTTCGTAATAGCCCCAGTATTGTCAAGCTCCGTAACGTAACCATCTGATGCACCAAAGATGGAGCTGACTATTGCAGAACCAATCTCTGTCTGACCAACGAAGGAACCGCCCACGATCACACGCGAGCCATCAGGCGTGACATCGATACACTCAACTGATTCGGTCCCGGATCCGCCATATCGATTGGCCCACACAAATCGTTCACCGGCGAGTGTACGAACACGAATATGCCCAGTCTCGCAAAGTACTGACGGATGCCATGTATAGTATCCGCCTGTAGCGGTATCGGCAATGACGTCCCAGGTTGTTCCATCGCATGAATACTCTATGGACACTGGCTGATAGGAGGGGACTCCTGTCCACGTGATCCGCGTTTCATTACACGTGGAAAGTACTTCGCCACCATTTGGGGACGTCAGAACCACATTGCCACCACCTGCAACGAGGGTGACACTGGGCACACACGTGGGGATGCCTGTGAATGTCACGGTGCCCTGTCTAATGATCCGCTCAGCCCCCTGAGTGAACTTGATCGTTAGCGTTTTAGATTCACCCTTCTTCAATGAGAAGGGGCTGAAGTTCACAAGTTGAAAGAACGCCGGAGTGCTGATTGACGCTGCAGAGACGGTAACATCGGTGTTCACAGCTGTGATCGTGCACGATGCTGTTGTGCTTTGGCCCGGAGCAACATCCGCATACACAAGAGTCGAGGGAAGAGCATCGATCTTGACTAGTGATGTGTCTGGCGTTGTATATGTGGCTTTCACATCCGGCTGTCTTCCGCGTCGCAACTGAATTGTGGCTGTGCGCGTGCGCAATGGGTCAGAACAGACCAAGGGGGAGATCCAGCTGATCGTACACACACGCTTGCTTGTGGCTTCGAAGGCAAGCACCGCAATGAGATTAACAAGTGACTCTTCGCTGGCAATGAGACTCCGTCCACCAGTCGCTCTACATATGTAGCCAATTGAAGGGTCAGTGCGGTTTATCATGAGCGTAACGGAGAAGAAGCGAATCCCTTGCGCGCGTGCACTGGCTACAACCTTAGCTTCAAATTCTGGACGCTTTTGAATGTCGGGATTTGGTGCACCGTCGGTGATGAAGAACGCTACCTTCGGTATAGACGGCGGGCGCTGAGACATCTGATCAAAGACATTGGGAATGCCAAGGAAGGACACTTCGTAGTTGGTAGCCGAAAGCGGAGTAAGTCGTCCGATCGCCTGTAATACGGCATTGGGGGACGTCTGCCAATCACAGAGCAATCTCGACTTTCCGGAGAACCCAATGATGCTCACCGCGGTCTCGCCGTTCCACGTTAGTCGGGCCACAAATGCTTGAAGAGCTTCCTTTACGTAGTCGATCCTGCGTTTTCCCGATGGAAGCACCTGATCCATTGAAAGTGACTCATCAACGATGAGAACAATACTCGCAGATGTACTCGATGCGTTTGTGACGCAGGTATGGGATAACGTCGGCGTGAGATCTTGATTCTTGCCATCGATCGTTGTCTCTACAACGCGAAAGTCTCGGGGTGTAAGATCATCCATGATCTTTCCACCTTCATCCAATGCAACGTAGTTCGCTGTAATTCTCGGGAAAGTGCTCGTTACAATATTGTACACGGACAGGTCCTGGCCGAACGCCGGAGAAGCCGCAAGGCAGAGCATCGCGAGGGAATTGACTATAGAAAGACGTGGCGTCATCTATGCAAGTGACCGTGTAAACATGAATTCGTTACGAAAAGAAAAGGCGCATCGTGATGGAACACGATACGCCTTTGGGTTCAATACGAAGGTTCCTTACTTGACCACGACAAACTGTGTGGTGGCCACGAATGGGCCACTGATCATTCGTAGGAAGTATGCACCAGTGGCAAGTGTAGATGTGTTGAGCTCATAGAGGAACACGCCGGCCGGCACGACGGGACTGGAAGATTCACTCACGATGTTCCCGACAGCGTCAACCACCTGGAACGAGGTGGCAAGGGCGATTCCCGTTGAGTACTCTACTATCAGTTGATCTCGAACAGGATTGCTTTGTGGATTCTTGAGGCTGAATGGTCCGATACCAATCGTGACGAGACGGCCTGTGGAAAAGCAAACTTGCTTCATTGTGATGTCGGTCTTATCCCCACTCGGAATCAAGCAATCGAGAAGAGTAGACACGGTCATTGTAACTGGGAGTGAGGAGTCGGCATTCAGATAGATGTCGAAGGCCGGTGTAACGAAGTTCCCGGAAACAAATGGTGACCCCGCGGTTTGCGCTAAGACCACAACCCTACCCGGAGACACGGTAGGTGTGAATGTCCAACCCGGCATCGACGGAGCAACAAAGGAATTGAACTTGATGTATGATGTGTCGTGCGTGAACGTCAGCGTGAACTCCGTAGGCATTGCTCCAGCGAACGCTAGTGCGTCAACACTCGCCACTACCGGCAGAGATACAACCTGTCCAACTTGACCCGTGACCACATTGTTGAATCTGAAGTCAACAAAGGTCTTGATCCCTTCGCCGCTAGCAGTGACGTTTAGTTTGAGCGACTGATCATTAGCAAAAGAATACGTGATGCTGTAGAGATTAACCGCAGGGGGCTGGAAGGTGATTGTGATCGTCTTCGATCCTCCAGGAGGGATCACGAAATCGACGTTTTGATCAATGCTGAATGCAGCCACGTCGCCCACGGCTGTCGGGGACTGAACCTTAAGTGGGAACTGGCCGCTAGGGTTCGTGATCACAAACGTCTGCTTGCGCGTTGCGCATGTGAGCGTGCGAGCGAAGTTGATCGGCGGAATGTCGGACTTATCCAGACCCACTCCTGACACAACAACACACGTATCCGTGTACGGCGGAACCGGCCCCGGGCCGGTCTTTGCATCATGTGTTACACAGACATTAACCGTGTTCACGCCTGCAATCTGAGGTGTGAAAGATACTGGCAGAACAAGCGGAGCAGAGCCGGGAGCGAGAGTTAGCGGAAACGTTGGGAGTGCGCCTACCCATGCAAATGATGCATTGGCAGTTGCAAATGCGATTCTCTCAATACGAAGGGGGCTTGATGGATCTGTGTTCGTGATCACAACATTCCCGGTCTCAGGCGATAGCGCGCCTATGGTCCATGCATTGAACGTGTAGCCAACGGCGCTTATAGCAGGCAGGAAGCCAAAGCCCTTTGCCTCACCGATAAGAGGTGCCGCTTGACCTTGTACGGTGCCGATCACATTGATAGCATGGGCACCACGTGTCTGTGGAGTATAGCGAACAGGGACCCGAATGACAGCACCCGGAGCCAATGCCTGTGGTGCAGGCAAGGTGACAACAAAATTTGGGTCCGCCGCATTTGAAAGCGAGAATCCTGTGATGACGGCAGGATCGGAATTCAGATTGGTCACCGAAATTGTATCAAGAACCGGAGTGAGCAAGCGAACGCGACCGAAGTCTACGCTGTCAATCGCTACTCGTGGTTCAACGATCTCTACAACGATTGTCGTAGTAGGAACGCCACACTCAGCCGGCAGTCCGAACGCGAGCGTGATGCTCTTAACACCGGGTGTTGCCGCTGCAATAGTGAGATCCACATTAAGGCATCCGCCGTTTGCCGTTAATGTGAAAGGGCCGGGATTCCGAACAGTGATATCCGGGTTACTTACGGGCTCGCTAAGTGTTCCCTTCAGATCCAACGGGCCTACATTCTTGAGCACACACGTCACCGTTGGTGAAGTGCCCTGTGATAGGGGCACCTTCCCAAGATTAACGTTTGTTTGATTCTCCCATGCACACGGTGCTAGTCCATCACCTTCAAGAAGGAGCTGAGCTGTTGCGTTGCAATTGCCTATCACTTCAAGGAGCGCGGTACGGAGTCCCGTACCGGTCGGAGCAAACACGATCTCAAGGGACAATGATTTGCCCGGCTCGATGCGAACGCCGATGATTTGACTCGAGAGACGGAAGTCTGTGTTGTTTACTCCTGCGACATTAATGGTCTGAACCGTAACCGGGAAGGAACCAGTGTTCTTCAACACTCCGGTGTACGATTGCGTACTTGTTTGACCTTGTGGCGTCGCGGGAAATGATGCTTTTGGTATGATAAACGATAACTGCGGCGCTTGCACAGAGAAAGCGGCGGAGCTGCTATCGTGCGACGACGGCGTTGCGCCATTCTTTGTCACAAACACATCGGTCAAACCTAGGTTTGGAAGGTTGATGGTTGGTGGTGAGAAGGACTTTGGCCCTGAGTAGTTGTCTGTCTCGTAGTCGAAGCCAAGGCCGTCAATTGCAGTCTTTGCCTTATACGTAACACCAGTAACTGGCGCAGCAGCATTAGCTGTCAGACGCGGATACCCACCAATATCATACACAACGTAATAGGGGCGGGGCGTGGAGTTTGTGTACGGGCCAGCTCTTTCAAACGTTCCACCCGTGTTGATACCTACCTCGATGTACTTTTGAAATGTCCCAACAACAATGAGTTCGGGGTTGCCAGATATGTCGTAGCGTATTCCGATGTTGCTTGCGTCCGCAAAGCTGCTTTGCGTTGCTGACCCCTTGCTGATATTCGACCACGCAAGCGAACCATCAGGCGCAAACTTGTAGACGAACATGTTCCGTGTGTCAAGAGGAGCGCGTGGTGCAACTGAGAACGGACCAAACTGTACAGCGGGGCTGGAGAAATACCCGGCAACATACATGTTCCCGAGCTTGTCAACCACCGTACCTATAACGCGTTCGTCATTGGAAGCCGTGCCTGTTAAGAGCATCACATTTGTGATGTTGCCATCAGTATCCATTTCAGCGAGATAGCCATCGGTATTACCCGCCATATTTGCCGATGTTGTTGCTCCGATCTTTGTCGGGCCGTCAAAGTAGCCAGAGGCAAAGACCTTTAACCCGCTCTGAAGAACAGCTACCGATGTTGCTGTTTCCGCGCCGGCACCGCCTAATTGCTTGGCCCAAACGAATTGCTTTGCAGAGGACACCGCTACCCGAACGCGATATTGAACGCCTGCACGTGGGGGCAGCCACTTGTAGGATAATCCGGTAGCGTTGTTAGTGATGATGTTTGGAAACGTGACGCCGTTGTCTTCCGAATAGGAGATCGTCACTGGTTGTGTCGGAACAACACCGGCCCATTTAATTGTCACGGTGTCGCACGTAGAAAACACTTCGCCACCATCTGGTGATTGAAGGAGTACTACACCGGTACCACCAACAAGGATCACATTTGGTGGACACGGTCCGCCTGCGAACGTTAGTTGGGCTTGACGGAAGGCTTGAGATGCCCCTTGCTTGAATTGAACGCGAATGACGCGCTTTGCATTTGGAGCGAGGTTAAATGGACTAAACGTTGCCTGATTAGTTGGATAATTCCAGTCGACAACCGTAAAAAATGTGGACGGTACAATATTGAACGCATTAGCCGAGAACGTAGAGTTTTGTGCTGTGATCGTGACGTTCGCAAAGTTCGTATTGTTTGGGGGCGGGTCGCCGCAGAAAAGAACAGGATCGCTAACATCTACACGGGCAACGCTCTTTGCAGGTGCTAGGTACTGAACCGTTGAGCTTGGATTGCCACCACGTTTCATCGTGATAAAGGTGGACCTGTTCTGACCTTGTTCATTGCATGTTGAGGGGGAGATCCAATTCAGTTGGCAAAGTTTCTTGATCTGGGTTTCGAGAGCGAGGTAGGAGAAGAGGTCTACTACGCCCTTTTCGTCCGTGACAATAGACTTGCCTCCCGTGGCTTTGGCAAGCGCTTCGAGTGTCCAGTGCGTGAAGGTCTCCTTGATTGTTATGCTGAAGAACCGAATGCCTTGAGCTTGAAGCTTTTGTGAATTGTCATTAACGAACTTAATCTCATCATTGATAGCCGGGTTAGGGTGTCCGTCTGTGAGGAAGAACACGTACTTCGGAACGTCCGCCGGACGCTTCTTAAACAGCTCGTAGATATTCGATGCCGGTGCTTCAAACGGAAGGACGTAATTCGTAACAGTTTGCCATTGGAGCAGCACGAGAGAGTCGAGAACAGGTTGCTTGTTGTCCACCCATTCGTTGATCACGACATAATTGCCGGCGAATGACACAAGAGAAACTCTTGTGCGCCCAACGAACTTCACGCGATTCACAAACGCACGAATGGCATCCTTCGCTGTTTCCCACCGAGACTTGCCGTCAACTACATCGCTCATCGATTGTGAACGGTCCAATATGATGATGATGCTTGCCTCCGGGTCCGTTTGTTGGTCAACGCACGTGTGCGTCACCGAAGCGGAGAGATCAACGGGATTGCCGCCTTGCGGTGTTTCCACGACACTAAATTCCGGGGCGGTAAGATCGGTGATCGGATTGCCTGCAGCGTCAAACGCTACGTAGTCCGCCGTGATCTTTGGGAATGCGGATGAGTTCACCCCATACACGTTGAATGTCTGAGCCGATACGGTTAAAAAAGACGCTGAGACGAGAGCCGCGAGGAAGATGCCCATGGTGGAACGGTGCATGATCAACCTTTGGAGTGATGACGTGTAGATGTTTTTTATCATGAGGGTAGGACGACGGCAGGTTCAAGGAGACGCAACTGTTTGTTTGTTGCATCGAGCTCGGCCTTGACGCCAAGAGGCATGGTGAGTTTACTTTTTACATGACCAACAGGGAGGCCATAAATAGCCGGAACGCCGATCGATGCTATTCGCTGTTCAAACACTTGATCTAGCGTAAATGATGGACCTGTGATCGAAGTTCCTTTGGCTTCGCAGTCTCTAAAATTGCCTAAGGCTATGCCCCTGCACGACTGAAGTTTCCCGGCTAGCCATAGTTGAGTGAGCATGCGATCAACACGAAACGGCTCTTCATTCACTTCTTCGAGAAAAAGGATGGCATCTGTGGTATCGATCTCGTATTTGGTGCCAAGGGTGCTGACGATCATTGAGAGATTTCCGCCAGTAAGTCGACCTTGCGCTATTCCCGGACGCAGGGTTGTAAGTCTCGTATCTCGAAAGACAAGGGGCTTAGCATCAGACGCATCGACAACACTTTTTAAAGACTGAACCGTGAACGGGTCGAAGGTTGATGAGGCAACCGGACCGTGGAACGTCACCATCCCGGTCAATTGCTGAATGGCGATGAGCAATGCAGTGATATCACTGAAGCCCATGATGATCTTTCCGGACTGCCGAATGGCTACGAAGTCTAACATCGGGAGGATCCTCATCACACCATATCCACCACGAGCACAGACAACAGCGTCGATTCCAGGGTCCTCGATGAAATCCATGAACTCCGCTGCGCGATCGACGTCAGGTGCCGATAGATAGCCGTTTCTGCGAGAGATGTTCCTGCCAAACTTTACCCTGATGCCCCAAAGGGTACAGAGGTCTATAAAGTCTTTAACATCGCCGGCAGTAGCGGCGCTTGCCGGACACACAATTCCAATCGTGGAACCAGCAGCAAGCCCCCTTGGGAGAATGCGTGTTCTCGCACGTCCAGACACCCCAACGGAATCCGTGGAAGTGCCTGCCCTTAGCGAACTTACGGCTGCGGGAAGAGCCACCATTGTATGGAGAAAGTTTCGACGTTTCATACTGCTGAGCACACCTCTTCTACCCCAATTGGGGTTATCCGTAAAGATACGAAGTTGGGAGGCTGTTCTC
>JAPLFN010000067.1:40633-46011 GCA_026390655.1 Candidatus Kapaibacterium sp.
TCGAATCCCGCCCTTTCCGCACTTCTGAAGGAGTTTTTTCGCGTTCGCATATGAGTGATCTATGATTGACACTCCGCAGCAGGCGGCGGATTCGTCCGGCGAGGACGAAGCGATCATCCGCGACGTCCTAGCTGGGAACGTAAATGCCTTCGCTACGCTTGAGCGGAAATACCGCCGAATCGTGACCTTCCTCATCCGGAAAATGATCCGAGATGATGAAGATGTTAGCGATATGGTGCAGGATACGTTCCTAAAGGCATATCAGGCCCTTGGAACGTTCAGATTCGAATACCCATTCTCGCGATGGCTCTTTAAAATCGCTTCGAATAGGTGTATCGATCATTTGAGGCGAAAGCGTTTTGCAATGGTCTCCCTCGACGCCCCAGTGAGGTCTAAAGGAGGCGATGAGTTCTTTATGGAACCGGCGGATAAGGGTCCTACTCCCGACGTCTCGTTGTTGGCAAAAGAGCGTATGGAATTCCTTCAGCAGGCGCTTGTGAAGATCCCAGAGCGATATCGCGAGGTGATCCGTATGAGACATGACGAGGAATTGGAGTACCAAGAGATCGCCGATAAGCTTAATCAGCCCCTTGGAACAGTGAAGGCGAACCTTTTCAGAGCCAGGAAGATGCTCCTTAAAATGTTGCAGAAACACGGGTCGCACTTTGATGAGTATCTGGGTAATGAAGAGGCAGAAAAGTGATTGGCGATTCCGGGCGACCAATTTGGGCATGGGCGCTCATCGCCATTCTTGGTGTTGTTGTGCTCGCGTTTATTGGTTCATTGGTCTGGCGCTTTGCAAACCCTCCTGTGTCTGCCCTTGTAAACGAGGATGATCCACGGAGTACGATCCAGGTTGAAGTAGTGAATGCGTCTGGTCGCCAGGGTGCAGGTAGACATACTCTCGAGTTCCTGCGCGAGCGAGGCTTTGATGTGGTTGAGATTTCGACCTCATTGGACCGCCCAAGGAAATCGACGATCGTTGACCGTATGGGAGACAAGGTCTCGTCTCGCAAGTTGAGTGCTTCCATGGGGATTCCAGATTCACTGATCATCACAGAAATAGATTCTTTACGATTTGTCCGAGCCACGATCGTGCTCGGAGCCGATGTTGACAACCTTGTACCTTTTCACGACTGACCTTGAAAGACCACACTGTGGCCATACCTAAACCACGAACTGTAAAGGGGCGAGCAGTGCTTTGTGCACGGCTAGCCCAAGAAAAACAAGCACACGAACTCCTGCTTCTCGATCTCACTACGGTAGAGACTTCGCCCGCAGATTTCTTTGTGATCGCCTCTGTTGACTCAGACGCGCAGCTGAAGGCCGTCTCTGACAACATCGAAGACACCATGAGAAAGATGGGCTTCGGTTCACCTCGCTCTGAAGGACGTGGGACATCAACCTGGGTTATCCTGGACTACTTTGATATCCTCGTGCATATCATGGTGAAAGCTACGCGAGATTTTTACAAGCTTGAACGCTTGTGGGGCGACGCAAAGGCATATACCCTTACTGAGGCTGGAGCAGCAAAGGCAACAACGGTCACGAAAAAGAAGGCTGTCTAACAATGATGATGCAACGGTACATTGAGCCGCAGCTCCGTAGTGTATTGATCTCTCTTGGTGTTACACCTCCAGATGCGATCGCATTCAGCGTTCCGCGACAGGAGGGTCACGGGCATCTTTCGACGAACATTGCCATGACCTTTGCTAAGGGGCTTGGAAAGCAACCTCGAATCTTCGCTCAGGAGATCGTAGATGCGATAGGGACGCCCCCTCTCGTGGCAATCGTAGAAGTTGCCGGACCCGGCTTTATCAACATCACATTTTCGGATGACGTCTATCACGCAATGTTGCGCGACCTTGACGCATTCGGCGACGACATCGGTCGTTCCACCGTCGGAAACGGAAGGTCGGTCAACGTCGAGTATGTCAGTGCCAACCCTACAGGCCCCCTTCATGCCGGACATGGCCGTAATTGTGCTGTAGGCGACACGATCGCCAATCTGTATCAATGGAATGGCTACGCCGTTACTCGCGAGTATTACTTCAACAACGCGGGTAACCAGATGAATAAACTGGGCGAGAGCATCTATGCTCGCGTTCAGCATTTGATCGGCAATGAAGCCTACGTCTTCCCTGAGGACGGCTATCATGGCGAGTACATTCACGATGTTGCGAAGAATATTGTTGATGAGCACCGCACGGCATATGACGCCCTCGATGCTGAAGGTGCGGCATGATGAGTACTTCAATGAAGACTCGCTGTATACTGATGGCAAGGTGAAGCAGACCATCGATGCACTTCGCGAGTGCGGTTTGGTGTATGAGATGGACGGGGCTCAATGGTTCGCACTAACGGAGGTGGGCGGTACACAGGATAAGGTTATCGTGAAATCAACAGGCGAACCAACCTATCGGTTGCCGGATATCGCCTACCACCGCGATAAGCTACAACGCGGGTTCGATGTGATTGTCGACATCTTTGGCGCTGACCACATTGCCACTATACCCGATGTGCTTGCAGGCGTGCGTGCGCTTGGTTTCGATACTGAAAAAGTCAAGGTTGTGATCCATCAGATGGTGACGTTTGTTGAGAATGGTGAGATCGTCAAGTTCTCCAAGCGGAGCGGAAAATCATTCACGCTTGATGAACTCATCGATGAAGTTGGAGCAGATGTGGTAAGGTTCTTCTTTGTCATGCGTGCCGTTGGAACACATCTTGAATTCGATCTTGGCCTAGCAAAGGAAGAGGGGGAGAAGAATCCAGTGTTCTATCTCCAGTACGCACATGCGCGCATATGTTCGATCCTTCGCAAGGCCCAAGAAAAAGGACTCAGCGTAGATTCGTCCGCAGACATCAGTGTCCTTGTACACCCCCGCGAGATAGAGCTTATAGGTCTGCTCTCACGTATGCAGGTGTCGGTAGAACGCTCGTGTGAGAACCTTGAGCCACATACGATCGCCGAGTTTCTTCGTGAAGTAGCATCGGCCTATCACAACTTCTATCACGATTGCCGAATCCTTGGTGCGGAACCCGCTATAGAGTCTGCGCGTTTGCTTCTGGCAGATGTGACGCGTAGGGCAATGCGAAATGGACTACTGTTGCTTGGCGTTGCTACTCCGGAACGTATGTGACCGCTCAAAATCGACCGTGATCGCTATGATGCGTGACTTTTATTACGAGCTTACGGACAGAGGGGTACTTCACCTTAATGGTTTTGTACAAGACGACCCGTGGTTTCTTGACTTCTTCTTCCGCAGGCTAGCCCCAACGGCAAATCCCGAGTATCCGGAGTATCCCTTCGTGTGCCGATGCGGGGATGAAATGAACTACCTGAAGCCGAGCGATACGCCGATCGTGTACACAGGGTTTGACGGCTCGCGATTATTCTACGGGCACTCACTTACAACGCCATTTTATCCTGAACGATTGTCTTACTCGGAAGATGGCGTTTTGTATCACTGGGCGCCAGTGGGAGAACGTGCGCGAATCGTTCCGGCTGTAGCTACGGAGATCGCTAAGCACATCGATAAATGGGGCCCCTACTATGCGTTTCTGGCGGATAATGGGAGAGCCCTTGTACCTCTGCTGCCCCTACATTTACAGGACGCAATTGAGATCCTTCGCCCAAAGAGAGACAACCAATGCGTTGGATGCGGAATGGCCAACCCTTTCTCCTTGCGCCTTTCATTCGTCCGTGATAAGGTCACAGGCACGGTCCACACATGGCTGCGCCCGGATGAACGTATGAATGGTTCGATGGGAACAACCCACGGAGGATTTGTTTCGCTCCTGCTAGATGAGACGATGGGGAAGTCGCTCAGTTCGGCAGGAATCAAGGCTCCCACTGCTCGACTCGCGGTAAACTTCCGAAAACCGATGGTATTGGGCGAGGAGTATGAAATTCACTCGTGGATTGATTCGCAACAAGGACGCAAGAACTTCGTCAAAGGGGAGATACGGGCGACGAATGACCACTCTATTGTGGTAGCCGACGCCGAAGCACTCTTCATAGAGGTACGACCTCCGGCGTAAGAATGAACTCACAACCAAACATCATCCTCTTCAGCGTCATTCTAGGCGCTGTTTTTTTGATTTTTGATGCCTACATTCTTGGGCATTGGACAAGCTACGTTCGTAGAAAGAAGCTGAACCCTTGGTGGCATCGGTCACTCTGGATCGTCGCCCTCGCTGTGGCCGCCCTGTATTGGTTTGTGGTCTATCGTCGACATTTCTTTCGCATGGATGGCCTGGACGTTACGCTCTTTGGTATGGTAACCTTCTGGTACCTCCCCAAGATGGCCATTGCACTCGTGTTGTTCGCACGCGATATCATACGGGGCCTGAGAGGCGCTACTACCGCCCTCCGTGGCAAACGCTCTGCTACGCCGAAAGCTGTGGTTGCAGCTGAAACTCAAGAGGCTGACAAGAGTCGCAGAACATTCCTTGCGAATACAGCATGGTCCCTTTCTGCCGTGCCGTACATCATTGTTGGCAATGGAATGTGGCGGACTCTCTATGATTTCAAAACCATACATGTAGATATGAACCTCAGCAGACTGCCACGCGCATTCGATGGAATGCGAGTTGCGCAGATCTCGGATATCCACGCTGGTTCGTTCCCCGACCACAGACCATTCCAAGAAGTGCGCCGCATCCTCGATGTACTCAAGCCCGACATCATCCTGATAACAGGCGACTTTGTTAACGCGAAGCCTAGTGAAATGGCTGTTATCGCTCGTGAACTCGAAAAGCTCCGTGCACCGCAAGGCGTCTTTGCGTCACTCGGAAATCATGATCACTACAACTCGATTGAAGAGCACAATCGACTTATTACTACTGTCCGAGGTCTCGGTGTTGACCTTCTTGTAAATGAAAATAGAAGGATCACGGAAGGGGGCTCATCACTCATCATTGCCGGAACAGACAATACCGGTTTCAAGCAGACGTTCGCGCGCCTGCCGAAAGCATTGAACGGCGTGCAGGACGATGAAGCAACGATCCTTATGGCACATGATCCCACGTTTTGGGACAGAGAAGTTGTTGGCGCAACAGATATTGATCTGATGCTTGCCGGTCATACTCATGGAGGACAGTTCGGTGTTCAGATCATGGGATTCGAGTGGAGTCCCGCCCAGTACGTCTATAAACAGTGGGCTGGTCTCTACGTTGCAGGCGAACAACAACTCTATGTTAATAGAGGGATCGGAACAGTTGGTCCGCCTCTGCGAATCGGCATCCCACCAGAGATCACTCTCTTTACGTTGCGTTCTGCGAGCCCGTCGGACCGCCTAACCTGAGCATCTGCGTCGTATCATTGCATGAACGTTATTACACATTCGGGCTATGATCATGCGTACACTTCTTGTACT
>JAPLFN010000067.1:46058-75062 GCA_026390655.1 Candidatus Kapaibacterium sp.
GTCTTTCTAATGGTATCGAGAGCAGTGACAACTTCGGATGGCAGGCAGGGGCGTTTACGCAGTTCGGTTTGTTCGACCTGCTTGCGCTTGGACTAGAGCTAACAGTAGATCAACGGTCGTTCACATTGACTCAGGGAACAACCTCGGTTGACGTTAAGACTACGTCACTCAGTTTGCCGGTGCTTCTTCGAATAGGACTTCCGCTGAAACTTATGCTTGAGCTCGGCCCGCAATACACACACTTTCTGAGCACGAACAACGCTACTACCACTGATGGACAGGGTTTTGCAGTTATCGGTATGATCTGGAAACCAGCCCTAGGATTGCAGTTTGATCTGCGATATCTCCGTGGGCTATCCACCATCTCAACGTCTCTTGATGGAGATGTGAATGTGAACGTTACACAGTTTTCGGTTGGCTATGCTTTCTAACGAAGGTCCATCGAACCCTTCAAATCCCTTGGGCTCATGGCAGAGCTGGGTGTTCCTGATCGTATGTACCGTAACGGGAACATTCATGTTGGGTGGACTGCAGGATACATTTGGCTTCCAGATTACGAGAGGCCTAGGGACGACTCTCTTGGTAGGTCCGATCATTACAACGAGCATGCTCCTATCGAGGGGCCTAAACGCATCGCTGAAAAGGTGGCTGTTGCGTTACTTCGCGTATTCGGTATCGATCGGCATCGCGTTCTTTGTTCTGTATTCGATGCCACACAATATTCTGAAAGCAGATGCAGGTTCACTCGTTTCCGCAATGGTAAGTCTTCCAGCCTTCATCACATCGATCATCGTGTATCAACTGATGGCAGAAATGCCTATCTGGCTGTCAATATGGAAAGAGGGCACGGCGCGCCAAAAGGTCGGAATAGTGGCACTTCCTGTCGCTATGGGATTTATTATGTCTGGCATGAGCATTCTCCATGATTTTCTAAACTCATTCATGTGAGTTAGGCCTTGAGATACTGCTTTGCAGTCTCTACCAGCAGTGCCGCGCCTGTGATCATCGCTTCTTCTTCAGGAGCAAACTTGGGATTGTGAAGTCCTGGCATCGTGTTTTGACCAGCGGGTCTGCCCCCTAGCATCCAGAAACATGCCGGCATGTGTTGCGTGTAGAAGGAAAAATCCTCTGCCCACATCTTGGGTTCAAAGTCACTGATCATTGACGCATCGAAAATGCCTGAGGCAACGTTTCGTGCGAACGCAACGGCTCCGTCATCGTTGATCAGCGGTGGGTATCCCTTGATGATCTCGATCGAACCTTCACAGCCGTGGAGTGCACAGTAGTTTTTGGTTTGCTCTTCGAGGAAAATCCACGCGCTCTCACGCCATGCAGCGTCGAACGACCGAAGTGTTCCCTTCATCTCAACCACGTCAGGAATAATGTTGGTTGCCGTTCCGCCGTGAATACTTGTAACCGTCATAACGCCCGGTAAAAGGGGATTGCGGTTCTTTGTAACGAGCGTTTGGAGATGTTGTACAAGGCCCGTAGCGGCCATAATTGGGTCCTTGCCCTTGTGTGGCTGTGCAGCATGAGCGGCGAATCCCTGATGATCTCTGGTTTGGGGTTGTTTAGCGCCCCTTCTTCGATCATGAGGCTGGCACCACCTGGTGTCTTCTCTTCGCCGGGCTGGAAGATCAGTTTTACTACGCCACCTAGCGTACTCTCCTGCGTCTTTAAGATCTGAGCGGCTGTTAACAGCATTGTTGTATGGGTGTCGTGACCACAGGCATGCATCACGCCGTGGTTGAGCGATGAATAGGGGAGCCTTGTTTCCTCCACTAAGGGAAGCGCATCGATGTCGGCGCGTAACGCTACGCATCGGCTTCCACTACCGATGTGTGCAACGATCCCTGTTGTGGCCATCACTGAAAACGCAATACCCATCTCATGTAATTGCTTTTGGATGTAGGCCGACGTTTCAAATTCGAGAAATGATAGCTCGGGATGTTGATGGATGTGGCGTCGCGTTTCCACCATTTGTGGATAGATCTTGCGAAGGTGTTCAAGCGTTGTCATATCGAGCATCTCCTTGCAATATCAAATTTGTGATCGTGGCACCGTCATGTTCAATGCGTACGATCAATCGCCGACCGCTTGGCGGCGTGAACTCAACAGTGTCGCTGACCAATGCTTTTCGCCACAAAGACACAGCAGCGCTTAATGCCCCTGTTCCACAGGCACCGGTAATGTCTTCTACGCCACGTTCAAACGTAGCGATGTTCACCGTTCCGTTCGGCTGAATGTTAGTCATATTCACATTTGTACCATTGATGAATTCCGCATGGTTGCGGAGGATCCGTACAATTGGGCGCGAAGCGTCCAGCGGACCCGAGATCACCACATGATCAGATCCAACATCAACGTAGTCAATTGCTATGTCAATACCATCCAACTCTCCTGAAGCATAGGTTCGCTCAAGGCGTGGGGGCGGAAAAACAACGCTTATCGTATCGGAGTCGTTCACAAATGCGCCGTAGGGGGCTTTGTTCAGTGTAAAGAGGATCTCCGAACTCGCGTCAAGACCGCGGTCGACAGCAAAGCGAACGATGCAACGCGATCCATTCCCACACATCATGCCATACGACCCATCAGGATTGTAATAATCGGCATCAAAGGAATTTGACGTGCGAACGCGTAAGATCAAAACACCTTCCACTGGTGATCCATCCAGTCTCGGGTTGCGAGCGACAATCTCACGTACCTCGTGAGGCTCCAGTATTACCTGGGCAAAATTCCTTCCATCCGCCACAAGAAATGTATTTCCCGCGCCACTCATGTGATAGAACGTCATTGGTTTGGTACGCGGAGAAACTCGACGAGTTCTTGGTGAATGTGACCGTTGGTTGCTACGATACTATCGAGTCCGATACGAAACTCTCTATCATCATAATGCGAAACGATCCCGCCAGCTTCTCGGACTAGAAGTACGCCCGCAGCCATATCCCAAACATGAAGTGACACTTCCCAATAACCATCGAAACGTCCGGCTGCGATATACGCAAGATCTAGCGCTGCACTGCCGAGTCTACGAATGGGAAGCCCCTTGCCAACCACCTTGCTGAACTGATCAATGCAGTGTTGTGGGTTCTCGTTCACGTTGTATGGGAAGCCAGTCACGAGGATCGAATCATCAAGTGTGGCTGTCTTTGACACCGACAACCTTCTACCATTCAGAAACGCTCCTTCGCCATCAATTGCTGTGAAGGTTTCTTGCAGCAAAGGGTGATAGATAACGCCGCAGACAGGAGTGCCATTAATCGTGGCGGCGATGGAGACCGAGAAGATCGGAATGCCGTGTGCAAAGTTCACCGTGCCGTCAAGTGGATCGATGATCCATGTGAGCTCGTCATGTGTGTCGGACAATCCACTCTCTTCGGCTAGGATCGATGCGTGGGGTGTGGCTTCGCGAAGAATGGAAATGATCTTCTCTTCACAACGTAGGTCATACTCTGTTACGAGGTTGTGTAGTCCTTCTTTCGATCGGCGTTCGAAGGTTGTGCCGAATCCAGATCGAAGGATTTCGCCGGCAGCATGAGCGGCTTCAATTGCTGATCGAAGCAGATCTGTTTTACTCATGAAAAGTGCGCCTAGCCAAGGAACGTATTCGCTTCCGACCGAATGGCGGAGGCGAGAAGATGAAGGCGGACATTGGCTGTTGCTTCGGCAATTGGGAGGTACCGTTCAAGTGTGTTTGTGATGTAGATCAGAGGATTGCGTTTCAGATTGAACGACAGGCAGCGAATATTATCGAGCCTAGCTGCAAGTTTGATAACAAGGCAGTCTTCACTTGCTAAACGTAATCTCTCTGCGTGCGCTATGTCAACTCCATCCGGGTCGAGACGTGCTTTCGGCAGATCTTTGGTAAGCATGTCCACAACGTAGGCCACATATGAGCCAAAGTTATATTCCAGCACACCCTTGGTGATCGTATCGGAGTCTTCGAGGACATCGTGCAAAAGAGCTGCTATGAGCAGATCCGTATCATACGCATTGAGTTCATCCATGAAGATGCGAGCTGTTCGTGCGCTGTGGTAGAAGTATGGCGTCCCGTCGTTACGCACTTGGTGTGCGTGAACATTCTGTGCCATCTCATAGGCATCTAGCACCTTAGGCATCATTATTGGGTCGCCACGTCGATGCAACCGCTCCTCAAGTTCCTCGATCGTGAGAAACCGTTGGTTGTATTGGGGGTTCGATTGGTCGCGAAAGTTCTCCATCAGGGGGCAAGATACGTCAACGTCCACTTCGTGGACGAGAGGTGACAGGTTCGGTCATGAGTTCCTTTGCGCCCGAGATCGACACGTCCGTCACCTCAGATCCACTCAGAAGCTTGGCGATCTCAACTAAGGCCAGTGTTTCATCTATTGATTCTGCAGAAACAGTCGTCGAACCGCCCATTTCTATCTTTGTAACTCGCACAAAATTGTTGGCAAGAGAAGCGATCTGGGCCAGGTGTGTGATACAGAGGATCTGTTGTTGTTCTGAAAGCCCCTTCATCACTTCACCGACGGTGCGGGCTACACGACCGGATATCCCAGTATCGATTTCATCAAACACCATCGTTCCCATGTTTCCATGCGAGGCCAACGCACGCTTGATAGACAGCATTACTCGTGAGAGTTCTCCACCGGACGCAACTTTTGAAAGGGGGCGAAGCGGTTCACCGGCATTGCTCGTAAATGTGAATTCCACGCGATCTGATCCGGTCTGACCTAGTGCGTCCGTTTCGATCTGGATATTGAATGTTGCCGAAGGCATTCCCATTTCCGCTAGTGCTGCCGAGATAGTAGCAGATAGTTCTGGTGCTGACTTTCGCCGCAGTTTTGAAAGCCTCTTCGCAACTGCCTCCGCCTTGGCGTGCGCCTCAGCGACATGCGTCTCTGCCTTGAAAACCGTCTCGTCCAGATTCTCTAAGAGAGCAAGCTCCTCGGAAACGCGTTCCTGTTCTGTAATAGCAGCCTGAAGCGTTCCATACTTACGAACAAGTCTCTGAAGGAGAACCTGGCGCTGGCGCAGCTCTTCAAGTCTCTCCGGTGAAAAGTCTTCCGGTTCTGTGAAAGGGGCTACCGATGCAGCAGTCTCCTTGCATGTTATCAACGCACCTTCGAGATCTTCCAGCGCTTGGCGTAGGTCATTATGATATGGGACCAGATGCCGCAGTGATTCACGAGCCTGTTGCACAAGATCGTATGCGGACACATCGCCTGAATAGAGAGTATCTCTGACCGTTGAGGCCAACACGATGACCTGTTCGCTCGACTCGGCGCGCAGGAGATCCGCCTCAATCTGAATGTCTTCATCAGGAGATGGCGCAGTGGACGCGATTTCTTTCGCAATGAATTCAAGACGAGCTCTATCGGCATCTGCAGTGCGAGCTCTGGCCTTTATTGCGATGAGTTGTTGTTGGGCGAGGCTATAGGCCGACCACGCGGACGACATCTCGGCCAGATCCTTCGGAGCAAGGGCAAAAACGTCGAGAACTGTGCGATGCCGTGCAATGTTTAAGAGGCCGTGCGTGTCATGCTGACCATGAAAGTCTATGAGGTGTGCTGAGATCTCTCGCACGACAGATACTTGTGCGGGAGTATCATTCACAAAGCATCTCGAGGTGCCTGAAGCTGTCAGTTCCCGGCGGAGAACCAGATCTTCGGAATCCCATGAGAGGTCGTTTTCAACGAGAAGCTTTTGTACTTCAGGTAGCGTGGAGGTATCAAATGTTGCCTCGAGAACAGCCTTTTTCGCCCCTGTGCGTAGAGAATCCGCCCCGATACGCTCTCCGAGCGCGGCGGCAAGGGCATCAACAATGATCGATTTTCCAGCTCCGGTCTCACCAAGGAGCACGGTCATACCTGCGTCGATCTCGAGATCGATCGCGTCAATAAGCGCAAAGGAGCGGATGGAAAGACGACGAAGCATTGCTTAGGGAGTGTGTAAACGGATCACAATCGCGTTAAACGCGATTGGAAAAGCTTATAAGCCCCGTACACCGAGGCGGCAAAGACCGCAATGGCTACGAGTGGGTGAATCTCCTGCCCGATCACCACAATGCTGATCGTGATGAGATAGGTGCACGCAACGAGAACAACGATCCAGAGTACGGCCATGGCGATTCACGAAGTAGTGGAAATAGGTAGACCGTCGGCCGCTAGGAATTTCTCGTAACGGGCCATGAATAAGGGCAATTTATCAGATGGAACCCGCACCGACAAACGGATATCGGTATCCGTGTCATCGCGGACCAGAACCTCCACGTCCTCGTAGATGCGCGCAACAGCCTTCATTTCAGAATAGGGGATAGTCAATGTTCGGACGATAGCCGATTCTTCATATGTCTCCTGCATGTGTTGAAGCAGGCGTGTAATATTGAGTCCGCGTTCAGCAGAGACAAAAACACAGTTCGGCACCTCTGTCTCTGCGTCGTTGATCAACAGAGGGTCGTCGATAAGGTCGATCTTATTAAAGACGACGATCATAGGCGTTTGCGCCGCCCCCAGTGTGCGCAGCGTTTCATCGACAACTGACATATGGTCGCGATAATGAGGATTTGCAAGATCCACGACATGTAAAAGCACGTCTGCTTCTAACGTCTCTGCCAACGTTGAGTGAAAAGATGCAACGAGCTGTGCCGGCAGTTTACGGATGAAACCTACCGTGTCCGAAACGAGTGAGCGTTGTCCAGATGGCAATTCCAGACTTCGCACTGTTGTGTCGAGCGTTGCGAATAGCCTGTCTTCGATGAACACGTCCGCCTGAGTCAGTTGGCGCATCAGGGACGATTTGCCGGCATTCGTGTAGCCAACCAGAGCAAAGCGGGGAAGGCCTTCCCGGCCCTTGCGCTGCACAACTCTTTGTGCATCGATCTCTTTAAGTTTTTCCTGAAGGCGCTGCATCCGCGTGCGATACATGCGTCGATCAGTCTCTATCTGTGTTTCGCCCGGACCCTTTGTTCCTATCCCACCGAACTGCTTCGAGAGGTGTGTCCACATTCGTGTAAGTCGAGGGAGAAGGTACTGCAGTTGAGCGAGTTCTACCTGAGTTCGGGCTTCGACGGACTTCGCATGTGCCGCAAAAATGTCGAGGATAACACCACTGCGATCGAGGACCTTAACTCCAAGCTCTTCTTCGAGATTACGAACTTGAGCCGGAGAGAGCTCATCATCAAAGACCGCAAGGTCTGCATGCGTCTCGATGATAAGTTCCTTGAGTTCTTGAACCTTCCCTTTTCCTAGCGCGGTGGAAAGATCCGGGCGCTCTCGTTCTTGGGTCAGTTTGCCCGCAACATCAGCTCCCGCAGTGTCAAGCAACAATGCAAGCTCGTCAAGATGCTCTCGCACGATCTCGGGATCAATGCCTTTTTTTGTGACTGCCACAATAAATGCCCGCTCTCGCGGGCGAAGACCAACGTCGTGCACATTACCTCTTTGAGAAGAACAGACCGCTAAATTACGATGTGGCACTCCCTTGACCGCGAAGGACGTAGATTTGGGGCTCATGCACTTTCTCTTTTTCGTTGTTCTCGTCTACTCCTCACTCGTTCTGTCTGCTCAGGACCAGGAGGGACCACAGCTTCCCGTTATACTCGACCATGCAGATTCTCTTGTGGGCATTGGCCCGCCTGAATCAGGGGTTCGAGAGTTCTGGGGTAATGTGCGTTTTACGCAGGGGAACGTGACAATTACTTGCGATCGAGCTGTGTATACAAGCTCTACAAACTCTGCTGAGCTTTTCGGTAGAGTAATAGTGCATCAAGGAAATGTTCTGGTTTCGGCCCCCTTCATCTCGTACAATGGCGAGACGCATATCGCGGACGCGTCGCGCGGGATCAAGGTGGAAGAAGGGGCGAGCATCATTACCGCAGATAAAGGCCAGTATTCAACGATTACGCATGTCTCAACCTTCATTGATCACGCAATTGCTGTTGACGATTCGATACGCATATGGTCCGATACGCTCGTGTTTGATCGGGATGCGGATACATCCTTGGCGTCAGGAAGGGTGGTCATAAGCGATTCTGCGGGCTCTGCGTGGCTGAGTGGTGATATGGCTTTTCGAGATAATAGGTCACGGTATACCCGCATATCAGGGCATGCGGCTGCTTGGCAATGGGACAGCACGGATCACCCAGACACGATCTACGTGGCGGCCGATACGTTGGTGATGACACGCCAGGAAAACGAAAACGGGTATGTGGCTCTCTCACATGTCAGGCTAGTACGCAGTAGCGTTTCCGCGTTGGCTGATACCATGCTGTATAGTTCTGTGCGGGGTGATTTCGACTTGCGGGGGCATCCGATCCTATGGTCGGACTCGTTACTCCTTGTGGCTGATACAATAAATGCTCTTGCACCGGATCGAAAACTCAGCTCAGTAATTGGGCGATCAAACGCCCTGTTAGTCAGCCGCTCGGATACACTCAACCTCGACCGATTCGACCAGATCAGCGGTGAGTCCATTGTGCTCACTATCGCAGACGATACTGTCCGACAATTGTCTGCAATCGGTAGGGCGCAGAGCATCACGTTTCGATCCGATGGTACGCGACCGGAAGGACTTGCCAAGGTTGCGTCAGATACAATTCGTGCCATGTTTCAACAAGGTCAGCTCACTGACGTATACTGGCTGGGGGGCATAGAGGGCGAACATCATCCGGAACCCGTCGTTGCCGGAAGGGCTGATACCTACAGGCTCCCTGGGTTTGTCTGGAGGACAGATCGCCCTTTCATGATAAAGCCCGTGGCCCCTTTCACAGCTACCATGACAAAGGCAGGGGACCCTCCGAAGGTAAAAGCGGTAAACCAACGAAAACGGTAACGAATTCAGGAGATAAGTGTTATCATGCCAGCAGACGGAACTCCGTTTTCTGGATATTGAGGTCGCGCGTTTGTCGACACCCCGACTCATCCTTCTTTGTTGTTTCTTGTGCACTGCCATGGGGCTTCTTGCGCAAGTTGAGCGCGTGCTCCCACGAAGAAGTTCGTCGTCTTTAGAGGGTACAAGTTTTGTAGTCGGTTTTATGGCCAACGAGGTACTCGAAGTTGGCGAAGATCCACGCATTCAGATATTTATTGCTTCCCAATCCGATGCTGTCGTGACAATTACGTCGCCGATTGTCGGCACGTATACTGTTTTTGTCGCAGCGAACACAGTTCATGTTGAAACGATGCATCCGATGCATGTAGTGAATTTGTCGGAACGGACGTTTCAACGTGCTGTTTTTCTCGAGTCAGACGTTCCCGTAGTAGTGTATGCATTGAACACCTTGGCTCAATCGTCAGATTCTTATACCGCCATACCGATCAAACATTGTGGAAAGCTGTATTACACAGTTAATCGCCCTACGGATTGGTATCGCTCTAGCAACACTCCAACGTCACGGATCCCGCGCGTCGGTGAGTTCATGGTAATGGCAACAGAGAACAATACACTTGTAGACATTGTAACTACAACCGCAACAAAGGGTGGGGTTCCGGCGCGGACACCCTGGAGAGTCTGGCTAAATAAGGGTGACTGCTACCTCGTGCAGGCGGCGCCCACTAGATTTGGTGGAGATGACCTCACCGGTTCTTCTGTGACATCGAACATACCGGTGGCAGTGCTGTCAGGCCACGTGCGTGCAAGCATGCCCTTGGATTCATTGAGTTCAAAAGACCATCTCGTAGAGCAGCTACCGTCGGTGAATCTTTGGGGTAAAACTTATGCGACCACGCCGTTTATCACCGGAAGCAGAAAAGACGTCATTCGTATCATGGGTTCTTCGCTTGACCAAGATGTGGTGCTCATTACGAAGAGCGGTGGAAGAACCTTCAGACTTACGAACCCCGGCGATTGGCGAGACACATCACTTTCTGAGCCGGCCTATTGGTCCAGTACTAAGCCGTTCTTTGTGACTCAATTCATGACGAGCACCTCCGGATCCAATCTTTACACAGACCCGGCGATGGTTGTTGTTCCAGCCGTCGAGCAGTTCGTGAATTCGGCATTGTTTCAATTCCCTGTCCTAGAGATAAGCGGTTATCCTAACCAGCAGTTCTATTACTTTGTAAACGTCATCGCAGACTCATCAGCGCTTTCCACGTTACGGCTCGATACATCACTCGTAGCCACCATCGCGCCTCAGATCAAGGTGCAAAAGGTTCCGGGAACGAGTCTTCGATGGGCTACTCTCCAGCTGCAGCAAGGGGCATATGTCTTATCTGCCGACACTGGTTTCTTTAGCGGCGTGATGTATGGGGTGTCGATAGTTGATTCTTACGCAAACATGATTGGCGTTGCGTATGAGCCCCGTCGCACCAATGATCTCTCCCCCCCCAAATTTGCTTTACTCGTAGACTGTGGATCGGTTGGTGGGAACGTGTTTGACGTTTCTCCGGACTCGGCGCGGTTGGTAGATATTCAAGTCATCAATGCAAGAACAAAGAACTATCGATGGCAGATATCCGCGCCAACAGACACGATTGGATCTGTTGAGTTCAGCGCCAGTATTCGAGACATGTGGAAGGATGCCCAACTTGTTGTCCACGCATATGACAATCAGGGAAATGGACGAGAGTGGCTGTACACCTATGATGCTCCAAACGTAGACGTGCCGAAGGAGGCCGTGATCAACCTCGTTGGAATGGTGCAGACGTGCACCACTGCAGTCATCCGTAATCGAGACAGCACTCCAGTCCATATCGTAAATCTGTCAACAACTGGTGACAAGCGCGTGAGTCTTGCGGCCGGGCAGCGCACGGACACCATTCTAGCACCCGGAGATTCGCTTGCGATCAGGGTATGTATCACGCCGTCATCAGATACATCTGCAGCCATAGGTTTTCTGGTGATCGAATACCCGTGTAAGCTTTTGCGAATGATGACGGTAAAGGCAAAGACCCTAGCGTCGCTGCGCACCAGTTCCCTTGACCTTGCTAAGGTCAGAGTTGGGGACACTGCGTGTGGTCGCGTGAAGATTTTCAATGATGGTACCGTAAATATCACTCTGACCGCACTCGCCATAGCTGAGCTAAACCTGGGCTTTTTCGTTGACTTGGCATCCCTGCGCCTTCCAAGGATTCTTGCCCCGAATGACACACTATGGGTGAGCGTTTGCTTCTCGCCCGATTCAATCGGCCCATTCGTGCGGACAGATACCGTGCGTTCCTTACCCGCGCTGGGAGCGACCATTTCCTATCGGGGGACGGGTGTTAGGCCGAGACTCCGGTCGGTGGTTGTCGATTGGGGGCGTCGTCGTGTTGGAACTGTCTACGATACAACAGTTGTCCTGCGTAACGTAGGCGATGGATGGTGCACCGCATCGATCGCACCTGGATCAAATATTGATCCGGCATTTACTGTACAGGGTCCGATCATTGCGGGTTCAACCCTCGAGGCGTCGGATTCCGTGGTGGTTTCTTTACGGTACCTGCCTGTTTCCAGAGGCATTTCTGCGCTAGACGTTCCGGTGATCATTGATTGGAGTAGACATGAGCCGGTCTCGATAAGTCTGAGAGGTGTTGGGATGCTCCCGGATGTGACGGTTCGTGACATTGATCTTGGCGACGTAATTGTAAACACTGACAGAGATAGTGTTGTGAATCTTGTTGAAACCGGAAGAAACTCGGGCAACGAACCACTCCTTGTTCGAGCGGTCCGAGTTGGGGGCGCAGATGCGTCTGCTTTTGCCGTACCGGCATCTTTGACCTCTTTACAGTCGCTCGGTGCTGTTGATTCCGTTCGTGATATGGTGCGGTTCACGCCAAAACGCCTTGGTGCGCACATATGCGTGATCGAGATCGATCACGATGCCGCGCCAGGGAGTGCAACAAAAACGTCGATCTTTAGAATTATGGGCAATGGCATTTTCCCATCAAAGGGCGATTTGACCCTGAAATTGGACTTGGCAACGTCAGTGGCAGCGTGCACAGATATCCCTGTTCGCATAGTCATAGACAACTCCGGGAACGGCCCGATGAGTGTGGATACGCTTCTTCTTCAAGGGGCTGGCCAGAGTATTGACCTACTCCCAGGAGGCAAGGCCTTTCTCATAGAGGCTTTCTCTAGCTGGGTTAAAGACACCGTACTGAGATTTGACCGGCGATCTGCAACGGACGTCTGGGTTCGTTTGGTCGACGGCACCGGTGGTGTTTTACAAGCCACCGCGTCAACCCAGGTGGTTGTGCCTCCGACCAACGTGACAATTGCGATAGGAACGCCACAGCCCTATGTGGCAGGCCCCACCAAACTTCAAGTTCATGCTGAATTGGCGTCACTGCAGAATGAGTGGGTGCAACCGATTAAAGGGCTTGTCCTTAGAGCCCCAGACTCTGCTTCGTGGCGCCTGGATGATCGATCTCGACCTCGAAGGGGATTTTCTGTGGAGGGATCCAACTCCGTTTTCGCTCTCCGCGCAAATCAGCCCAACCCCATGTTTTGGTGGCTCAGATGCTCAAGTTTCTGACATCAGTGTGGCACCCTGCGGCACGGTAAAGCGAGTGGTACAGCTCGGAGCATTACCGAAACTCCGAGTAATTATCGGTACGCAACCAGTGAGAGACGTCATCGAACTAGATGTTGAATCTAGTGAGGAAATTGTCGTTAACGTGGAGGCTGAGACACTTGGTGGACAAAGATTTATGGTCGCGGAACGATTCTCTTTGCAAAAGGGGCTCCAGCATTGTAACTTTTCATGTTCTGGGTGGGCGTCGGGTATCTATAACCTGAGTTTCAGGCATAGAACCGGGCAGGCGGACAATCTGATCATCATCGTCAAATAGGATGCAGGATTATGCGGAGAATCATTACCACTGTCCTAACAGTATTCCTGGCAACTACGGGAAGCGCTCTTGCTCAACAAGAGCTCGGTGCTCGTTCCAATCCGCTTGTTCCAGAGAAATCTGCCTCGCGTATTTATGTGGGCCCCGTAGTTGGATATAATAGGTCGTTGCAGTCTTCCGGATTCCAGTCCGTTGCTGGTGACGTCTTATGCCCGGACTTTACTGAGGGCACAGGCAATGGGTATTACTTCGGTGGCTCCATTGAATATTTGCTTGGTAAACCCCGTGAATCGAAGTCGTCCATCATTGGACGAGTGATTTATGAGTACCTCCCAGGGTCGTACACGGTCCCGGGTGATCGGCTTCCATCTCTTGATGACCAAAATGGAGATGTTGTCTATTCTACGGTGAATCACACTGCGGAAATCAAGTATTCGTTTCTTGATGTCGAACTGATTTACAAATTGAATCTTTTCAATTCCAATTTTGGAATTGTGGTGGGTCCAACCATTGGCTTTGTTTTGAATTCAGCTCGTGTTCAACAGATGAATATCATTGAGCCGATCAATGCCGTTTTTGATCCCACATTCTGTCCGGAGTGTGAGTACACGAATAACGGCCAAACGGTAATTACTGGAAGAGACGATATTCCTGACAGATCTGGAGTCCGTATTGCAGTTAAAGCCGGCGTACAATACGAAATGCCGATAGGGAAGCTTCTCCTTGTGCCGTGTGTCTACTATAATTTCGGAATCACTGAGGTAAGTCCGTCTGCAAACCTTCGTATCAATGCATTACAGATTGGATTCGATCTTCGCTTTGCCTTATAACTCAACTGTCAATTGAAATTTCTCATGATGCCCGCTTCTGCGGGCATCCTTGTTTTGCCCTCATTTCAAGATGGATAATCTCTGGTCTCCATGGCGATCGTCCTATATAACGTCGTCTGAACACCGCCTGGCGGATGGATGTTTCCTTTGTGCCGCGTCCCGCTCTGACGTTGACAGACAGGGTGCGCTTGTGGTGGCATCTTTTCCGTCAACGATCGTTGTTCTCAATCGATATCCATACAATGCTGGGCATATGTTGATAGCCCCCAGGGACCACGTTGGAAATCTTGCAGAGATCCCAGCTCACGTTTCGCATGAGATCATGGATGTTACGCAGAAAGCACTTCGCGTGTTAGAACGCGAGCTACATCCGCATGGGGTTAATGTTGGTGCAAACCTTGGTTCGGCAGCCGGTGCGGGCGTGCCTGGCCATCTTCACATTCATCTTGTACCTCGATGGAATGGAGATACCAACTTTATGCCAGTGATTGGTGAAGTGAAGGTCGTTTCCGAACAGATTGAAGAGATGTGGGCACGATTCACCGAGGCATTCTCCAACGTAGCCTCCACATGAGTGCATTTGCCCCTCGTAAGAAGTTCAGCCAGAATTTTCTTACTGATCCTCGTACTGCCGATAAGATCGTCGATGCGCTCGGGGCGAAGAAGCCCGACCGAATAGTCGAGATCGGACCTGGAACAGGGGTTCTTACGCAACGACTGCTTCGCACAGATGCAAGCATGATCCTTGCTGTGGATCTTGATGCACGATCAATTGAACACCTGCGTGATCAGCCTTGGGCTTTTGATAAGAGGTTGAGTCTCCGTGAGGGCGACGTGCTAAAAGTTGACCTTTTAACTGAATGGCCCGGTGTTCAACGGGACAATCTTGCTATCATTGGAAACATTCCGTATTCGATTACCAGCGATCTGCTTTTTTGGGCACTGGAACAGAACCGAAGCGTGTCCAGGGTTGTCATGATGATGCAGCGCGAAGTGGCTCGAAGGTGCGTTGCTAAGCCAAGCACGAAGGAGTATGGTGTTCTGAGCGTGGCTACGTGGCTCTATAGTGATGCAAAGATCCTCTTTCACGTGCAGCCCGGATCATTCTTCCCACGTCCGGATGTAACGTCTTCAGTAGTGAGATTCTATCTTCGGAAAGAGCCGGCGATCGACGTGGATCCCGAATCATTTATGGCATTTATCAGGGCGGCATTTTCAATGCGACGCAAGGTCATGACAAATGCGCTGAACGACTGGACACGACGCATGCAGATCGATCTGCGTTCAAGTGGGTTGATCAATGGTAAGGATCTAGCCAAGACAAGAGCTGAGGAGCTTAGCCCTGCAGAGCTTGCAAAAACGTATCAGCAACTTCTTGGTCTGATCGGGAGTTGCAATGCATGATCTCATTCTGAAACTGCGCCAGAGTATCATCTCTGTTGATGTGTATACGGTGACGATCATGACCGTGTTCTCCTTGATGACAGTGATCTTCTACCCATATGTACCCATGGCGTCAAGCGTGCTCTATCAGAACGTTCTGATAGGAGCGGCTATAGTGGCAACAATACTTCTGGAGTCTCTCACTGGTATGCGAGTGTTTCTGATGCTGAGGTACTTCTACGTGATACCAGTAATCTACCTCCTGTATGATCAGTCGCAGCTTCTTGTTAAAGTGATTCACTCCGTTGACTACGACGACGCCCTGATTGTAGCCGACAGAATCATTTTTAGAACAGACCCAACAGCGTGGTTTGACAAATTCTCGTTTCCTGCATTGACAGAGTATCTCCAGATCTGCTATTTTCTATTCTACGTTCTGCCGATTATGCAGGCCGTTGAGCTTTGGAAAAGAAATGATATAGACAAACTTGAACTTTTCGTACGAGGCATTTCTTTCTGCTTCTTCATTTCATACCTGCTATACTTTGCCATGCCGGCTATCGGTCCGAGGTTTACCCTTCATGACTATTCATCAATTAACAGTGATTTGCCTGGACTTTTCGTTACAAACCTCTTTAGGGGGATTATAGACGCTGGAGGGGGGATTACGTTAGGGAGCCCCGATCCGGCCTCAATGGTTAACAGGGACTGTATGCCAAGCGGGCACACAATGATGACATTCGCAAATATCATTCTGGCTTTTCGCAACAGGAGTAGGTTTCGCTGGTCTTTCGTCGTCATTGGTGGAAGTCTCATAATATCAACGGTTTACCTTAGGTATCACTACGGTGTAGACGTGATTGTCGGTGCTATTCTTGCTGCACTCGTGTTACCCCTGGAGCCAATTATTGATAGGTTGAGTCGGAAAATGACCGACTGGTCATAAATAATAATTGTCAGGCGATGAAACTTTTTTGCTGATGCTGTGTTGTTGTAGGGAAGGAGAAAAATGAGTTCGTGCAACCCTGTTAATCTTTTGATGTTTAGGATGTTGTCGGCACAGATTTCTCTTGTATCTTTACGCGATGCCTTGCAGGTGTAAGGCCAGGAAAATGTCATCAATTCCATTTCTTTTTTACGTAATAAGGATTAAGTCCATGAGACTTGTTTCCAATACACTCAAAACAGCGGTCGCCGTTCTCTTAACGGTTATTGCTGGAATTGGCGTGATCACAGCTCAGACAACTGAGAAGCGTGGCACAATGGGTCTAAGCGAAGGTAGACGCTACATGGTAGCGTTTCCTCAAGTTTGGAATAGCTCGACTGAAAAGCCGATGCCTCAGCCCATGCAATTGCTTGTGTCTTCTAAGACCAAGACCACGTTTCGAGTTCAAACACCTGCACTCATCAACGGTGCGGCAAAGATCGATAAAGAGTACACTGTAGAAGCGAATAAGGTACTTAAGATTCCGATCTCGGTTGCATATATGAACGTCGAGTCTGAGTCACGTCAGGGCTACGGGATAATGGTTACATCCAAGAAGCCGATATCGGTTTCCACATTCCAAGCGTGGATGGGTAATGGCGAAATGGCTCGACACCTTCCGGTTGAGGGATGGGGCAAGAACTACTACACGATGAACTTCTACCAGGATCGATACGGTAACGCTTCGGGCTACAAGTACCGTCCGGGCCAGATTCTCATTATCGCAGATAAGGATAACACTGTTGTAACCTACACGCCGACGGTTGATACCGAAGGTGGCGTGGAGTCGGGAAGCGTTCGCAAGGGTGCTTCACAAACGATCACGCTTGAAAAGGGTGAGACGTTCCTCATAAAGGCGAAGATCAATGAATTAGAGAATAAAGAATTCTCTACGGATCTCTCGGGCACATGGATACGCTCTAACAAGCCGGTTGGTGTTGTTTCTGGTCACACGAAGGTGGCTATCATGCGCTACCCTGACGTGTTGCCACCTACAGGTGCCTTTGCAGCAGAAGCTCACTTCGTCCGCAATAACGTTCATGACGCGATGTTGCCGCTCGAAATGTCCGGCACACGTTTCATTACAACGCCATGCAAGTACACACAAACGCGTTTGACGGGTCAATCTTCTGCTGAATTCGGAATTGATGATGACCGCGGTGACGTTATCCGCGTCATCGGCCTTGAGGACAACACTACTGTCCGCGCGATGCGTCAGGACGGCAGTGGTCTTCTTAACAAGTTCAGCCTCAAAAAGGGCGAAACGAAACTCGAAACTTCGCTTGAAGTTGCGACATACTGGGAATCAGACAAGCCTATCTTGATGGGTCAATACGGTAAGTCATGGGCTAACATTAAGCCTCCAGTAATGATCAACGGTAAAGATGGCGAGAACGCCCAGGGTCACCCTACAGTTGAATCAGGCATGCCAATGTTGCAGTACGTCCCTTCGATTGATCGTTGGGTTGACTACGCAACATTTTATGCTCCAGAAGGCATGGACAACTTCTTCAATATCGTTTTCAAGTCGGCTGAAGTTGGCAAGATTAAGGTTGATGGCCGCTCGCTCACATCGGTGTTTGGTGGAGCTATGCGACCAATCAAGGGTACTGAATATTCGTTCGTTGCCACGCCAATTGGCAGTGGTGATCACTATGTTGAGTCTGTCGATAACACAGTACGCTGGGTAGCTTGGAACTATGGATCGCTTGACGGTCTCAACATGGGTCGTGCGTATGGCACCCCTGTGTCTGTAGATATGAGCATCCCATGCAATGACTCTCTTGCTGTGACGGAAGAAATCGTTTGTGGCGATGTACTAGGTAAGGGTAAGATCCTACCTGAGAACACGACCTGCGGATCGATCTTTGCAGTTTACGCTGAAGACCTCAATAATTATGAACTCGTCGTGGACGAAGATTTTAGCAGTGGCGACAGGAATGTTTCGTTCACAGTTAAGGTGCTTGACAAAACGAAGGACGCAACAGCAACTGTAAAGGTTGTTTCACGCTCTGGCAAGTTTGTTGAGAAGACGTACACGTATGTCGCAGACAAGATCAGCTGGACACCATCCAAGCTTGATTTTGGCACAATCGCATTCAATACTCCAAGTACCCTCACGTTTACGATCAAGAATGAAAAGACGGATCGTCCGGTTCTCATTCGCAAGATCAAGGTAATGTCATACGATCAAGTATTCGTGTGCAACCCGTCTGGGCCGATAAATTTGGCGCCATCTGAATCACGTGAGATTTCAGTTACAGCAACGATCCAAACGGCTCCGCTTGTTGTTGATACAGTAATTGTTGAGTTAGCTTGCTACGACCAGAAGACAGTTGAACTGAAAGTCCGTGGGGAAGAGCCAAAGATCTACGTTAGTGACGTAGACTGGGGTACAATCCCAGCAAGTTCACCTGGCGTGGAGCGCATCGTTGAGATTCGCAATGGTAGCCGTGTGAACCTTGTCTTAACAGGATTCCAACAGTCGCTGCTTGATGGTACTGGTAAGTTCTTTAATCCAGTAACGATGGCTGGTGCACCGCTTAATAGCGTATTCCCACTTACGATCGCTGGAAACGCGAAGTATGAGTTCAAAGTCACGTACAGCCCTAAGGGTGAAATTGGAGTTGCGCATCGTGTAGATGTTCCATTCTACTCGAATGCAACTATCGTTGACTCGATAGCAGTGCTAACTGGTCAGGGTAACAACGTCCAACTTGCCGCATATGCAGCACCGTGGGTTGAGCGCGTTATCGACGGTGTTCAAACCGCTCAAAGCATTACGAAGTACACCCAGAAGATCAAGTTTGAGAATCTTGGTGGTCAGCCTGTGACGTACTATGCTCCAATGCTTCGCGGAGCAGACGCAAGTAGCTTCACGATTGTTGACAACGGCGATGCTGGTTCGTTCCCGATCCAACTCGTTGCTGGTCCAAACAATCAGTCACGGTACATCACGGTTGCATTCGTTCCAACAGAACTTCCTAACCGTGCTGCAGAGCGCAATAATTACACAGCCGAACTGTACTTCCCGACAGAGTCTACAAATGGTGACAAGAAGGATGTTGCGGTGACGTTGAAAGGCACTGCTTGGCAGCCGCAGGTTAAGGGTGCAGATTTAGACTTCCCTGGAACGATGAATGTTGGCGACGCAGCTCAAGTGTTGAGCATCCCGATCTTCAACGAGCACTATCTTGGTGAGTCGAATCCGACATCCGGCAACCAAGCTGGTACGTATGATGTTGTGATTACAGGCATTCGCATCACGGATCCAACGACGAAGTTCGAACTACTTAATGCACCAACGGTACAAAACCCTTGGATCATCAAGTCAGGTGACTCACCTATGGATCTTCAGGTGCGCTTTGATCCAACGATGTCCGGCAACTTCTCTTCTCCGTACGTGATTGAGACGAATGTCGGAACAAATGGTCAAGCAACGTATCAGCCAACGTATAAGATCACTGCGCGCGTGCAGGGTGGTGACTTTAATGTTACTGGTGCCACGGGTGATCAATACGTATTTAACTCGAAGGATCTTACGATCTCGATTCGTCACACTGAGAATCAGACACTACGCTTTAACATTGCTCAGCCTAGTGGACCAGACGCAGGCAAGTTTGTTGTCACTGATCAGTTCATCGACGTTGCCCCAGGTGCTGTAGGTGTGGTAAAGGTTACGTTCACACCAGACTTCGTTACGAAGCTAGCTCCGGGACAAACGAATCTTCAAGATGCTACTGACCCATGGACGAACAAGGCCAAAACGCAGGGCATCATGTGGCGTTCAGATGTTTTCACTGCGAACATCGATATCACGGATGATCGCAATGCAACGAAGAAGCAGACGGCAGTCGTATCTGGCAATGGTCTCTTCCTTGAGACGACAGACCTCGTGAAAGACAACTACACGGTGAACGTGGGTCAATCTGTGGATGTGGCTGTTGAACTCAATGGTACTCCTGAGTCTATCGATCCAGTTGGAATGACTGAGCTAAGGGTTCGTATTAACTATGATCCAAAGCTTGTTAAGCCGCGCGCAAATATTAGTGACATCATCACTGCGGGCCTTCAGGCTGAAGGTTGGACTGTGTTAAAGGTTGACAAGTTTGGTTCGCCTAATGACAATTTCAACTCGCTTGAGATTGACGTTGCTGATAATCGCGCTACGCCGGTTGCCCTGCGTAACAACAACGTGCCGATTTTCAAGGTCAAGTTTGATGCCTTCCTCGACGCAGGTAAGAACGGAAACTTCATCTCTGCAATTGGTGTTTACTCCTACACAGTAGATTTCAACAACTCTGGTGAGCGCAAGGACTACACGTTGTTCCGCGACATTCCTGGTAAGATCCAAGTTATCCTGCCATGTGCGCAAACAACACGTCTTGTTTCACTTGGTGTTACGAACTACGCTGTCACACCGATGCGTCCGAACCCAGTCTCGAATTCAGGTATCATCAGCTACTCTATCGGACTTACGGCTGATACTCGGATCGTTCTTTACAACAGTTCTGGAGACGAAGTTCAAACTCTCCTGAACCAAAAGGTTGTTGCCGGTTCGTATGAGATGACGGTTGACTTTACAACGCTTCCAAGTGGTACATACTTCTACCGCGTAGTTTCTGGCCCTTACACGAGTGAGCTTCAGACGATCGCGGTAATCAAGTAAGCTTAACGCATCTATTGCACTCGACCTCCTCACGGCTTGCCGTGAGGAGGTCGTTGTTTTTGTAGGAGAATACCATGAAAAACTCGATTGGCGTGATCTTAGCCACACTCGTTTCTGCTCCAAGCATTTTCTTTGCTCAAGAGCCTGGGACGATCCCGTGGACGAGAATTGACAAGGGTGATCTCGTTCGAACAGCGATAGTAGTGCCCCCACAGTATGGCTCTGTTGGACTAAATCCTACAACACATCAAGTATCTATTCCACGTGGTTGGACGGCAAACGTGTACTTCGCGGGAGCAGGGTTAGACAAGGGGCGATTCATGTCATGGGGGCCAGATTCTGTGCTCTTTGTGGCTAACGTCAATAAGTCGAACATTCTTGCTTTGCCGGATAAGAACCGAGACGGCATAGCCGACACTTCAATCATTGCAGCACGTGGATTTAGCAATGGTCATGACGTTCGATTCTGGCACGATACGATGTTTGTTAGTCAGGAATCAGGAGTTGTTAAGCTCTGGAGGTCAGACACAAACACGTATGTTTTCGATCGGCGTCTCACAGTCATCGATAAGGGGTCTCAGGCAAATCAGACCGGTGGAAATCATCGCACACTAACATTGGTGATCGACACTCTTAGAATGAAATTCTATGTGAATGTGGGTTCCCGTGGGAATGCGGATCGGGAGCCGGACCGTGCTGTAATTGAAGAGTATAACCTTGACGGGAGTGGGCGTCGGCAGTTTGCTACAGGAACGCGGAATGCCGTAGGGATGACGTTGCATCCGCGTACCGGTAAACTTTGGGCCAATAATAACGGCAGTGATAACCAAGGCAATGACGTTCCACCAGAATGGGTGGATATTGTTCGTGACGGCGGGTTTTATGGATACCCGTTTGCCTATCACTTTCGTCGATGGTATTCCTTTGTAGGTGACTATGCCGACCTCTTGCCAATATCCAAGACAGACTCTTCGAGTGTGGAGAGCATGGTGCCCCCTGCCGCACTAGTGGCAGCTCACTGTGCACCAATGGCCCTGGTGTTTACAGAAAATGCCACGCGACCGGAGCATCAGTACGGTGCGTTCATGGCAATGCGTGGATCATGGAACCGAAATCCGCCTAGTGGAGCTAAGGTGGTATTCATGAGCTTTGACAATGATCAGGATACAATCGCGAATTCAGTGAAAGACTTCTGTACCGGCTTCATCATTGATACCAACGATGTGAATTCTCGTTGGGCACGTCCGGTTGGGCTTGCAGTTGCGGCCGATGGAAGTGTATATGTGACGTCTGATGAGATCAAGCAATTCATTTTAAAGCTTACTCCACCAACAACAACATCGGTTGACGAGGGCAACGGCCCAGGTTGTATCGTTTATCCGAATCCTACTTCTGATGAAGTGACTTGTACGGTCCCTTCTGTGGGCATTCTCGTTAGTGTCTACGATGCCTCTGGGGCTCTCGTTGATCGGATACGCAGCGTTTCTACGATCATTCGTTTTAGCACGTCTGTTTGGGCTGCCGGTGCCTATCAGGTCAAGATCGGTGAAGGCGTCGGAGCAATTACTCGGACGATCTTGGTTGTTCGTTGAGTGAGGAAGCAATAGTGTGAGCATACAGCTCTGATGAACCTGAACGGTTACGAAAGAATGCCCTCGCACGCTCGCCGACTTCAGTTCTCCTTTGCGGGTCTAGTACGATAGTACGCAGCCATGTTATGGCATCGTCAATCGAAGCAACCTTGTGGAGTACGTTAGCCGCTTCGAGTGAGCGGGCGTCACGTGAACGCTCCGTATGCGGTCCACTGGCAATTGGAATCCCATGAACGGCGGGCTCCGTAACGCTATGGACACCCGATCCGAACCCGCCACCGACAAATGCAGCGTCGGCAATTGCATAGAGCGACAATAATGAACCAACGGAGTCGACAACGATGTGCTCACGCGTTTCCTGGGTGGCATTTGATAGTCTCGTTATACTCAAATGCTCCTCGATCCTTGACACCGCGGCCTCAGTTGGTTCATGAGGCGCCACAATTAGACGAAGTTGTGGATCATTAATACTGGATATCGCTTTGAAGATCAGATCTTCGTCAGCTGGCCATGAACTGCCAACGATGACAGTGATGAGCATATCGCGCTTCAGCTGAAGTATGAGCTCGCTCGGAGCTCCAATTCGCTCGATCACTCTATCAATGCGTGTATCCGGAAGAGTGTCTACTACCAGTCCGGTCAGCTCGGATAAATACTCTTGATCTCGAGCATCCACCGCCGTGATCGTCGTTAGTAGTCGGTAGAAGCCCCTTACCCAAATGCGGAGAAAACGGTTCAATGCCGCCGATGGCATCGTGGCATTTACAAGGTGGATCGAGATCTCTCGGCGATGTGCTTCTGCAATGAAATTCGGCCAGACGTCATACCGGTCGATCACAATTGCATCGGGTTTAACGACGTCGAGATACTTCCGGACATTCCTTTTCGTGTCAATCGGTTGATAGACTGCGCACCGGACCTCATCAAGCGATTGTGCATGAGCATGACCAGACGGCGAGGTAGAACTGACGAACAGTTCTACGCGAGGATGAAGCTTTGTTAGTGAATGCATTATTGGCACGCACTGCTCTAGCTCGCCCATGGATGCTGCATGAAACAACACGCGCGTTGTAGACTTGTTCAGAAGAAGAGCTCGTTGAATGGCAAGGGGCTCTTCGTGGCCACGCTGCCGCATCTTCCGGTTCACTAAGGAGGCTGCACGCAGCCACATGGCCATCGCAGGTAAGGCAACAGCGTTGTAGAACGTTCCTACGATACGGCTCACAACGTCATGTTCCCGTGAAAGCCGCTTGTCGCTTTTCGACAAACGCCCGAGTACCCTCTTTGAAGTCCGAGGTACCACAGGTTCTGCTAAAGACGCTTGCCTCAACGTGCAGGCCCTCGAGAAGGGAAGTGTCACCAGCGATCTGCACAGCCTCTAGGCATGCGGTGAGTGCCAGGGGCGCCTTATCTGCCAACGTACGTGCAAATGCCAGTGTGGAATCCATGAGTTCATTAGCAGAGTATACGCGATTCACTAATCCGATGCTCAATGCATCGGAAGCACCCAGCATATCTCCGCTCAATATCAGTTCAAGGGCCTTAGGGGTTCCAACAAGGCGCGGCAGACGTTGCGTGCCGCCAAAGCCTGGGATAATACCGAGATTGATCTCTGGTTGCCCAAAACGTGCGGTATCAGCCGCAAATCGCATATGGCATGCCATAGACAGCTCACACCCGCCTCCTAGCGCGAACCCGTTCACTGCTGCAATCACAGGCTTTCCTAGACGCTCAATGAGGTTTAACACTCTTTGACCTTTCTCTGCATAGAGTCTACCGCTATATCCGTCTTGAGCGTGCAACTCAGAGATATCTGCACCTGCTGCAAAGGCCTTGGGGCCACTTCCCGTCAATACAACCACTCGGACAGAACGATCGGTCTGAACGCTGAAGAGATGCGCTTCTAGAGCAGACAACAGCTCGGTATTTAGCGCATTGAGCTTCTCCGGTCTGTTCAATGTTATGACGGCAACGCCATCAAGCTGGGTCATCGTTACGGTATCATTCATGGCACAAATTAACACCAGCAAGCGAGTTAGGTAGCCCCTTTCCGAAGTCATCAAGCGTCGTTGTGTATAACTAAGGCTACCGCATAGCCATTCTGGTCTTAATTTTTCCTCCACCATGCCCGCGTTGCGCTCCATATCTACCTATCCAGTCCTTCGAACAGTTCTAAGCTTGGTGCTTGTTCTCCTGATGGGTCTGCCGCCGGTGAGTTTGGAAGGGGCGGGCCAAAAGTCCAGGAAAAAGTCATCTCAAAACGTCAGAAAGAAATCAGGAGGCAAAAGTAAGGGCCGTTCTAAGAAGACGTCGTCGAGGAAAAGGAGCCGGAAAGGTCGTGCGCGAATAATTCCTCTCACGGCTCTCACCGTTCTGCGTGAGCAGGAACTGGGGCCGGGTGTTCGATATGTACAGTATCGATCAAACGGATCTCGCCAGATCGTTGTACATACAGTATCGATGGACCGCACCATTCCTGGGAATGCTTTGCGATTGATAAAGGGCGAAGACCATGCGATGGGGCTTGAACGTTTGAGTGATATGGCGCGTCGCTATGATTCAACAAGTAACAATGAGCTGTTTGCGCTCGTGAACGGAAACTTTTGGCGGGCGGTTCGTAACACCATGATCGGTCCTTGTGTGATCGATGGTGAAGTGGTTGAACTCAATGCATACAAACATTGGACCAGCGCATTCATCGATGTACAGAGCAAGGTTACGATTGACACTATTGCTCTTGCAGGTACGATCAGGCTTGGTGGTAGAGTGTTCTCTATCTCATCTGTTAATCGCCGGGGCGACTCCGGTGTAGTAGTTTACAACTCGTTTGGTGGACAAGCAATCCCGCATGTTAGTGCAAAGGAGATCGAAAAAGCGTTTCATGAGGCCGTGAAAGACTCAGTGTTTCAGGAGAATGACTCAACGGAAGCGGAGCTTACAAAGGACGTTCTGAAAAATGAGATTGCACGTGCTCAACGAGAAGCAAACGTAGAGTACCCAATGGTAAAAGTCCGCGTACGGTACTTGCGATCGCCCTCCGTGAATGTTCCGTTTCCGTGCCAGGTGCTCGGTGTTGACACGGGAACGGTCACCATGCCATTGCGTGGAGCAGTTGTTTCCTTTCCTCGCTCTGTCCTCAATGGATACTGGCCTAAGGCAGGAGACACATTGACATTAGCATATACCACAAGCAAATATTCGACAACACGATTCATGAATGCCGTTTGCGGCACCCCACGACTGGTACGCAGCGGTGTTGCTAAACACGAAGCGCAGGCTGAAGGAAGCACTGGTAGAAGGTTCATTCAGGAAAATCTCGCTCGTACTGCACTAGGAGTCGATCACAGTGGCAACCGGATCGTCCTTGCGGCGATTCGCCCGGATAGACCTGAAGATGGCACGAGTGGTGCAACACTTCAGCAGGTAGCGCAGATCATGGCGATTCTCGGATGCTACGATGCCATGAATCTTGACGGTGGCGGATCCGCCGGAATGGTAATTGGAAATGACCATGTGTTCTTCGATGGAGCCGATCCACTGACACGAAGACTGGGCCTAGGTGTTGGAGTTGTGAAGCTCTCAAAGATTCTTCGCGGTCCGCGCTAGTCATACATGAGATACGGCTTTCTCTTGACGAGAAAGTCCTCGACGCCCCTTCTCCCGATGCTCTCTAAAACACTAAGGGGACTTCTCTTGATGAGGGCTTCTATAAGCTCCGATGATCCGCATGCCTTTGCGAACATCTTACCCTGCTTTGTTGCCGCTAGAGAGTCAGGAAAGGACTCAGCCCTCAATGAGCGCAGTCGCCATAGTAATGTCAATGCAACATGGTATGGCCTCCAGTCACGCTGCGGAGTAAGGTAATACCCTTCACAAACCGTGTTCGCATACTTTGCCGATGATGGTTGGAACCGCGCATGGAGTGCTCGCACGCCATACCGCTTACAGTGCAGCTCTATAAGAGTATCGCGAGGAAAATCAGGCGCGCCGATCACAGTGAAGGGGCTGGCGGTCCCCATTCCAATGCTGCACAGCCCAAGTTCACCGAGGAGTCCCGTCATGGCATATCCGCGCACAGCACTAATGGTGGGAATGTTAGGCGACGTTGCATACCACTGCAGGCCAGATTCTTCCCAAGACATCGCTCTCTTCCATCGCTTACAGCGTACAACGGTCAATGAGCACGTTCTTGCTAAGCCTGAAGAATCCTTGGTCAGCCACTTTTGACCGTTGGTCATGGTGGCAAGTTCGCCCATGGTCATGCCATGGACGTAGGGAACTGGAATGCGACCGATGAACGAGCGGAGCGTATCATCCGGAGTATTGCCGTCAACGATTATTCCGCCAAGTGGATTAGGCCTGTCAAGGATCATGCAAGGCACCCTCCACTGAGCGCATGCCTCCATTACTTCGATCATTGTTGAAACGTAGGTATACGATCGCACACCTATGTCTTGTAGGTCAACCACAACAACATCCGCATCTTCCACCATTGCTTTGTCTGGACGTCGCTTAGGGCCGTAGAGAGAAATGACAGGAACACCCATGACGGTGTCATCAGCAACCATTTTTCCAGCCGGAATTACGCCATAGTATCCGTGCTCGGGGGCTAGTAGTCTGAGAGATACAACATCGGCGCGCGAAAGAAACTCCTCAGCCGTTGACGTTCCTCTATACGTTCTGGCAGCAGCATGCGTTACCAGTGCGATCTTCTTCCCCTTCAATAACGCAAAGTCGGTGTCTATCAAATTGTCGATTCCACATTTCACTTGTGCAAATGAAACGGTGGAAAAGGAAATGAGAGTCATCAATATCATTATCATTGATGTTGATGGCCTCATCGTCGTTGCTTTGAACGGGGATGAAACAGAGTATGAACCTCTTTCACGTAGGCACGATCGATATGGGTGTAGATCTGAGTTGTTGCAATGTCGGCATGGCCAAGCATTTCCTGAACTGCGCGAAGATCCGCACCACCTTCAAGCAAATGGGTTGCAAAGGAATGTCTGAACATATGCGGATGAACATGTTGCTCAATACCGGCTAGCGAACATGATGTTTGGATCACGTTCCACACGGTCATGCGAGAGAGCTTCTTGCCACGTGATGACAAAAACAAGGCATCATCCGTCTGCGAAGTGCGAATGAGGGAGCCCCTTCCTTTTTTTTGATAGATGGCTATTCGCGAGAGCGCTTCATTGCCGATCGGCACAATGCGCTCCTTTGATCCCTTGCCAAAGACTCGGACAAGCTCTACATCGACCATAACGTCGTGCTGACGGAGTCCGATGAGCTCACTCACACGCAAGCCACACGCATACATCGTCTCGAGCATCGCACGGTTGCGAAGCGAGTACGGATCTTCTCCGTCAAAGGCCTCCAATAAACGTTGCATGTCTTCTATTGATAGACAATCCGGCAGGATCCTCTTTGAGCGGGTAACCTCCATCGCATCGGTGAAGTCGTTATTGATGCGTCCAGATCCGAGAAGATGGCGGTGCAGGTGTTTTAGCGACGAAAGGTAACGAGCACGACTAGTTGAACTCAATCCCGCCTCAGCGAGTGTCACAAAGAATGCTCGCGCATCGGCAAGCGTAGCCCCCTTAAATGAGTCGATCTGCTTCGAGCTTAAGAACTGGGCATACTGTAGAATGTCGTGATGATAGGCGGTGACAGTTGTTTCCGCAAGTCCTTTTTCGAAACGGACATATTGAATGAACTGACGCACGTCTCGCGTGAAAAGGGGGGAGACATCCATTACGACCGCGTAGGCTCTTGAGTACCTTGTACGTCTTTATATCGAACGCGCTGATGCGAGGAGCCCAAGAGACTCTTTGTAAAAGATTCTTTGATAAGATCGAGATCGCTCAGTGTAAGGGGCGAGTCGCTCAATTGACCATCCGACGTACGGTCGAGAATGATCTGATTCACTGCGCGCTCAATGACGTCGCGTTGAGTCGTATCCAGAAGGCGAGACAATGCTTCCACAGCGTCGGCAAGCATGACGATAGCTGTCTCCTTACTATCCGGTTTAGGACCAGGATAGCGGAAGTCCTGTTCGTCAACGAGCAGATCCTTTTCGTTAGCGTCATCAATTGCCTTCGCATAGAAGTGTCTAATGAGAATTGTGCCGTGATGCATAGGTATGAACTTCCAGATTCGATCAGGAAGCTTATACTCACGAGCAAGCTCAACGCCATCCTGTACATGCTGGCGAATTATCGACGCACTTTTCTTCGGCGAAAGTCTGTCGTGTTTGTTATCGATATCTATCTGATTTTCAATGAAGTACTCTGACTTCTCGAGTTTACCCACGTCATGATAGAGAGCACCTACGCGTGCAAGCAATGCGTTGGCTCCTATTGCCGAAGCAGCGGACTCACTTAGACGAACCACGGCCATTGTATGCTGATATGTTCCCGGAGCTGTTTCGTTCAATTTCTTCAGTAAAGGATGGTTGATATCAGCGAACTCCTCGAGTCTGAGATCTGTTGCGAGATTCAGCGTCCGCTCCATGATCAAGATCACGGCAAATGCAAGTAAAGGTGAAGCCACGGCATTGACCGCTGACGCCCCAAGTTTCAGCAGCAAAGGTATGATTGGCGTAGCACGTTCAAGTTCAATTGAAAAAGTAATGACGAATAGTCCAATGAGGATGGAGAGGATCGATGTAAAAACTTGAGTGCGAGACTGTAGGTTGGTAGCGGAGTATGCTAAAGAACATCGTCTTTTTGTGCCTATATCCTCGATTCCAAAGTTTTTGATAAATGCTTTTTTAGCTGCTGAGGAT
>JAPLFN010000125.1:0-8713 GCA_026390655.1 Candidatus Kapaibacterium sp.
AAGATGCCGATGATCTGTTCTTCCGTGAAATGTTTCCGTCCCATATCGATCTCCTTTCGACCACCAAACTATCATTTCAGTTGGTAGTATTTTTGGGGAGCGGGTCATACAGGCATGAGCAGCCATAGTACTGGTTTTGGTCATAATTGTGGTACACCTTATGGTATACATTATGGTGCAATTCATGGTTGCTTGTTCGGAAGCTTCGAGACAAGTTTCCTGTACCTATTAAACAAGACCTTTCGTTTGGATGCATTGACCGAAACGCAGAATCTGTCAATCAGGCCTTTCAAATATTCTGCATAATTGTTACCTGCCACGATATAAATTTCATAAGCTATCGCCATGTCAATATGTCTTCGCTGATCACGCGGAGAATAAAGCAGATAGGTCACAAATGTGCCATGTGTAGAATCACTTTGCAAAAGGTTTACTACTTGATTTCCGAAGTACTCAGCAAATTCGCCATCTGCGTGCCTACCGAGGCGATTGATACCCCTATATGCTGACCTACAATGACACCTGTTTACACTGTCAATCAATTGATCGAGTTGACGATTCTCATTTTGAATTGTTAAACAGCATGAAGCATCTTTTGCAGAAAAGAGTATTAATACCATTGTCAATATTATCAAGTGTTTACTCATTATTCTCTCCCGCGACAACATCGTCTTTCTTAGGGATTGAGTTAATCACTGTAAGCTTACCTGGTTTATCGTCAGGGTTGCTTGCCGTCAGCTTATCTGTAATTTGCTTGAGTCTTAGTACATCTGGATCAAAAGCACGCAAGCAACCGTGAGTCGGCTTTAACGTCGGATCTTTCAATGGTATAAAATCACCTTCCTCTGTTTTTTGCTCTTGACGGCCGCCGTGAACTCTAATGAGTGATCTTCCGCTTTCTTCAATCTCACCTGAAACTCCAGTCAAGGCAAGTCTCGGATTTGGGCCGTATGCATCTCTCTCACTTTTCGTTGGGGTAATCCATCCGTCAATGCTATACTCACCTTGTGGTGTGTCTGAATTCTCCTTTTGTCTGTCACGTCCGCCTACGCCTTCGCCACGCACCACAAAAGTCATGACTGCATTCCCATCGATGTCTCGTACTGTCGCAACTCCATACGGAGCCTCAGCGCGCGAAACGTTTTTCATGAATTCAACCTCAATATCCCATCTACCATCTTCGTCTACTCTAGAAATCGGGTTGCTTGAAGCATAAGCATATGCAGTGAGTTCAGGACGGCCTCCCCACAACGCATCCACACTCATGAACCGTCCGTACTCGGGTTCATACATGCGAACTCCATAGAACCCGAGATCGGATTCGTTGTCCTTCTCGCGGCCGATATAGGATGTGCGTGCGCCATCGCCGGCTTCGTTGATCTCTTTGCCGAACGGCTGGTAGTCGAGACGTTCCAGGATGTCGCCGGTTTGGTTGAGGGTGAGACGCGTTGAACCAAGATGATCTGCGATGACGTATTCCTTAGCCCCTTGCGGACGTGTGATGATTCGTGTTTGTGCGGGGCCGTAGGAGTTGTATTCCACTGGCCACATCCATAATGTGTTTGCTGGTTGACCGCAGAATGCACCCTGGATGCCGTTGTACGATGCGAGCTGTTTTGCATCTGCACCGAGTAGAGTGTACGTCCACATGAGCCCTGATAGCGCTTGGTTTTGTGACGTGGCGTATTGTCTCTTTTGTTCTCTTTCTTGCAGGGGGCCGAAGCGGTAACGCCAGTCATCGAGTGGGGCTGTGGAGGCATCGGGGACGCAGCCTTCGCCACCGGCGACGGGCTCGGCGTCTTTACGTTTGGTGAAACGCTCAACGAGGTTGAAGGCGTCGTAGCTGTATGTTTCTAGTGCCTGCGTGCGAAAGCCGTTGGACGTTTTGTTGCGCGTGCGTGAGATTATTGAGCCATCGGGGTCGTATGTCATGGCATCTGAGAACGAGCCGCCCGCGCCTGTTACGGCGCGAAGCACGTTGGCCTGGTTTGGCGTGCCGACAAGGCCGAGCGTGTATACGGAAGGGTCCGGTGGGTTCATATTGTTTCCCATATTTTCCTGATGGGCACTGCAAACAAGCCATTACCAAAGCGAATAGTTGCACTGCCATCATACAGAACAACACCTGAAGAGAATCGCTTACCTGCCATGCTTTGCAGCTTGCGCAAGCCCCGCAGGTCGGATTCGTTGACCGTAGACGCAGCCTTGACTTCTACACCTGCAACTAGGCCACCACCTTCTATCACGATGTCTACCTCGTAATCATCGCGATCTCGAAAGTGATAGAATTCAACCGGGTCGGGATCTGCAGTGGATTGCCGGCGAAGCTCCTGGAGGATAAATGTCTCTAACATTGCCCCAAGAAGTGTCCGATCTGCTTCGAGTTGGCGTGCATCTACACCGAGAATAGCACAGGCCATACCCGTATCACAAAGGTGCAGCTTCGCCCTCTTTACAAGCCGACTCAACTGATTCGTATGCCACGACGGAAGCCGCTCAACGAGAAATACGCGTTCGAGCAGGGTAACATGTTCGTGAATCGATTGCCTAGTTAGCTCGAAAGGGGCTGCCAGATCTGCAACATTTACTAGTCGTGAAGTATGCGATGCAGCCATTCGCAGGAGTTTTGGGAGAGTATCCAAAGACCGTATACGGCTTAGGTCGCGAACATCACGTTGAATGTGCGTTTCAACGTAATCCCGGTACCATGCGCGCTGCCTCGACTCATCTTTCCGAACCAACGCGGCAGGAAACCCACCTCTGGCAATCCGCAGTGCAAGATTGCGGCCAAGTGGTTCGCACAATTCAGTCGAGATACTTCCGCGAAGCAGAGCCTGAATAAAGCGTGGCCTGTGGCCTTCCAGCTCGCTTTGAGAGAGTGGGTGAAGGCGTAGAATTCCCATCCTTCCGGCGAGTGAATCCGCGAGATCTGGAATCAAGAGCACGTTCGCGGAGCCTGTGAGGATAAACCTGCCTGCTGAACGTCGAGAATCTATTGACGCTTTGATCGACGTAAATATCTCGGGAGCACGTTGCACCTCGTCAAGGATTGTTCTTGTTGGAAGCCGAGCCACAAATCCGACAGGATCCGCCTTTGCCGCCATTCTAGTTGCATCGTCATCAAACGTAATGTAGCTGTATCCAAGCTTCTCCCCCACCGTTTTCGCCAATGTAGTCTTGCCACATTGCCGCGGTCCGTGAATAAGCACAGCCGGTGTATCTCGGAGCGCTGAGCGGAGTCGAGGTGTAAGATGTCGAGAATAGTAATGGTTGCGTGACACTGTTGAATTTAGCCAATAAATCGGCTAGATGCTTGTTCCGACATCGGCTGAACGCTATTTAGTACGTCGGCTACATGCTAGTGTTAGATGCTCGATCAGCGTGATACTTTACTATCGCGCCACCTCTAGCAGCATCAATTCCCCCCTCTCTAGCGCAGCCCTGCCCTGCCGAAGGGAGGGGTGAGAGAGGGGAAGATGGCGAAGCCATCGGGGAGGGCTGAGGTGGCAATGCAGATGTAAATTCAGGAAATTCAGTAGTCCCGAGCGGAGTCGAACCGCTGACCTTCAGCTTCGGAGGCTGACGTTCTATCCAGCTGAACTACGGGACCAAGAATGTCGAACTTACGGAATTCGTTCGTCACGTTTTGTTTGGCCCGGGGCACTATGCTCTCGTGCCGACGAACGGCTAAAATGCTTACATTAGTCCATACTCTTAGCTAACCCATGGATGCTGCTATGATCATGGTCAATGTCCACGAGGCAAAGACAACTCTCTCGGCCCTCCTGGCCGCCGTTGAACGCGGTGAAGAAGTAGTCATCGCTCGCAATGGTGAACCGGTTGCGAAGCTCGTTCACTATGTACAAGAACCGAAGGTTCGACGCCTCGGGTGTGCAATGGGCTCGGTTCTCTATATGGCTGAGGATTTTGATGCGCCCCTTGACGACTTCGATGAATACCAATGAGCTCTTTTCTTCTCGATTCACACGTATGGCTCTGGGCCAACAATAGTCCCTCAAGACTTTCAACAACAGCTCAAGAGTTGATCAATGACTCAGGGACCTCCCTTCTCCTTAGCCTAGCATCGGTTTGGGAAATGGGGATCAAGGTGTCCTTGGGTAAACTCATCATTTCTCAGAATGAGAACATTGACGATTATGTGGCCCGCATCAACTCTCTAATGGGTGTTACACTTGCGCCGATTACTACGCGTGACGTGCAAGCCATCACCTCGCTCCCCTGGATTCACAAAGACCCGTTTGATAGAATGCTGATCGCCCAAGCTCTAACACTGCGCATACCGATCATTACGGCAGATCCGCATTTCAATAACTACGACGTCAAAACCATTTGGTAGAGAAGTTGAATTCGGCATGTATCTTTAAACATGCTGACCACTCTCGTTGCCATCGACCGAGCCACTCAAGAGCTACGCTCTCTGGCAATGGAGAACCCACAAAAAGCACTTGAACAAATCGCGCCACTGCTTGCGCAAGCTGAAGCATTGAACTATGTAGACGGCGTAGGCACGCTGATCGTCCTTAGAGCCCACGCTCTCGTTCAGGCCGGTAGACCCAGCGAGGCCGATGAGTTGGCCACTGCAGCACTACACAACACGTCCTATTCGAGCGATGTTAGAGCACGGGCCCTGAGATTTCTTGCACTCAGAAAACGCGATCATGCACAGTACGATGAGGCGCTGAGGCTGCTAGATCTTGCTATAGGCCCTCTTGATCGTGAGGCGGATAGTAGGCTCCTCGCACTGATCATCATGAACCGCGCAACGATCCTCGCTCGGATGGGCCTGATAGATAAGTCCCTCGAAGAACAACTCTTCAGTCTCCGCCTTCGTGAAAGACACGGAGATGTTCTTGAGTCAGCTACGAATCATCAGAACATCGCCAACCTCTTGCGCCACATGGGTCGCCTAGAAGATGCCTACAGGCACGCAACTCGCGCACGCAACATCTTCCTTGATGCTGGACTCCCCGCAAAAGCAAACTCTATGCTCGGCGTTATTGGACGCGTCTTGCTTTCATTGGGCGATGCAGAAGGGGCTCTGCAACACGCATTCCAACTACGAGATCACGCAAGGCAATCAGAGCTGCCTGCGCTGGAAGCTGAAGCATGCACCCTGCTGTCCAACTGCTATGTTTCCTTGGAGATGTTCGTAGAGGCAGAGGAGGTAGAACGTGAAGCGCATGGACACTATGAGCAAACAGGCAATGGCGTGCATGCTTTCCTCAGTAAGGTAACGCTGGCCACGATCGTCAATGCCCTGCATCGCCCTCGCGAAGCTCTGGAGATCCTTGGTGGCGTAGAACAACAACGCGCCCTCATGAACGACCCTAATCAACACGCACAGTTTCTCGAAAAGCGTGGAGATACACATCGCAGATTGCACATGCTCGATCACGCAATTACGGACCTTCAAGAGGCGTATCGCTTCTATGAGAAAGCGCAATTGCAACTCATGATGCAGCAGTGCATGCGCATGATCGCCGTATGCTATCTGGAACGGGACGAACCATCGCAGGCACGCGACATCCTTTTGACGTTGTTGCCTGACGTGGAACGCGTTGGCTGGAATCGTAGCCTGTGGCAGGTCTATGAATTGCTCTCGCAATGCGAGGAGTCGCTCGGTCGGTACAAAAAAGCCCTTGCCTATACCCGACTCCGCAACACGCATAAAGAACGTGCCATCAACGAGGTATCTGCGCAACGTGCCGTAGCTACATCATTGCAGTTCGAAGAACAGCAGCGAGTGCGAGAGCAGGGGCAACTGCAGTCTCGCCTCGATGTTGCTGAGCAATCTGCCTCGGCCCTTCAACAAGAACTACACACCGCCACCTTGCGCATGCTCGATCAAGAGAAGGGAACTCAAGACTGGTCCATATTTCAAGTGCAGTTTGACCGAGTTCATGTTGGTTTTCTTGAGCGACTTGCCCGACTCCACCCCCAGCTCTCGGCTTCTGAGCTTCGTGTTTGCTCCCTAACACGCATGCAGATGTCAACCAAAAACATTGCATCTCTTCTTGCCACAAGCACCCGCACCGTTGAAGGTCACCGACTGCGTATTCGTCGCAAACTGAACATTGATGGCACTGCCTCTCTGACAACCTTCCTTTCTTCGATCTGACCTACGCAAGGAACGCGTAGAAAACGCGTAGTACATGCCCCCTTCCTGGGTGACAGTTTCGTACCGTCATCACTATTCATCGGGAGGATTTATGACACGTGCTCTACTTTCTTGCAGCGTCTTCATTGCGACGCTTCTTTCTCTTTCGGCTCAGGGCCTTGACCCTTCATTTGGTCTTAGTGGGAAGCGTGCTGTGGGCTTTGCCTCAGGCGCAAACGACACACCTACCTGGCTTCACGTAAATGCTGATGGCTCCGTAATTAGTGTTGCTACCAGCAACAGAGGTGACGGCACTGCACATACGGGAGTTGCGCGGCTGACATCCGATGGTCTGCCTGACGATACTTTTAATGGCACCGGGAAGAACTCTGTCCTCTTTGAATTTGGAGTCTACGCAAACGGCGCACTCACGCAGACAGATGGCAAGATTGTAGTGGTTGGAATGCACCGGGCAAGCAATGCCGGGAGCGCTGCCACCCCGGGCGTACTTCGCTTCAATTCCGATGGAACGCTCGATACGAGCTTTGCAGTTCGCGGTCAGTTCAAACAAAAGTTTGATGCTATTAGTAGCGGAAGTTTTACTTCTGTGCACGAGCTTGCCGGCGGACGATTGCTCTGCGTCGGTGCATCGTCGGGCAATATCAATGGCGGACGAACCGCTCTTGGAATGATGATGCTTAATCGTGATGGTTCGCTCGACGATACATGGGGCGAGGGCGGGATGATTCGCGAAGGAAACGAGAGCGGTATCGTCATGGGATCTGCTATCGCAGCAGACAGTTCGATCTGGATCGCGAGAGCCGTAGATGTCCCCGCCGGCAAGGTTTACCGCTTCGTGAAGTTCACCAAGCGTGGCGTTGCTGCCTCTCAGTTTGAAGGACCATTCCCATTCGATGAGGCGATCGTCTCCAATGGTTGGTTCCGTCTCAACGATGGCTCATTCATACTGGCAGGCACGCTCTCAACCAGCAGTGGAAAGCGCATGACAGCAATGAAGTTCAAGGCGAATGGAGTGGTGGACTCAACGTTTGGAACAAATGGCACAGCCGTGGTTTCTGCCCCACAGAATTGCGAGTGCAGGGGGCTGTCCGTTATGGCAGATGGCGGAATCTTCCTCTCCGGTTCAACATCGCTTGGCTTTGGCGATGGCGCTCTATGCAAGCTCCGCGGCAACGGTGTTCCGGAACCGCTCTGGGGCACAAACGGATTCCTCGTCTTTTCGCTGAATGGGTCTGTCGGCACCAACTACATTCAAAACGTTGCAATGACGTCAGATGGCAAGCTCGTTGTTGCCGGCTATGACTTCAGTAGTGATGGAGGAGACGTGATCATCGCTCGCATTGGAGATGGTCCGGTAGGTGTTCAGGATGATTCCAACCCTCCAATACACGCCAATATTATTTATGATGGACCTACACCTTCGTTGCGCCTCAGTCTCGATGCGGCAATGAACATCGGCCTCGAGATCTACAACATTCAAGGTGCGCTCATTTCCTCTTTGACGTTGGCAGAGCGTTCGGCTGGTTCACACGTCTTCCCGATAGACGGCGCACTCTTGGGCACAGGGCAATACCTACTCGCTATGCGCAGTGCATACGGCCGGACGTCGCTGCCATTTGTGATCACAAGGTAGATGGTACTGTTATGCGGTGTTCGTACGACGATCACCGCGTAACAGCAAACCGCACAAGTCGAGCTGGCACTCTGGCGTCGGTTGATACGCAACGCAATAGGTACGATCCGGCCGACAGACCGGACAGACCAATTATGCTACGGTCGGTGGCGTCCCCAGTCCCGCGTCGAACTTCGTTTCCTACCATGTCTAACACCACCCACTCCTTAACAGCCCCTTCACTGACAACGGTGATGTGATCGAATGCAGGGTTAGGAAAGATGGTGCTTGATGCGGATTCTTTGTCAAGATCGACGCTTGTTGGCTGAACGACAACAAACTGGCCCATCATGCCTTCGTCTTCATGCAAGGCGATATGGCAGTGAAACATAAACGGATGCACGGGATCTGCAAAGTCGTCAAACTTGGCAATGAATCGCACGGTCTCCTTTGACTTCACGAGGACAACATCCTTCCATCCCTGTTCTTGCACGGGAGGTACAGCACCGTTCCGCGTTAGGATGTTGAACTCTACGTCGTGGATATGGAACGGATGAGCGAAGTTTCCTGAGTTGGCGATCTCCCAGATCTCTGTTGCACCTAAGGAAACGTTGTAGTCGATGAACTTCTCGTTATACAATCGATGATTGAGCACGAAGGAAACACCCATATTGCCGGGAATCATCGTGTCAGAGATCGTGAGTTTCCTCGTAACGGTTGCAAGTGTAGGCTCATGCGGCGTAACGGTGACTAACTGCGTAGGAATCTCGGTGACGGGATTGGCAGTTCTTTCTCCTACAACGATATGCATGATGTTGAAGTCGACTCTTGCTAATGCATTTGCAAAGGGTCCACCCGGGAACCTGTCTCCACCCGGCACATTCTGCTGCAATACGGCATTGAACGCTTTGAGGAAGATGTCCTTGCCCTTGTCTTGCGAAAGATCCACGAGTACCTCTAAT
>JAPLFN010000125.1:8723-21222 GCA_026390655.1 Candidatus Kapaibacterium sp.
CAGCCGAGAGAAGAAAGCGAGTCAATGGCACCGGCTTTGTGAGAAGCCCACCATCACTACCAATAACATAGAACGTCCGTTCATCACTGAATCCCAGGTTATATGATCTCTCCGTTGCAGAATTTAAAATTCGAAGACGAACAACTTGGGAAGGGGCTTTCAACTCGGGACGCAAGACTCCGTTGACTTGGACTGAATCTCCATACGGTTCTATAGAGATCTGATTGTTGATGAATGCGCGATCAGAAATTGCTACAGGAATGTCGTCAACACCGTACCGACGTGGCAATGGAAGTATATCCTCTTCTGTATCACGGACGATGATCATTCCGCCAAGCCCCATCAGAAGCTGCTCTTGACTCATCATATGAAGGTGAGGGTGATACCAATACGTTGAAGCCTTGTTATCGACCTTCCAAAATGGACTCCAGGTGGTGCCTGCAGGGATCACTTGGTGCGGCCCACCATCCATTATAGCAGGCAGATGCATGCCGTGCCAATGCACGGTGGTTTCTTCGCCAAGGTCGTTCTCTACATTGATGTGAATGCTGTCGCCCTTACGAAAGATCAGCGTGGGCCCCCAAATGCCATGACTTGTAAGGTCCGTATTGAACCCTGCAGTCATCGTGGAGTCTCCTACAAACCAATGCTTGTGGCTCTTCTTCATCACCAGATCGATCGTTGGTCCGGCCAATGTATCGGGGATCCATAAATCGTTGTACTTCTGAGCCAACACTGCAGGCGAGGAGGCGATGACAAGTGCAATGAAGACGATGAAGGAGAAATAGCGCATGAGTGCAGAGGATAATGTGATTACGTAGTTACGTCGCTCGAATACAATGTCGAGTGCACCAGTGAAGCAGACCTACTTCCTTGCGATCTTCCTGACGCCTTGTCCGGGCAAGATCTCGGCTCCAACGAGGAACGTACCGTCTGCCTGCTCAATAACGCTATAAGCTGGCTGTGTGCTGAGGATCTTTGCAGTTGTAAGATCGCTCGAAAGTCTTGTTAATGTGGTCTTTGTGTAGTCGTTGGGAATTGTAAGGAGCGATCCATCCTTGGCGGCACGAAGTCCGTGCAATGGCGGAGTGTCCGCCGGAAGCGAAAGTGTTACGCTCCACGATGCCCCGTTATCAGTTGACGTAGCCTCATGCATCACACCCTTCTCTGACGTATTCACGGCAAGTAGGCGTCCGCCCGAGATCCGGGCGATAGTGTTCACCGTTTCTTTCTGCCGACATTTCTGACGCGGGCTCTGCCAACATAGGAGTGGATGTATTCCACGTTGTGCCGCCATCGGTTGTCCGGCTTACAACCCACTTACGCTCTATCGCTCGACCTTCTTGACCAAGGATGAATCCAACCTTAGCAGAAAAAAATTGGATGGAGCTAGGCCTGCTGATTCGCGTCAGATTGGCACTCATTCTCAACCACGTCTTCCCACCGTCTGTTGTGCGTTGCAATTCGGTGGTGTCTTCGCGCACGGTGATCACCCACGCTTCCTTTGCAGAGATCGCAGCGATCTCTTGACCCCATCGCCACCAACTAGGCGTCACACAGCCACTATCCCACCGAAGGCCATTGTTTGTACTCACAAACGTATACACACCCGCTACTGTCGGCATCGTTTCCTGCGTCGTTGATGTTAAACCCCATAGCGCACCGTCAAACGCACGCTCTATCTGCGCGATGGAGTTCATCTGGAAGTCGAGCCCGAGATCGATCTCCTCGTGAGCAATTGCTGAACCGGTGATTACAATAGACAACATCAGAATGCCGATGCTTTTGAAGGGGCTCATGGTACGCTCGCAGGTTGATGGATGGCAATTGTTGCTAGGCGCTCGTATGATGCGCAACGTACGGCATGATCGTCAGTTATGGTAACAATGGAGAATTCAGATGTTGCAAACTTTTGCTCCATTTCATGGAGTCGTCCAGCCACATCCTCAACCGATCCAATGAGGACGCTCGCTCTGCGCATGTCTCGCACAAGCCGCTCCGTGGGTTGAAGTGGAAACTGTGTTCCATCGGTTACCACAGGAAATCGAACGTTCTTTGATCGAAGGAATGACTCTACAAACCACTGCTCACTACTGCGTGCCATACGCGACGCGTCGGCCTCGGTCTCGCCTACAAATGCAACGGTGGCGATCAGCGTTCGCGGTTTTGCATTCCATACACTCGGCTCAAAATTTGCATGATACGATGCGAGGGCTTCTGTAATATTCGTCGGATCGATAAACGCACCAAAGGCATAGGCAAGACCTCGCTTGCCCGCCTCCACTGCACTGGAAGCGCTGGTGCCGAGCACCCAGACCTCTGGTGTCTCAACGTTTTCTGGCACGGCAACTACTCCACCATTGTTCGAAGGAGTGCGCACATCTCTAAGAAATGCGAGTACTTCATCCAATCGTTGCCATGCATCCTGCGAACGTTCACCAAGAGCATGCATAACACGCTGATCACCGCCCGGAGCTCTACCAAACCCGGCGTCTATACGTCCGGAAGAGAGGACCTGTAATGAACGAAGAGATTCTGCAATGCGAAGGGGCGCAGCATGACCCAACAAGATTCCTCCGCTACCGAGGCGTATGCGCGACGTTCGCGCTGCCGCATAGGCCATCATGATCTCCGGAGATGCACTGGCAAAAGATGCCGAAGCGTGATGCTCCGCAAACCAATACCGCCCATATCCCCAGGCATCCGCCCTCGTCACAAGATCCATGGTTTCTGCAATGGCCTCGCTGGCACTCTTTCCTTCAACAACGGGCGACTGGTCGAGGATAGACAGACGGATCATTCCTCGCCCCCTAGAACAATTACTTCGGAGCCATCCGCACTATAGGCGAGACTCTGTGTTGAGCTGCCCAGGATGAGTACGGGGAGGATATCAAGGGATACATTGTAACCGGCCGCATTGAGAACGGTAAGAGCCTCTTCTACACTAATCCGCTTGGTCTCGGAGTCCGATAGCCGGCCCACAAGGAAACGTTTCGCCTGAATGATCTGAAAGGAGTTCATGTCTGCAAATCTACGGGCGGTATCTTTGCCATATGCAAATCTTCCTTTCTCTCCTTGTACTTTTGGTTGCAGCATCGGCTACAGCCCAGGAAAAGCGTCTCATTGCCGGGACGATCAATGGCGATACTGTCTGGCTGGACGAGTATTCGCGCGAAGTAGGACGCCTGACGGAAATGGCCACGCAACGCGGGCAGGTTGATCCATCTGACCTCATGGAACAGTCGTGGAACGACCTCGTTCGCCGCCGCGTGATGCTTAAAGAAGCTGGTCGACGCGGAATGACCTTAGAGCTGCGCGAAGTAGACAGCGTTCTCTTAGATGCAACCCCGGAGTTCGTCAAACGCGGAATCGTTGATGACAAGGGCAAGTTCGATAAGGCTCTCTTACAGGCAATGCTGATGTCGCCAGACTCCTTGATCCGGGTGAATACTCCCGGTATGACAACGGAACAACGTGCAAATGAGCGTTTTCAACTAAATGCTTCCATCGCACAGCTCAGGGAGCGCGTGGGGCTCATGGAAATGGAGTCGCGACTCCGAGCCACTGTTCTGCGCGACTATCGATTTGACACAACGGGCCTTAAACAACGTTACCGTGATGTTGCCACATCAGCAACAGCCGACGTGGTCCTCGTTCCTTGTCTCAAGGATCTTCCCAACCCAACAGTTAGTGAACTGCAGACGTATTACAAGTCTCACACGACGGATTTTGTGACAACTCTCCCAATGCGCAGGCTCGCCTCACTTTCATGGCCAATGACTGCAGCGCCCGTGGACTCGTCGCTCTTCCTCGGAAATGTTCGGTCATTCGTTGGTCTTTTGAATGGGGCTCGCACTGCACATGTGCGCGACTCAATTTGGACCAGCGTCGCAACTACCACATCGAGTGGTCAAACACGACTCTCCCCTGACAGTGCAACGCACACACGCTTTTATGCGCTGGTCAAAGGAAAAAAGGTTGGCACGGCTGTTGGACCGATCATGCATCCAACAGGTGTTCACGTCTTGCTGGTTGACAGCATCTATGCAAAGAAGAGCAATCACCCGAACGAGATCACCGTTCGAGTGATCATTTCGGATATTGAACCATCGAAGCAGACGATTGACAGTATTCTCAAGCAGGTAGATGAAGCCGCCGAACTGTATGAACGGGGCGTTGAATTCGGAGCCATCGCAGGTCGGTATGGCCTATCCATTCTCAGTTCCCCATGGTTTACCGACGAAGGCAAAGTCTACGGTTCCCACCGTCTCGTAGATGTGGCCTTCAAAACGCAAGTAGGCGCAGCGTGCGACCCGATAGACACGCCAGAGCGAGGAGCTGTATTATCTATCGTCATCGACAGTATTCCTGCAGGCCCCATGCCTCTCGAGGCTGCCATACCGAGTGTTACCACGGCAATAAACCGTCAACGCGGCTGCGAGGCCCGCAGAGAAATTGCAAAGGCTGCTATGGGGCTCACCACACGCCTAGAAGATGGCACAATGGTGATCGCAGAGAAACTCCCGGAGGTTCAAGTCGCCCGCGCACTTTCCGTCCACTCGGACGGAATGATCGGCGACCGCCTATATGATCAGTCAGCCGCACGCGAGATCCTCGCCAAGCAACGTCCCGATCTCTATGGTCCATTCCTTGGCGAAGCTGGCTGGTACGTTGTGAACATCACCGGTGTGATAAAAGCAAACGAGGATGAGTATCCTATGTGGATCGAGATGCGCAGGGAAGATCTCGAGATCGAACAACGCGAGGCTCAGTGGCAAACATTCGTTACCAACCTCCGTACATCTGCGGTCATCGAAGACAACAGGTGGATGTACTTTAGATATTGAGTTACGAGTTACCAGTTACTAGTTACCAGTTACTAGTTACGAGTTACGAGTTACACGTAACTAGTACCTTGTAACTAGTAACTGGCAACTATCTCGGCAACTCCAGCCCCTTTGTCTCTCGTGCAAACATCAACGTTATCAGACCAACAACATAGGCGCCGGCAAACGTGAAGATAGCGTTGTTGTAACCGCCGAGGGTTTGCACTAGTACACCAACAAAGAACACTGTAACGGTTGTGAGGAGTCTCCCGGCATTCATACTTATGCCTGTTGCCACACCACGAATTAAGGTTGGAAACAACTCAGGGATGTAGGCACTAAGCACGCCCTGGTTAATGCCTATGCATAGACTGAGTGTAAAGGTCAACGAAAACAATAGTGTTCCCGGCACAAGGCCGGTTAAGAAGGTTGCGGCGGTCAACGCGATGCAGCCTAGATAGCCTAACGCGGCTGCGCTGCGGCGTCCAAGGGCATTTGAGAGTGGACCGCTCAAGATTCCACCGGCAAAGCTACCGGCACCGAGCATGATGATGGTGAGTCCACGATTGCTCTGTGCAAGCTCAGGTGAACTCATCTTGTGAACCCACGTAGGCATCCACACAAAAACTGCCCAGAGTCCAACAAGCATCGAACCAAAGAGCATCACACCTATCACAAGATCGCGTCTGTACACGCGATCAAGAATGTGCTCACGCTCACGATGCTTCAGCACGTGTTCTTCATCACTACTCTTCCACCAATCGGATTCTTTCACAACAAGCAACACGGCAGCTGCAAGGAATATCGTGCTACCGCCAATGAGATAGGCTGTTCGCCAGTCAACAATGTTCTTTGCTATGAGCCCGGCCAGGATGAACCCTACCGGAAATGCATTGATGAGAATGCCCACCATACGCGCACGGTTTCCCGTAGCCCATGCCTCTGATACCATCACTGCTGTCAGCAGGAGTATTCCACCCGCACCTGCTCCTGTTAGTAGTCGGATAGCAGCAAGCATTGGTAATGATGTAACGAAGGATGTGGCAATTATTCCAATGGAGCACGTAAGTACACTTGCAAAGAGTGCCATCTTCCGTCCAACGCGGTCTCCTAAAGCCCCAAGTGCAAATGCACCAAGGGCCCATCCGAAGAGAAAGGCGCCACCTGCCCATGAGCCGGTGCGAGAGATGTCCTCCGGTGTAGCAGAGCCCCCTGCCAAGTCACCTGCTATCAGCGGCAAGTAGACGCTAAAGAGCGTTGCGGCAATACCGGCACTCACTGTAGAAAGCCAGCTAACGAGGTAGAGCATACGGCGTGATTGCATGGGGCAAAGATCGGTATATTCGCGCTCCCGATGTGGTCGCCGTTTTTTCAAACGGTGCTGTGAGGGAAGCACGTGAGAATCGTGCGCGGTTGCGCCGCCGTAACGGTTGACGACCTGTTCTAGCCCCTTGAGGGCAGCCACTGATGGTACGTTGATGACGTCTATCGGGAAGGCGAATGGGAAGGATGACGCCGAAGCCGGAAGACCTGCCACATCGATCTTTTATCTGGGGTTATCGCACCCCTCCGCCACGCATCATGGCGGTCATATCAAGGGAGCACGCAATGCGTGGTCTACTTCTGTTTGTTGTTGTGTCAGTATTTGGCACGCTTTCTCTTTCTGCTCAACGCGTTGCGCAGACACCATATGCGCCAGTGAACATCGTGAAGGCCAAGGGGCTAGTGCATGTGTTCTGTAACCGAGTGGATGCAAACTTTAACGGCGTGCAAGACGATGGTGATGCCGTAGCCTCGTGGGTACAGGTGGATCCAACCACGCTCCAAGTCGTACGGACCATGAGCTTCCCGTGGGCCAATGTAAAGGCGTCGCGGCTCGGCATCTCAGAAGCATCGAACACGGTCTACATTGGAATTGACAATGCTGTGGAACGATTCTCTATTGATTCCCAGGTCTCCAAGGGCGTTGTCTATAGCGGTGCAACCGTTGCCGTGTCTTCAACACTAGGCGGTGGCGCTATATACGTAAGCAAGCGTCCTTCATACGTTGACCCGGGAACGGTGACGCAGATTGATCTGAAGAAAGGTGATTCGCTTGTGTATGACACGGGCACGAACCCACAGCAATCGCTTCGTTTTGCAACATCGACGAAATCACAAGGGTTGCTGATTCTCAGCGAAGGAAACTTCGGCAAGCCTGATGGACTGCTCGATATCTGGAAGCAGTCGGTTCTTGGAACCGGACGCACATCGATCTCTGTTGGCGATACGCCGAATCATTTCTTCGTTCATGGAGACAGCGTTTACGTAACGGTCAATGGCTCGCATTGGATAGTCGTTGTGGATCTCGTGACCACCGCTGCGGTGGACACCATTCTTGTAGGCACAACGGGCTTCAATGGTCCGAGAGAGTCCGTTGTCGACAATGGTCGCCTCTATGTGTCCACGTTTGCCGGCGATATTCGGGTGTTTGACGTAGCAACCGGCGTTCGCATCGGTTCCATCATTCTCGACGCCAAGCCCGAGGGCATCGCCCTCAACGGTCGCGATCTCTGGGTAACACGCGCCTTTGTGTCAGGGGGCTATGCAGCCGAGCGCAACGTTGCGGTCTATGACCTAGACCAGTCCGTAGGCGTTCACGAAGAGCCGTTTGCTCTCAAGACGCCTAAGGCGATCTATGCTACGTCGCCGAGAGTCTCTCTCCCGCTTGAAGGTTCACGCACTCTCACCATAAGTACCATTGATGGTAGAAGAACTGGCGTGCAGACCGTAGATTCGGGCTCCTGCACGATCGACGTGTCTTCCCTCCCACATGGCGTCTACGTTGTTTCTGACGGCTTGACGGCAATAACTCTTATGAGATGAAATCTTTCGCCTCCTGTCTCGCGCTGTTGCTCCTAGCAGTCTCGTCATTTGCACAGTCAACACCAAGTAGTGCGGAGCTTGACATTGCCTTCCGCGCCCTCAAGTTTCGTAGTATCGGTCCGTTTCGTGCAGGGCGCTCAACGGCTGTAGCCGGACATCAAGACCTTCGCTCGACGTACTACTTTGGTGCATGCGGTGGTGGGGTTTTTAAGACAGAGGATGGCGGCGATACATGGAGGTCGGTCTCGGACTCAACGTTTACAACATCAAGCGTGGGGGCTATCTGCATAGCCCCTTCCGATCCGAATGTTGTCTATGTTGGTATGGGAGAGACAGACATCCGTGGGAATATCTCACCGGGTGATGGCATGTATCGTACAACGGACGGCGGGAACTCATGGACGCACTGCGGTCTGCAGAATGCTCAGATGATTGCCGATATCGTTGTGGATCCGGGCAATGCAGATGTTGTTCTTGTGTCGTCCATGGGAAACGTGTTTACCGCAAATGCCGAACGTGGAGTCTTTAAGAGTACGGATGGTGGCAAGAATTGGCGTAAGGTGCTCTTCCGTAATGACAGCACTGGTGGTATGACGCTGAAGATGGATCCGAACAATCCGCGGATCATCTTTGCATCATTGTGGCAAGCGTATCGAAATGCCTATAGTATGAGTAGCGGTGGCAAGGGCTCGGGGCTATTTAAGAGCGTTGATGGTGGAGAGACATGGAAGGAGATCACGTCGAACCCAGGAATGCCCAAGGGCACCCTGGGCAAGATCAACGTGGATGTTTCTCGTGCGCAACGCAATCTTGTTTGGGCGATGATTGAGGGCGAGAACGGTGGACTCTTCAAGAGTATTGATGGCGGACTCACGTGGAACAGAACCAGCACGTCTGCAGACCTACGTCAGCGACCATGGTACTTCAACCATGTCTACGCCGATCCACAAAACGCAGATGTGGTTTACGTTCTTAATGTGGGTTGGCATAAGAGTATCGATGGCGGTCGCACGTTCTCTGGCATGGGTTCTAATCATGGCGATCATCACGATCTATGGATAGACCCAACGGATTCAAAACGCATGATCCTTGCAGATGACGGTGGTGCCGTGGTCAGCGAAGATGGTGGAAGACATTGGACAGATGATGATGTTGCAACTGCTCAGTTCTATCACGTCAGCGTAGACAAGCACTTCCCGTATCGACTCTATGGGGCGCAGCAGGACAACTCAACGTGTTCGATCCCAAGTCGCATCATCGGCGGCTGGTCCATTGACCGCAGTGATTGGTACTCTGTTGCGGGCTTTGAGAGCGGTTATGTTGTTCCACATCCTTCGGATCCGGACATCTCCTTCGGTGGGAACTATTCTGGGTACATGGGTAGGAAATCTCACATGCTCAACCAAGAGCAAGACATATCTGTCTACCCCAACAATCCAATTGGAGAAGGGGCTAAAGACCGCGGCGAACGTTTTCAGTGGACCTTCCCCATCGCTTTCTCACCGCACGATCCCTCTGTGATGTACACAACATCTCAGCATGTATGGCGAAGTACAAACGAAGGGATGAGCTGGACAAAGATCAGTGAAGATCTCACTCGTAACGATACAACCAAGCAGATAGCCTCTGGCGGTCCGATCACAAAGGACAACACGGGCGTTGAAGTCTACAATACGATCTTCACGTTCGCTGAATCGCCCGTTGCTAAAGGAACGCTCTGGAGCGGTAGCGACTGCGGACTCATCCATGTGAGTACGGACAACGGCGCGTCATGGAAGAACGTAACACCGAGTGGTCTTTCAGAAGCACTCGTTAGCATGATCGAGCCATCACCGTTTGATGGCGCCACCGCCTATGCCGCTGTCAATCGCTACAAACACGGTGATGACGCCCCCTACATCTACAAGACAACGAACAACGGATCCTCGTGGTCGTTGATCACAAAGGGCATTCCGAACGGAGCATTTGCTCGTGTTGTTCGTGAAGATCCATTTCGCAAGGGTCTCCTCTACGCAGGAACAGAACGGGGGCTCTATGTATCTTTTGATGGTGGTGCACAGTGGAGCAGATTCCGATTGAATCTTCCGATGACTCCAATTCACGATCTCGTTATTCATCCAACAGAGAAGGACCTTGTTGTATGCACACATGGTAGATCTTTTTGGATCCTTGACGATCTCACGCCGTTGCATCAATATGATGCATCGAAGAAGAGCATACTTACGGCGCTGAACCCACGCCATTCCTACCGTGTCTCAGGTGGCTCATGGTCCAGCCCAACTATGGATGTTGGTGAGAATGCACCAAACGGAGTACTTCTTCATTACGTGATCAGGGACACTACGTCTAATGAACTGCGCCTAACGATCAGGAACGAAAAGGGCGACAGCGTCATAACATTCTCCAGTAAGAAGGATCTCAAAGGCGAACCATTTAAGATCGAGCCTGCATTCCAACTGGACTCCCTTCATCGTGCATCTGGTGACGCTCTAACTCTCTTTAAGGGGCTCAACCGATTTGTATGGGATATGCGTTGGCCGTCAGCCGAAAACCTCGAAGGTGCATTGTTGTGGGGTGCAGGAACCGAAGGCCCTGCGGCAATGCCTGGACGATACACAGCAACGTATACACTAGGAGCAGACACACAACAGGTGTCGTTTGAGATCCGCATGGACCCGCGCCTTACCACGCCCATTGCAGACCTACAGGCGCAGTTCGATCTTCATCAGCGCATCAATGCGAAACTTTCTGAAGTGAACAAGGCTATCAAGCGACTGCGAGATGTACGTTCAAGCGTGAACGCGCTATCGGCTCAATGGAAGGACGTGGACACCGCTCAAACGAAGGATGTGCGAGCACTAGTGAAGACCATTGCTGACTCGCTTACAACGATTGAAAACTCCCTTATGCAAACGAAGGCGAAGGCAGGTCAAGATCTGTTGAATTACCCAGTGAAGTTGAACAACAAGATCGCTTCACTTGCCGGAGTTGCATCCAGTGCCGACCGTAGGCCAACCAAGCAGACGTACGATCTCTTTGATGAGTTAAGCGTATCCACAGATCGCTACCTGACTGCACTCAAGGGTATCGAGTCCATGCAGATCGCAAAGATCAATCTCAAGATGAAGGCACTTGATCTACCTGCTATTCCAAAGCCGTCGGAGAAGAAGTGACCTCGCGCATTGCGATCATCGCAATCGGAATTCTCGCGATGCTTGCTTCCATGATCTGGATTGATCTGCCCCTGGCAACATGGATCAATGCTCACAACACGTCGGAGTTGAGACAGATCGGCAGCGGGCTAGAAGAGCTCGGGAAGTCACAGTGGATTCTGGGATACTGTCTCATTGTAACGCTTGTTGCATGGAGATCCATGCGTTCATTTGCAAAGCAGCACATTGCATTTTTTGTGAGTGTTGCAGCTTCCGGAATACTGTCCAACGTCATCAAGGTCATACTCTGCAGACCTCGTCCGCCCCTTTTCATTGAGCAAGGTATTACGCAGTGGCATCTGCTTGGTTTTCAGATGGAATACATTTGGAACAGCTTTCCATCCGGTCACGCAACAACGGGGCTTGCCATTGCCATCTCCGGATCCGCCGCATACCCGCGACTCAAGTGGCTATTCTGGTCGGTTGGTTTGGCCATCGTTCTTGGCCGACTCATGCTTAACGCGCACTACCTCAGCGACGTAATCGCCGGGTCCTTGTTAGGGGGCGTCGTGGCGATGTGGATACTTCGGAGATTTTCTACGGCAGCTTAACAAATGTCGAATGCAATTGAACGTTCCCGTTAGAAACGACGGCGTGATACGTTCCAGCCGTCAGACCACTCACGTCGACATGCAGTTTATCCATCACCTCGAAGTGTCTTGTCAACAGATGTTCACCGTGTACAGAATAGACGGAAACGACGAGAGGCATCGACATTTCTTCCGCGGGCGTTGCTATTGTTAGGAGGTCTCGCGCGGGGTTTGGTGAAACAACAATCGAATTTTGAGATCGCGACTCTTTCACATCAGAGACTAGTGCGCAAGGTAACGGCAGCGGAACAGGTGTATACTGCCGTGGTGCATCGTCTCTATTGAGTTGTCGATAGGTATTGTCTCCCCATCCGTAAAGCGTTCCGTCGCGCGTGATTGCATAGGACGACGTACCAGCAGCAGCGATCTCGACTACATCGTTAAGCCCGATAGCTTTGACCGGTGTGATAGTCGATGTTGCGTACGGAACCCCGAGGAAAGGATTCCCGAGTTGACCATAGGTATTATCTCCCCAGGACCAAACCGTTCCATCTCTTAGGAGCGCGATGGTGTGCATCGTACCTCCTGCAAGAGCAATGCACGGCATTGGGAGGTTGATTTTCGTTGGTGCCTTGATATATGCATCGGAAAGTCCCAACTGTCCGTGTTTGTTGCTGCCCCAGACGTACACGTCTCCACTATCAGAGGCAAAACGAACAGAGCCTGAATTTTCGTATCCATATGTTACACACCCCTCGCGAAACCTGATTTCCGGTAACATGCCCACTGGCACTGCTATGCGATCCGAAAGTGTGGTATCTATCAAGCCTGCAAAGTTGTTTCCCCACCCATACAATTTACCCGACTCAACAATGCCGTATCCTGTAAGTGCAGCAGCAAACACTCGAACCAAGCCTGAAACATTAACCGCTGTGCTACCGCTGTCAAGACCTACCATCAATCCGTTGCCATACTCACCATAGTAATTGGCACCACTAACCCTTGACATTTGTCCGTACTTTAAATAGTAAACCATGTCTCCACCAACCGCAATCTTTGATATGCG
>JAPLFN010000125.1:21267-32330 GCA_026390655.1 Candidatus Kapaibacterium sp.
ACCAACCCGTCTCTGATCGATACTTCCCCACGTATATACGTCACCATCAGCGGTTACCGCAAACGTACACGCCTCGCCACAGGTAAGACTGACGACGTTTGATAGACCGACAACCTTGACAGCGCTCTTACGAAGCTCTGTAGTGCCATCTCCCAGGAGGGCGTCCATATTATACCCCCACGAATACACATTGCCATCATTGCAAATGAGACTAGCATGGCGGTCCGTTGCAGCGAGCCGCTGAGCTGAGAGATGGATGCTGCCTGTGCACGATATCAGCAGGGCAACGAGAATTTTCAGTCGAAGTTCATAGCGTATCATTTCAACTCCTTTGAACACGGGCGGCTCATATCAGTTGTTGGCCGAACTGCAACTTGGGGTTGTCACCGATTTGGTACAAAGCACTGTGCCGTCCGCTCGCATGAGCTTTACGATGTATGTTCCGGCACCATACTCACAAAACAGTCCGCTCATCAGCGTTGAGAATGGACCAGGTGCAGGTACATTTTGGTGATACCCTCCTTTTGTAACGTCCACGCGCAGGCCGCCGATAGCGGTTGGGCATGCGTCGACACTTGCGTAGACACCATACCAGCAACACTGCGAGTTCAAGATAGGATACGCAACGACTGACACGTTGAACTTTGAGCAATCGATCGTAAATGGGCATGCAGTTTCGGTTGCGTTTTCAACCTGTACACGATTGCATGATTCATCAGCATCAGCAAACTCGGCCCAAATCTGTGAAAAGGATGGGTCAGTGATTGGGCAGTCTCCGGGACAGATTCTACCAATGATGAGGGACGCTCCCGGCAATAACCCAACACCCGAACCAGAGCTTATCTCCTTGTTTGCACCTACACTGGCACCCACCCACCCTGGGCCCGCAGTGACCATTGATCCGTCTAGCTTCGACACAATGATTTTCTTTAGTGCCAATCTGCATTTTTGATTGTTTGTTACCCTGACGNNNNTCAGGAGCCGTAACCTGCACCAACTTTACCTCAACTCCTGCGTCTTTGCAACTGCAAATGCACTTCGGTCGAAGGAGGTCTCGACAAATCACCTCACCCTGTGCATTTCTGAATTCGACTTGAATCTCTTCATCGTCAATTGGTGATACCGGACAGAAGGAGTGAACGTATCCCGAGAAATCAGTCGGTACGGGAGTGTCATATCGCCCCTCAATAATTTCCACGCGCACTTCGTTTGTTTGATTCCGGTAGTACCTGATGGAGGCTATCTGGCACGCTTCAGGCAGCAAACTAGCATTGATCTTCAAACGGAAACAACACGGATTGGTGCCGACGGTAATGGGCGTTAGATCTACCGACTTTTGAAACTCAGCACAATTGCATGATTGGCTGCAGCCTTCTACTCGTGCACCAGTAGTGCAAAGTACTGTCCCCGCACTATTCTTAACCTTAACGACAATTTGCTGATAGCCAGAAAACTCGTCGAGGCATAACTGGCCAACGTCAACTGGAATCAAGTCGCCTGTGATTGGCCCATGGCTCGATGCACCGTTCCATGAATGAACCAGCGTTAAGACATGTTCCCAAGGAAGGTTACCTGAGACAGTATAGACATCAAGCATATCCACCGTGCAAGACCTGCATGGAAATTCACCTGCTCCGTTTACGAGCTTCAATTGATAACAGCACTTCCCGACGAGCGGGCTTGGAATGATTGGTTCCATTCTGACAACGGCGTCACAAGTACACGCTTCAACTCGCGTGAGCCGCACGTCATCAACATAGAAGTACACGCGCTTCTGTGAAAGTGGCTCATTTGAGTAGTATGGAAGGCACTCGAAAGCTATTGGATTTGATGGGATCCCATTGTTAAGATCGAAATTGCCAATGGTCAGGTACTTCTCCCCTCCCACCGCGGCTATCGTGCCTTGCACGTGCGTCCATCCATTATTCGGTGCATTACCTACCTTTGGTAGGTCGTTTGGAGAGAAAACAGAAACTCCTGCGACACCGTCTGTGACGGGAATTCGAACACGAGCCGGGAGTTCGTCGTTGTCTTTTATCTCGTCACAATTGTCAAGCGGATGAGCGTGATACGGCTGAGGTGAGACCCTAGCCTCCAGCCGAATAGATCTATCACTCATCTCTGCCAGTGATACCCAGTAGCTCAGAGTGTAAACAGCATTTGCTTCGAGCGCACAGAGGAGTTCTACCTCCAAGTACTCGCGCCAATAGTCGGTTGCAGCGTTGCCTTCGAATGGCTCCTGAATTCCGACTCCACTGAGCCGAATTCCATTTAGTCTGTAGTACAGACCTGCATACTTCTGACCAAAACTCCCTGGTCTAATAGCCTCATAGCCATATCTATTTCGAGGGATATCATACCCCGACGGTGCATAGCCATTGTCGCAATCAGGTAAATGACCCGACATGAGGTCAGATGATGTGCACGTCACGGGCGCATACATTGGGTCGAACTGACCCCATCTGCGGTCCTTCCATATCGGCCAGTCCGGCAGCGTTCCCAATTCGTTTGGTACAGTCCATTTGTGGAACTGACGCCACCACAAGGAAAATTTGCCATATCTATAGTCGTAATTGCCGAGTTGGGTCTCGTTTACCTTCAACTCTTGCAATCGCATACGGTGTATTCCCGTTTCAGTATTCCAAGGAGCAATTCAGTTGTTGAAGATACGACATTGTACAATGATAGGACCCCCAAGTGAATTGCCTCATTGTGCTCGAGTCCGCCTCAATCGAGATCAGACTTTGAACAAGTTTATCCAATGTTACAAGAAATAGATAAACTTGCTAAACTTGACCAAACTCTCTTTTCGTCACGCTGGGCTAAAGCCCAACGCTATTCATACCATTCTCTTCCTCAGCTCAGCGATCCCAACATTCCCGACGCTTCCTAGTGCTGCGCGTGAGTCGTTGACGTCTGCTTGTGGCGCGCGCATCTCAGCCCCCTCCTTGATCTCCTGCGCAACTTGACGATACGCATCACGGAAGGGCAATCCGCTGCGGACGAGTTCGTCAACACGATCAACACTAAAGAGGTGCTGATACATTGGGTTGTCAAGGATTCCTTCAACTGGCTCGATGTGCGGGGCTACATGGGTTAGCACTCGCAGGATGAGTGCTAGCTCATCAATCGCAGGAACGATGCGGTCCTTGATGAATTGAAGATCGCGATGATATCCCGATGGAAGATTGGTAAGAACAAAACCGATCTCTGTTGGCAGTGCTTGAAGCCTGTTGCACCGCGCACGAAGTACTTCAAACACGTCGGGGTTCTTCTTATGCGGCATGATGCTTGAGCCAGTAGTGAATGCATCCGGGAGCTTCACGAAACCGAAGTTCTGGCTTGCGTAGTGGACAACGTCGGCGGCAAATCGCGCGATGGTCGATGCTACTTGCGCGATTGCAATAGCCGCAAGCTTTTCTGTTCTCCCCCGCGACATTTGGGCAAAGGTGCTTGTAACGTGCACGCGGTCAAAGTTCAACGCACGAGTTGTAAGCTCTCTGTCAAGGGGCAAGCGTGTTCCGTATCCTGCAGCGCTCCCAAGAGGATTAGCGTTGGCGGCATCAATGGCCATATCCAGTACACGCATGTCCTCCAAGAGTGCCTCAGCATATCCGGCATACCAAAGTCCAAAACTCGATGGCATTGCTATTTGGTAGTGCGTGTAGCCGGGAAGAAGTACGTCGTTGTGCTTCTCCGCAAGATCGAGCAGCAGTGATGCGGCTTCTCGTGCATAGCCACGTAGTGTGCGGAGTTCGTGACGGAGGTACAACTTCAGATCAACAAGAACTTGGTCATTCCGACTCCGCCCGGTGTGGATCTTCTTGCCAACGTCGCCAAGTTTTTCTGTGAGGTTCTTCTCAACTTGGGAATGCACATCCTCTACATCGGAGTCAATGTCGAATCCGTTCGAGTCGATCGACTCGAGCATTTGCCCAAGCTCATGCGTCAAGGCAATTCGCTCGTCATTGGTAATGAGTCCAACAGCACCAAGCATTTCCGCATGGGCAATAGAGCCTACAACATCCCAGCGAGCAAGCCTGACGTCTACGTCGCGGTCATTCCCCACGGTGAAGGACTCCATGATCTCATCAATCGGCGTTCCTTTGTCCCAGAGCTTCATGACATTCTCCGCATCGTGTTTTCGAGCAGTGCAATGAACGTAGTGATTCCGTCTTCCAACTCCTTGAGGCCGATCCATTCATCCGGAGTATGAGATCGGGCTGAATCGCCCGGACCGATCTTCATCGAAGGAACTCCAACAGGCAAGAGAGATTGATCGGACATGGTCGGGCTGCCATACGTGGAGAGCCCCATGTCGATGCCAGCACGTACAATCGGATGATCAAGAGGAATTGAGGAAGGGGCTAATCGCATGGAGCGTGGCGTTACCTCGCAAGCCACGTGACGGCGAATCTCTTCGAGCACCTCGGCATTGGTGTACACGTCGGTAACTCGCACGTCCACTACAAAATGGCATTTATCGGGCACAACGTTGTGCTGAGAACCGGCGTCGATCTGCGTTACGGTCATCTTCACGTTACCGAGCACCGGAGACGTTCTCTCAAAGCGGTGCGTCCTAAACCACTCAACATCCGTGAGTGCTGCGTACAGTGCATTCACACCTTCATTGCGCGCTGCGTGTCCAGTTCTGCCATGTGCAACACAATCAAGCACCATGAGCCCCTTCTCGGCAACAGCCATCTGCATACCAGTAGGCTCGCCAATAATCGCAACGTCTATAGGTCGCTCAGTGAACACGTCACGGCTCAGCATAGACATACCATTTTCACCGCTGATTTCTTCTTCTGCCGTAGCCGCAAAACAGAGGTTCACCGGCAGATCCGTGCGTGCGAGGAAATGCAGGTATGCCGACAACATCATGACGAGAGCAGCACCGGCATCGTTACTACCTAGACCATAGAGCTTGCCGTCAGACACAACCGGTACGAGCGGATCGTTCGACCATCCTGCACCGGACTTAACGGTATCGTGATGGGAATTCAATAGTATCGTCGGAATCGCATGCACGGGCACGGCATGTAGGGGCACGGCATGCCGTGCCCCTACATGCCACGACACAACATTATTACCGTACCGCTCCACAACGGCACCAGCATCTCGCAACAGGTGTTCGATGATATCGGCGGTTGCGCCCTCGTCCTTGCTAAAGGATGGTGTTGCAATGAGACGCTGAAGGAGTTCTAGCATAGGATCATTGTCCCGGTGTCTGTTCCAAGAGCCGTAACACCTTGAATGAGGACAGACACTCCAGCCTGCGCTGCCTCCACTGCATTTGCAATCTTTGGTAACATGCCCTTATCGATGATTCCGGCAGAGATCAAAGCGTCAACCTCGTCTCCACGGATTTCTGTGATCAGTGAATCCGGATCGTCTATGTTGCGCATTACACCGGGATGTTCGAACACGTAATGCAACCGTACGGGCACGGCATTCATCGCCATGGCGATCCGTGCTGCCATTGTATCGGCATTGGTGTTCAGTAGCGATCCATGTCCGTCATGAGTAAGGGGCGCAACAACAACGCTTATTCTCTTTTGGAGAAGCATTGTTAGGACTTCTGTGTTCACAGAATCAATGTCTCCAACAAATCCATAATCAATGGTGGGATGTATGCGTTTGTGAGCACGAACGAGATCCGCATCTGCGCCCGTCATGCCCAAACACTGTACACCACGCGATTGCAGCTGCGCCACAACATTCTTGTTGACGAGTCCGGCATAGGCCATCGTTACAACACGCAGGGTGTCGGCATCCGTCACGCGTCTACCATCGATCACTGTTTGCTCAACACCTAACTGCTGGGCTAATTGCGTTGCGATCTTGCCACCGCCATGGACGAGTACAAAGGGTTCGTTCAGTGAAGCGCATCGATCAAGCACCTCATTGAGCAACTCCTGGTTGTCAACGATGGCACCACCGATCTTGATCACACGCGTCACGAAAGCCCCTTAAGCAGATAGTATAAGACCGTCTGAGCAGAGACAACGCGATTTGCTGCTTGAGGGATAATGATCGAGTTCGGACCATCGAGTACGCCGTCGCTGACGATCATGTTCCGGCGCACTGGCAAGCAGTGCATGAACCGTGCATTGTTCGTGAGTGCCATCTTCTCTTCGGTGATCGTCCAACCGAGATCCTGAGAGAGGATCTGTCCATAGGGCTCGTAGGCCGACCAATTCTTGGCGTAGACAAAGTCCGCGCCTTCGAGCGCTGCGTCTTGGTCATTTGTCGTTGCTACTCCACGCGAGAATTCCGGCGCGAGTTCGTAGCCCTTGGGGTGTGCTACCACGAGATCAACATTCGCAACGGACATCCACTCAACAAACGAATTGGCAACGGCCTGTGGAAGTGCCTTTGGATGCGGAGCCCACGTGAGAACCACTTTGGGACGAGGTGTACGCTTATGCTGTTCGATGGTGATGAGGTCTGCAAAACTCTGCAGTGGGTGACGAGTTGCGCTCTCAAGGCTTACAACCGGCACTCCTGCATAAGCAATGAACTTTTCGAGGATGTCTTCTGCTTAGTCCGCATCCCGATCGATGAGCGAAGCGAAAGTTCGTAAGCCAAGCACATCGCAATAAGAGCCCATCACGCCGGCTGCTTCCTTGATGTGCTCTGTGGTATTCCCGTCCATTACAACGCCATCACGTGTCTCCAACGTCCATGAGTCGCTTCCCGCGTTGAGCATGATCGTGTCTGCGCCCATCATCGTTACCGCCTTCTGTGTGCTCATGCGCGTGCGGAGCGACGGGTTCATAAAGAGCAGTCCAACGGTACGCCGTCTTCCTAACTCTGTATTGATCCACGGATGTCGAGCAAATTCAAGCGCATCCTCGATGGCGGCGTTGAGGCCCGGACCATTGATGAGGTCGTGAACGGAGGTAAAACGACGCATGAGGATCCTCTAGTACACGGATGATTTGAGATCAAGGCCCGACCGTTCATCGAACCCACAGGCGATGTTCATGTTTTGTACAGCCTGTCCCGAAGCCCCTTTCAGAAGATTGTCGATCACACTCACTATCAGGAGGTGATCTCCATGCTTTTCGATTCCGATCAGGCACTTGTTTGTATTCACAACGCGCTTCACGTCGGGGAGATCATCAACAATATGCGTAAACGGCTGGTCTGCGTACCGACGCACGAACAACGCGTGCACATCTGATGCATCAAGTTCCGTGCGCAGAACGCTTGCAGAAAGGATACCACGTGTGAACGAACCGCGCAACGGAATGAGAACAGGTTTGATGCCAAGCGTCATCGAGATCTCATCAAGATGCTGATGGGTAAACGCCTTGTACACCCCGAGGTTTGATGAACGCCAGCTGAAGTGTGTGGTTTCAGAGGGGGCTTGTCCGGCGCCGGTAGAACCGGTTGTTGCCTGAGTATGAACATCACCAACGATGCGGCCGTTTTCTGCCAACGGCAGAAGCCCAAGCTCGATACACGTTGCAAAACAACCGGGGTTGGCGATGCGCTTTGATGTACGAATAGCGTCACGAGTCTTCTCAGGAAGACCATAGCACCACGAGGCAGCAAGACGGTGGTCGGCACTAAGATCAATCACAATCACAGATTCGTGTAGCTCGGCACGTACGATCCACTCGCGTGACTTGCCATGGCCTTGACAAAGGAAGACTACATCAACATCACTCAGTGTCTCATCGTTAACAAACGAGGTATCAAACTCACCCACGAGATCTTGGTGTACGCTGCTTACCGGTCTACCCGCGTGTGAAGTACTTACGGACAGAATGTTTCGATGTCCAACTTCCGGGTGATGGAGAAGCAAACGGATCACTTCCCCACCAGTATAGCCTGCAGCTCCGATCACGGCAACTCGTATCATTTGTCACCCTTATTAACAGACATCCAGAGTGACGTTGGCACTGCGCTGATCGTTGCAAATCCTTTTGCATCCTGTCCGGTCCACGCACGGTTCTCTTCGCCGTAGGTAGCGAAGCTTGATCGCATGAGATCATTTGCAGAGCGAACACCATCTACAGAAAATCTCTCCCGTCTGATGTTCACAACAACATCACCCGTCACCACCTGCTGCGTGTCATCGAAGAATGCCTCAATGCTTCTCATGGCCGGTTCAAGGAACTGACCTTCATGAAGAAGTTGCCCATACCATAGCGAGAGTTGATCTTTGAGTGTGAGCTGCCACTTCGTGAGCGTGTTCTTCTCGAGTGCATGATGAGCCTTGATGAGGATCAAGGCGCAAGGGGCTTCAAATGCAACTCGACCCTTGATGCCGATGATCGTATCTCCAACATGCATATCGCGTCCAATGTGCCAGCGCGCACCAACGTCATTCAGCATCCGTAAGAGTTCAACGCTATTCATTGCTGCACCATCGAGTGCAACGGGTTGCCCCTTATCAAAGGATATCGTGATCGTCTTCTCAGCATTGTCCGTTGGTGCAGGATAGACAGCAGAGGGCCATACATCTTCAGGAAGGGGCTTATCAGACGTCAGCGTTTCCTTACCTCCAACCGTTGTTCCCCAGATACCTTGGTTGATCGAATAGGACGCCTTGGTCCAATCACCCTCAACGCCGTGTTCTGCGAGGTAGGCGATCTCTTGATCGCGAGACAACTTCATGTCTCTGATCGGTGTGAGTACTTCAATCTCCGGACACATAATTCTGAAGATCACGTCAAATCGGATCTGATCGTTTCCCGCACCAGTGCTACCATGAGCAAGATGTGTTGCGCCAATAGCACGTGCATGTTCTGCAATGGCGATCGCTTGAATCACACGCTCTGCGCTGACGCTGAGTGGGTACGTACTGTTCTTCAGGACGTTCCCAGCGATGCAGTGCCGAAGGACACGCTGGTAGAGTTCGTCTGTGCGATCGAGTGCTACATGAGAAGCAACACCGCATGCCAACGCACGCTGTTTGATAGTATCGAGTTCTTGAGCCGAAAAGCCCCCTGTGTCCACAATCACCGTGTGAACTTCCATACCCAACTCCACGGCAAAGTACCGTGCACAGTATGACGTGTCCAGTCCGCCACTAAATGCGAGGAGGATCTTGTTCATGTGCTACCGTCCTTTGGGTCAAACAACATCCCGGTGCAAAGGCACATCGAGCGGTTTGTACGTTGGAGGATATCGTAATTGGGGCAAGACTGGCAGCCCTTCCAAAACGCTTCATCTGTAGTGAGCTTCGAGAAGTGCACAGGAAAATAGCCGAGCTCTGAATTGATCTTCATTACCGGTGCGCTTGTTGTGATGCCGAAGATCTTTGCATCCGGATACTTGGTTCTTGAAAGTTCAAACGCAAACCGCTTGATGCGTCGAGCAAGATTCTGTCCGCGGAACTCCGGCTTCACGATGAGACCAGAATTAGCAACATAGCCGCCATGTTCCCATGTTTCGATGTAGCAGAATCCTGCAAATCGGCCATCGGCAGAAATCGCAATGATCGCCTTGCCTTCGGACATCTTCTGAGAGATGTACTCTGGTGTGCGGCGCGCAATACCTGTACCTCGTTGAAGTGCTGCTTGGTAGATCGTATCTACGATCTCTTCAGCGAACGATACGTGCGACATGTCGGCAACAGAGATGGCAATGTCATCTGTTGAGAGTGGCGCGGCGCTCAACCTTGGAGACCTTCATTCTTTTGACGCGATTCAATGGCGAGCTGGTTTTTGTATTCTACGATCTTTGCTTGCAACATTGCGTCTGCCACGGACAAGATCTCCACCGCAAGGATGCCGGCGTTTCGTCCACCGCCGATAGCCACCGTTGCAACAGGAACACCAGCAGGCATTTGTACGATACTCATGAGAGAGTCAAGACCACGAAGCTGCTTCGTTGGGATAGGCACACCGATCACGGGAAGGGGCGAATAGGACGCAATCATGCCAGGGAGATGTGCAGCGCCACCTGCACCCGCGATGATGACCTTGATTCCACGGGTATGAGCCTGTGTGCCATAGTCGGCCATGTCTTGCGGAGTTCGGTGTGCGCTTACAACTCGAATCTCATACGAGACACCGAACTCTTCGCAGACCGTTGCGGCCTCACGCATGACAGGAAGGTCCGAATCACTTCCCATGATTATTCCAACAAGCGGCGATGTTGTCATTGCTGCTCCTGTGATGAGAGAATAACGACGCGTTTGATAAGTCCGAGAAGTTGATGTCTGCCGAGCCCCGTTTCGCTCGATGTAGGAATAACATCAACAAGGAATTGACAATTAGCTACAAGATCTCGCACTTGTTGCTCTCGTTCCACTAACGCACCTGGTTTGAGCTTATCGCACTTCGTGAGAAGAATTGCATAGCGTCTGCCACCTAGCTCAAGTTCTTCGAGCATTGCAAGGTCAAGGGGCTGTGGGTCGTGACGTGCATCAACGAGAACACATGTAACAACAAGTTGCGGTCGATGAAGGACGTAGGCGCTAATGAGTTCAGAGAACAGCTGTCGTTGATCCTTGCTACGCCGGGCATAGCCATAGCCTGGCAGGTCAACGAGCATGAAGTTCATGTCCGTGACGAAGAAGTTGATCTCTTGCGTTTTCCCTGGCGTGTTTGAAACACGGGCCATACGGCTATGGCGTACGAGGGTATTGATGAGTGACGATTTGCCTACGTTGGAGCGGCCGATCATCGCAATTTCGGGCAGGGACGACTCCGGGAAGTGCTCCGGTTTGGTAGCCCCCTTCACGAACTCAGCGTTAATGTGAATGTCGTGTGCCATGCTTAAAAAGGAAAACGCCGAATACATATGCATCCGGCGTCTTAGATCGTATGGTCAGTTATGTTATGCCGTTTCTTCGCCGTCGGCTGGTGCGTCTTGTTCAGGCGCGTCAACCATTGGTTCGTCAACAACCGGTGCTTCCATGACTGGTTTGGCCGCAACGATCGGCTTTGGCTTCATTGTTGGCTTTGGCTTAGCTGGGCCCTTAGCAGCAACGCGGCGTTTTGCCGACGATACACGTCCGTCCACCGGGTTTGACCAGTCAACGAGTTCGATCATTGCTGTCTCTGCAGCATCACCGCGACGAAGTCCGAGCTTCGTGATAC
>JAPLFN010000125.1:32335-32873 GCA_026390655.1 Candidatus Kapaibacterium sp.
GTCGAACAGTTCTTGAAGAACAGCCTTGTTCTTAATGAACCGCCCAACCATGCGGCGGTTATGAACATCGATGCCAACGATCGTGCCGGCCTTCTCGTCGCGATGCGCATTGCGTGCGCGTGTGATGAGATGCTCAGCGAACGGGCGAAGTTCTTTCGCCTTAGCTACGGTTGTCATAACGCGTTTGTGTTCGAACAATGACGTTGCCATGTTCGCAAGCATAGCACGCTTGTGGCTTGCTGTACGCTTGAGTTTCCGGCCTGCATAATGGTGTCGCATTCTATTCTCCTTAGCCTTCCTTAGTCAGTCTTCTTTTCTTCGTCACGTATATAGCCTTCCACGTCCATACCGAACTGGAGACCGTTTTGAACCACGACGTCTGCGAGTTCCGAAAGCGACTTCCTGCCGAAGTTGCGGAATTTCAACAGATCCGATTCTTGCAAACTCACGAGATCAGCCAATGTCCTGATGCTTGCAGCCTTTAGGCAGTTATGTGCACGAACGCTGAGTTCTAGCTCATCAACAGATTGAAGGAGGA
>JAPLFN010000093.1 GCA_026390655.1 Candidatus Kapaibacterium sp.
GTTACGGGGTTACGTAGGGTCACGCCATGGCGTGACCGTAATACGGGGTTACGTAGGGTCACGCCATGGCGTGACCGTAATACGGGGTTACGGTAGAGGTTCCATACCCATACGTGCCCATTCCTCACGTGCTGGGCCATAAATGCCAGTTACGGGAAGACCAAGCAGGCGCATCATCGTGGTCATTTGCCCACGATGGTGTACTTGATGAAGTATAAGTGAGTGAAGGCTTGACGAAACGCTCCATGGCTCCCCATACATATCACGCAATTCAGAAAGATTGGCGTCCGTCCATGTCTCGTTGATCGAGGCTACAAATTCTTCTGACTTCTTCTTATAGTCTTCGACCAATTCCTTTACCGATGTATGAGCCGGGTAAACTTCATCTAACGGAAGTCCCATCCGCTTCGGCATCTCCGTAAGCGTTTCGATGAGGTGATTGGCTAGGCGGCCCAATGTTCTCCCCTCAGGATAGATGGCAACGGCAAGACTTTCGTCCGTAAGAAGCTCAAGGATCTTGATCGTAGAAGCTGACTCGTATTTCCATACTGCGAAAAAGTCGGCGAGTGTTTTGAACATTATACTGGCTCCTCAATAACAACCACGGCGAGGCCAATTGCGCCGGTGTGCGAAAGTGTTACATGGATTGTGTGTTTGCTCCATCGTTCCGCCATGGCACCATACAACTCTATGGTTGGCTCGCCGGAAGGCATGTTCTTTATACCTACCAGTTTAAATGCCATGCCATCACGCATTCCGGACTTGATAGCCTTTGAGAACGCTTCCTTCGCTGCGAAGCGCGCAGCATAATGTAAGAATCGTGTCTCACCAAAGCGATCGCAGTACTCGATCTCTGTCTCTGTAAAGACTCGCTTAAGAAAACGATCGCCGTACTCATCAAACGAATGCTTGATGCGAGGGACGTCTGTGATATCTGTACCGATGCCGTGAACCATGCTAGTGTGCTAGTGTGCTAGTGTGCTAGTGTGCTAATGTGCTAGTGTGCTAATTGACATTTGTAACTCGTAACTGGTAACTCGTAACTAGTAACTAGTAACTAGTAACTAGTCATTCATTAGGCTGTCCTCGAGCAACAGATATGCCTTGATCAGTTCATCCAGATCCCCATCCATCACTGATTGTACATCCGTGATCTTGGTTTCTGTTCGGTGGTCGTTGACCATTGTGTACGGTTGAAAAACATAGCTGCGGATTTGGGAGCCCCATTCAATTCTCTTCTTGGTACCCTCAATGGCGGCCTTGGCAGCGTCTTCTTCTTCCCGACGTTTCTGATAGAGCCTGCTCTTGAGCATCTTCATCGCGTGTTCGCGATTAAGAAGCTGAGACCGCTCTTTCTGACATGCCACAACGATCCCCGAGGGAAGGTGGCGAAGACGGACAGCAGTTTCAACCTTGTTCACGTTCTGTCCACCCTTACCACCGGAGCGGAAGGTGTCCATCTCTACGTCAGCAGGATTAACCTCGATCTCTACTTCATCGTCCACCTCCGGATATACAAACACGGATGAGAACGACGTGTGACGTCGGGCATTTGAATCGTATGGACTGATTCGCACGAGTCTATGCACGCCGTTTTCAGCCTTCAGGTAGCCGTAGGCAAAGCGACCGCGTATCTCTAGTGTTGCGCTCTTTATCCCTGCTGCTTCACCCGCTTGCTCATCAGCCAGGTAGCATTCGTAACCGTGCTGATCTGCCCAGCGTGTGTACATGCGAAGGAGCATCTCGGCCCAATCTTGGGCCTCTGTTCCACCGGCGCCGGCGTTGATCATGAGCATGGCATTGCGGTCGTCATCCGGACCGGCGAGGATTTTCCGAAGCTCTAGCTCGTCAACAGCCTTCTGACTCCTGTCCAGCTCGGCAACGATGTCGGCCTCCATCGTTTCATCCTTCGCCTCTTCTGCGAGTTCAATGAGCGCCTCAACGTCGCTAACCGAGCCTTGCGCGGACTCCCATGTAGCCACCCAGTCCTTTAGACCAGACGTTTCTTGCATCGTTTTCTGCGCTTTTTGGGCATCGTCCCAGAAGTCCGGCGCCTGGGAATACATATCACGTTCTGCTATCTCGTCGAGCTTGCGATCGATGTCAAAGGAACCTCCGAAGTTGGTCCACACGGTCGCGGAGTTCAGAGATGCGGGTTTTTTGTGGTTCGAACATAGACCACAAAACTACAACAATGGACTGCTCAACGTGATTGCCCATCCGAAGGAGCCCCTTGGTGAAAGGGGGCCCACCGGCCACATTGCATCAAAACGCAGCCAGAAGAGGTCGCTAATGAAGGTTGGTATGCGGCCAACGGCAAAACCAGCTTCCATGTAGACACCCGGTGTGGAATCAAAAACCTGCCCAGGGACAACTGGCCGAGCTCGTTGTGTCACGTTCACTGCAGCGAATCGAGCGATGAGGTCCACACCACGACCCGAAGAAAATGTTGGCAAGCCAATAAGGCGCCACCACATATCGGAGAAGTTGTGTTCGCTTACCACAGACAAATACTCGGTACCTGCAAAGGTGTTAATGGTTGGAGTAGTGAGGTCTTTTGTTGATCCAAGGATCGGGAATCGGCGCAATGTGACGAACCTGCCCTGTGTAGGTGTTTGGGTAGACTGGATTCCAGCGCTGAGAGTCACGTCCAACTCCATAGGAACATACCCGGTTACAAAGGTTGGAATGCGTGCATCAACAGCCACATCAACACTCCAGAAGCCAACATTGCTGAAGGATTCTCGGCCGAGAAGTCCGTTGATGCGCATGGTAACAGGAGACGCGTTTCCCAGGAAGGACTCAACAATACCCGGCTCCAAGAACGTACCAGAGAGCTGGAGCATCTGATAGTCGCCTGCTGTGGCGGGCACCGACACGCGATTGACAGTTTCCACAAGAGGCATGTTGGTGTGGCGTGTCCAAGAGCCACTCAGGGCAATGTTCACGTCGTCGGTCTTGATAGATGCGCCTGCCTCCCACCCATCACGACGGAAGTAGTCGCTATAGTCAGTGTAGAGCAGGTTCGAGAGATGGAGGAAGTCAAGTCTCTTTACGATGGTTCTCGACTCCTGCACTGTTGCCAACGACGACATCACCGACCCGAACAGTTTAACCCGCACATCGTCGTTCTTGATGGCGTCAATCTCGAGATCCACGCTACCAATCTTTGTGTCCTTGTCCCCAAAGCCCCCTCCAACAGAGAGGCGAATGGGGCTCCATGTTAGGTTAATCGTCCCACCATAGATCATGCCCGTTATCGAGGACCGGTTAAGCATTGGGTCAACACCGACATTCAATCCACCCACCGTAATGAGATTCAAGGCTGAGGTACTTCTCCCGGATTGTCTGCCACCAGTAGTGTCTTTTGTCCCACCACCTCCCTTCTTGACGCTGTCCTGCTGCTGATAGATCCTGCGCTCTTCGTCGGACGGCTCTGCGAAGGCATGGACTTCCCAGAACTCAGGTTTGGTGGAGTCGGCTGCAGGGTCTACCGTGATAGTGCTGTTTGGTTTCTCAATGCGAACCGTCGCGCCCCCTGCCTCAGTTGTAGACGACGGTTTGTTGGACGTTGGAGGCGTGAGCAATGAGTCGTCGATCGGGACGTTGATGGACACATCTGTTACATAGGTCTGCGCGGCCACATCCGCGGTGATCTCCATGAGCCCGGCGATGATGCGAATCTTCGCAGACGCTGTCACGTTTTGATACGTAGGGGCCCAGATGGAGTCGTTCACTTTCTCGTATCGTTGCTCGTAGGTTAGATCCTTCAGGAAAGGGAATGACGTTTCGTCGGTAGGCGAGAACTTTGCCGCAACAACTTGATACGTCCCTTCTACGATTGTCAATGTGCCTTCAAATCCCGGGAATACTCGCGCTTTTGGTTCAAACGCCAATTCATAGACCATTTGGTCGCCAAGAGGTTTCTTACTCAGAAGTGTATAGCGGTATTCATCAAGGGCATCCTTACCCAAGGGAGTTACCATGGTCGTTTTGATCAACGTTACTTCGTTCTCTGTAAAATCAAAGAAATCATCAAATACAGCAAGATTGTCCTGTGCGCTGACGTTTGCTGTTTGCCGACGTTGAAGGATGCGGACATGCTTCTTTGGGTCTGGGCTGCGCCTGTCATAAATCTTCGAGAACGTCTCAGTTATGCTGTTTGTGGGGCCTTTCCCCTCCGGATCCAATCCGCCGAGATCAATGTTCACCTTCATCTTCGAGTATGTTGTGCTCACGATAGACGTTATCCGTTCCGCGTTTTCAACCTTGCGTTCAATAGCTCTCGAGATGATACCCTCAGGGGTGATGTCGCCAACCACTTTTACGCCCGACAATGAGACGTCCGCGCCGCGAAGCGCAACAGTGATAGCGGCTTGCGAAGGATCGAGCACAAGTACGCGCTCCCAATAGCCAACACTACGCACACGAAGAGTGGTGGCATTACTGGGAAGCGGCAGCCTGAATCGCCCCCCCTTACGCGTGTACGTTCCCGTGGTTGTGCCTTCAACACGTAGCGAAGCTCCTGCGATCGGCTCTCTGGTAGCGCTATCGACAACGATACCGGAGATAACTCGCGTGCCCAATTGCTGTGCATGAGTAGGATAGGATATGAATTGAAGAATTGTAGCGAAGAGTAGGTATTTCATTTGGCACGAGGTGCGATCAATATTCAAGTGGAGTTGCAATGATGCGTTGTAGGACAATCAGGTGAAAATTTACGTATGTTAGCCAAACCCCCTACGCAGCTAAATGGGGGGTGGATCGTTCACATCCATAAGGGGTTATTGTATGAAGCGACTCGCAACCATAGCAGCACTCTGTGTGCTCGCTTGCACTGTATCCTTCGCCCAAGGCGAATCCATGGTACGCCGCACAGGTGGCTCAACGGCCATGCTCTTCTCACTCACTGGTCTGTCAACATTGGGAGCAGGGAACTTCATGGGCGGAGTGGGGATAAACCACTTTCTAAGTGATGATATGGCTCTTCGTGCTGGCTTAGGATTTACATCGAGCTCCACGACCAAGAAGGCAAACGAAAGTGCGAAGGAAGAAGTCTCCTCTAGCACCGGCTTCAATATTTCCCCGGGCATACGCTTTAATCTCGCACACAACAATAACATTGCCATGTACCTTGGTGGTCAGGTCATGTTTGGTATGGGCTCGGGTTCCAGCAAATTTGATGGAACAGAGACTTCCACCTCTTCTACTACACAGCTGGGTGTTGGTGCTTTCGCGGGCGCTGAGTGGTTTCCTTGGAGCAATGTGGCACTTGGACTTGAGTACGGACTAGGATTCTCGTCAACCAGCGGTAAAACTACCACTGGTGGCGTTGAGACGAAGGATCCATCAACAACGAAGATCGATCTTGGTCTTAGCACGTTTCAATTCCTGCTTTCGTTCTATTTCAACTAAGCCAGAATTGACGAGTTAAACCTTTTCTTAGGCTGAAACATCTGGGTGCCGTTCTTTGAATGGCACCCTTTTTTTGTAGGTTTATGTCATGATACGTCACGCAACATTCCTTGCTCTTAGCGCTCTCGTCATGGTTTCTATCACGAAAGCACAAACTCCAACATGGTCAAACGACGTTGCCACGATCGTCTATTCGAAGTGCACACCGTGCCATCGAACCGGCGAAATCGCGCCATTTACCCTTGAATCGTATGACGACGCTGCTAACCGAAGCGGTTCGATCAAGCGCGTCGTTCAATCACGGATCATGCCACCATGGCCTCCAGCAGCAGGCCACGGAGACTTCATGGGAAATCGTTCGCTCAGCGATGCAGAGATTTCGACAATCTCCGCGTGGGTTGATGCCGGCGCGCCAAGTGGGGATCTGGACAAAGCTCCCAAGCCCCCTACCTTTCCAAGCGGTTCCCAATTAGGCACACCAGACCTTGTTCTCGAGATGTCCGAGACGTGGCATATCAAGGGTAATAACAAGGACGTCTATCGGTTCTTTGTTCTTCCTACCAATTTGCTGGAAGGCAAGGACGTATCAGCGGTGGAATTCCGTCCGGGTAATGCGTCAGTGGTTCACCACGTGCTGTACTTCCTCGATACGTCAGGAGTTGCTCGGCAGAAGGATGCAGCGGATACAGCGCCTGGGTATGCCGGGTTTGGCGATCCGGGTTTTGAGACGGCATCGTCGTTCCTCGGATGGGTTCCTGGTGCCCAACAACGATTCTTCCCTCCAGAGATCGGTGTGAAGTTTTATAAGAACTCCGATCTGGTCATTCAGGTGCACTATGCGCCGTCGGAGTCTGATCAGACCGATAAGTCGCACGTTAATGTGTTCTTCCACAAGACACCGGCAACTCGCTTGGTACAGGAGTTTGCCTTGAGTCCGGCGTTCCTCATTCCGGGGCAGAACTTTGTAATTCCTGCCAACACGTCAAAAACGTTTACAACGAAACTCGCCGTCCCTTTTGATATAAGTCTGATCGGCATTGCGCCACATATGCACTTGCTGGGACAGAATGCGCGTGCATATGCGGTTTCAGCAACTAACGACACAACAAATCTTGTGAAGATCGACGATTGGGATTTCCACTGGCAAGGGGGCTATGCCTATCGTAATCCGGTGAAGATCTCGCGCGGATCAACCTTGTACTACGTAGCTGAATATGACAATACAACAAGCAATCGGGAGAATCCAAATTCACCACCAAAGACCGTTCGTTGGGGCGAAAGCACAACAGACGAGATGCTACTCTGCTATTTCCATTGGATAGCATATCTCCAGGGTGATGAATCGCTGAATATGGAAACGACGCCAACAACCTCTGTGGCCGGAGATGACAACAATGGTGGGGAGCGTTTGACGGTATACCCGTCTCCCTCTCGAGGCGATAAGTCGCAGGTTGCAATTGAAACCATACATGCGCGAACAGTTCGCTTGCAAGTCGTTGATCTTACGGGGAAGGTCGTTGTTGACGACGGTCAGCAACATGAGCTAGTGACCGGACTCAACATTTTGTCACTCAACACCGGTGGGCTTGCATCTGGACAATACATCGTTCGCATCGAGGGCTACAACGATGGAGTTTCTGTGCCGTTCATCGTTGCACGATAACCTCTACCCTTAGCGTTCTCCAAAGACCGAGGATCCTACTCGAATCATTGTCGATCCCTCGGCAATGGCCCACTCGAGGTCGTCAGACATGCCCATAGAAAGCTGTGACGTAGCGCCACGCGTACCGTCATAGGCATCTCGTATGTTACGCAAACGTTCGAAACACGCACGTACAACGCGCTCGTCCTCACTCAGTGCACCTATGGTCATGAAGCCCCCAATGCGCATGGTAGGAAGTGCAGACACAGCATCGATAACCCTCTGCACTTCTGTTGGTTGAACTCCATGCTTTGTAGTTTCCCCAGAGGTATTCACCTCGATCAAAACTTCAATGCTGGTCTCCCGCTTCACACACTCGTCATGGACTGCTTGAGCGAGTGAAACTCGATCGATCGATTGAATGCACTTTACCCGTCCGACTACATCCCGAACCTTATTTGATTGCAGGTGACCGATGAAACGCGATTCTCACCGAAGAGTGTTTCCCCGAGTCCAATGCACCCCTTAAGGGTGTCAGCGGACTGCGTCTTCGTTGCAAGCATCAACTGCACGTCATGCGATGCTCGCCCGGCGAGTTCGGTAGCCATCCTCATCCGGTAGTGGATGAGTGTTAGGCGGTCCTTGAGGGTAGACTCAATCATTTAACGCTTCACAACAAGTCTTCTGCGCTCCGTGATACTGCCGCTCCGAATTCTTACAGTGTAGGTTCCAACTGCTAGCTCATTGACGTTAACGGTAACGATCTCATCACCTGTAATAACCGACTTCATCAGGCGACCCTCACTATTCACCACTTCGATGGTAACGACTGAACCGATCAATGTGCTATCAAGATGGATCCGGATGGTCTCAGAAGCAGGATTAGGCTCCACCGACTCCGTGCTAAATGCCTCATCAACGTCCACTGAAGACAGGAGCCCCGTTGTGAACGACTGCCGATCTGAGAACAATCCAACGGCGTCGGCATCTGCAGAACGCACTCGCCAGAAATAGCGCTTGTTGTTCTCAAGACCGCGAATGAGAATCGCTGTGTCCTGTATTCCATCCAGCTTTGTTACCAACGGTTTGAACGATGGGCTCGTGGAAACCTCTATGCCATAGGCTAGCGCATCACTGACGCGCTCCCACTCAAGAAGTGCCTGAACAACACCAGTTGCCCCTGCGATTGGAGAAATGAGCTTTGGAGGTCGAACAGTAGTGCTGAAAGACCATGTTGGAGA
>JAPLFN010000004.1:0-7385 GCA_026390655.1 Candidatus Kapaibacterium sp.
TGATCGTTCTTGCAGTGCTTGCTGTTTTTGGTGGATTCCTTGGAGTTCCTCACGTTCTCGGCCATGCACTGCACATCCCTAATCTCCTTGAGAACTGGCTTGAGCCAGTCTTCGCCTCCGGCGTTGCCATGCTACCGCTGCACGGCGGAGATCATGCATCTACCGAGATGATCCTTATGTCGGCATCCACCGTTCTGGCGATCCTTGGTATCTTGCTGGCCAGAAGGATCTATGCAAACGGACTCGAAACTGCCTCCGGTATTGCCTCGCGATTCAAGGGGGTCTACCAGCTGCTTCTGAACAAGTATTATGTAGATGAGATCTATCACATGTTGATAGCTGGCCCCATACTTGCTTTGTCTAGGGACGCGCTCTGGAAGATTGTTGATGTGATCCTTATCGATGGGGCTGTGAACGGTTCAGCACGCGTTGTTGGGGCCTCGGCGGCCGGACTACGTAGGATGCAGACCGGTGTGGCTCAAAATTATGCCTTGGTTATGATGGCAGGGATAGTGATTCTTGTTGCAATGGTAGTGTTCCCGCTGTTCCGCTGACGTGTGTTTTACGGTCTCCATCTTTGCCTCAACACATACGATTGAGACCGATTCCGGGTCTATATTTGATGATCCTGAAGACTATACGCCGTTCTTTCACGTCTCTGCATTCACACACCCTCGGCTGCCTTTTATAACAGGCGCCGATCCCGAGCACATACGGATGCTGCAATGGGGACTGATACCACGGTGGACGAAGGATGAAGCGGCAGCGAAAGAGCTACGAGAAATGACCTTGAATGCTCGACGCGAAACGATCTATGATAAACCATCGTTCCGAGATGCTATTGTAAAGCGAAGGGGGCTTCTCCCTGTTAATGCATTTATTGAGTGGAGACACGATAAAGCGGTAAAGCAGCCTCACCTTGTGAGATTGCGCGGATCTGAGATCTTCACGCTCGGATGTATCTGGGAGGAATGGACCAATAAGGAGAGCGGAGAACAGCGGCAGACGTTCTCCATTGTAACAACGGACGCGAATAACTTGATGTCCTACGTCCACAATGTTAAGCAGCGAATGCCGGTAATCATTCCAAAGGATCAGCGCGAGGCTTGGCTTCACGCAGAAGATAGAGAAGTTGTTGAGCCACTCATGCGTCCTTTAGAAGATGGTTTGCTCGAGGCATTCCCGATCACTCGAGAGGTCTCAAGAATCAAGGTCAACTCGAGTGAGGTTGAATTTCTTGAACCTGTTGGTGAAGTGATCGCATGATCGTCCTAGGTCTACTGTGTTCTTTGTTAGGGTTGACCATTCCTGAGGTCAGACTTACCGACCTAGAGCGCCGATTTGCCGAAGGAAGCGATACTGTCTACGTAGTGAATTTCTGGGCCACGTGGTGCAAGCCATGTATTGAAGAACTTCCGGCGTTTGATAAGCTGGCCAGAAAAGAATCTGGCAAGCCGGTTGTGGTTCTTTTGGTTAGCCTCGACTCACCGAAAGATAGGTCATCGAAAGTTGAACCGTTCTTACGCAAGGCGGGATACAAATGTGAGGCGGTTGTGCTCAATGAGCCCAAGCCGCATCTCTGGATAGACAAGGTTGACGCATCGTGGAGTGGAGCAATTCCTGCAACGTTGTTCATAATGAATGGTCGTCGACTATTTCGCGAACAAGAATTCACATCACGATTGCTCGATTCAACATTCACCACGTTTCGAGATAAGGAAAAATGAAATCATTCTTATGCCTAGGCCTGGCAGTCATTCTCGCATGGGTCAGCCCCTTGCAAGCTCAGAATCCACTCTCTCCCGACGGACTCAAGATCGCCGATCAAGCACCGGACTTTGCATTGAGGAATGTTGATGGGAAGATCATTGCTCTTAGCAGTTTTGTTGATGCGAAAGGCGTGATTCTTGTCTTCACATGCAACCACTGCCCGTATAGTGTCAAGTATGAAGATCGGATCATAGCATTGCACGAAAAGTACGCCGGTAAGGGATATCCTGTGTTAGCAGTGAACTCCAACGACTCCGTGGTCGTACCTGAAGATTCGTTTTCGAAGATGCAGGAACGAGCACAAGCAAAGAAATTCCCATTCCCCTATGTAGTTGATGAAACACAGACGATCGCAAGAAAGTATGGGGCTCGCAGGACACCACATGCATTTGTCCTCTTGCGTACTCGCACGGGATGGACTGTGGAATACATCGGAGCAATTGACGATAACGCAGACGACGCAGATAAAGTAGGATCGAAATTTGTTGAGGACGCTGTTGAAGCGCTCCTCAAAGGGACGAAGCCCGCAACAGCCACCACAAAGGCCATCGGGTGTACAATCAAGTGGAAGAAGGGATAACGAGGAAGCATGGAGAATAGAAATAGAGACGACCGCGATCCAGAACGTCAGCCATTGACAAATGAATCAGCGATGAATCGTCAACCCGCACGTGGCGGACGAAAACCACGACCAGGTCAGGGCTATGGCCGTCCTTATACAGGACAGGCGTCACCTCAGCGGAGACCAAATCCGCAATACGGTGATGACCGCCAGCCACCAACAAGCGAGAATCCATATACGTCTCCGCAACGCGGTGCCCGTGGAGACAGACCGCAACGTGCCGCAGGGCCCGCACGCGATGACCGTCGTGGACCACCTCGTGATGATCGCCGTGGACCGCCACGTGATGACCGTCGTGGACCACCCCGTGATGACCGTCGTGGACCACCTCGTGATGATAGAAGTGGAGCACCTCGTGATGACCGTCGTGGGCCGCCTCGTGACGACCGTCGTGGGCCGCCCCGAGATGATAGAAGTGGAGCACCGCGCGATGACCGTCGTGGACCACCTCGTGATGATCGCCGAGGACCGCCTCGTGATGATCGGAGAGCGGGGCCGGGTCAAGGTAGCCAAGGTGGCTTCCGCGGACCAGGTCAGGGCAGACCAAGATCGCAAGGTGGTGGAAGCCGTCCATACGACGACAGCCATCAGCCCATTACAAGTGAGAATCCGGCAAACAGGAGTCCACGCGGCCGTAGTGGCGGTGGTGGATTCGGCGGAAGGCCTCGCACTGGCTCGGGCGGTAGGCCACAACGTGGCGGTGGCAGCGGGTATGGTGCACACGGTGGCCCAGCAAGACGGAACTCAAATGATGAGGGTCGCAGCAAGGTCTACACATCTGATAGATTGGTGTTCAAAGAAAACCTTGACGAAAAGAAACCTACAGAGCGGAAGATGCGTAGCAGACGCACGCGGCCGTCGGACGATTCGGGCGCAAAAGACTAGTCAACCATTTAATCCGGAGAAGAAATGCGTTACACCATCCTCGTTGTACTGTCGCTCATTGCACTCTCAGCAGATGCATTAGCACAAGACACCGCAAGCGTTAAACAGAAGAAGGCCAAGGAATCGTCGGAGATGTTCATGATGGACATGGATTTTGAAGATCGCAAGCCGATGGTTTCCTTGTTCTATGGCTCCGGGTCTCCCACACGTGATGGGCTTACCGGTACAGTTGAAAACACAATGACGATCGGTGGTACGCTGGGTATGGAGAATGAGAAAACGTGGTGGCGAGATCCAAGCATTGTGCGCCGCTACGCCAACACTCTGTATCTCTGGTATGGCAAGGGCGCAGACGCACAGGGGATCACAACGGCAATGAACGGCGATAACCCGGCTGTTGCTACTACCACGTCCATGAATCTGTTTCGCATTGGTGTTGCCGACGAATCAGGATTCGGTTACAAGTTCAGCGAAACGTAGAACTTCATGCTTCTTGTTTCGAATGCCCCATTGTCATGGACATCAGTCATGCTCTGCGTTTTGGTGAAGCCATGCGACCTTCACTTTCTTGGCGAATTGCTGAGCCGATAAGCCTACGTGTTGGATACGAATGGTCGCAGGTCTATCCGAGGCACATGTTCTGGTACTGGGCACTTAGCCAGACGATAGAAGGAATCGCAGATGCAGCTGCAACGTATCTCGCTCGCGAGATCGGGAAGTCTTCACCAGCTGCAATGCCGATCATGTACTTCCTCTTAAAGAATGGCGTTGCTGCCGGCTTTAAGGCATTGCGCATGAATCAGATGAACTGGCCATTCACAACCGTTGCACCACTCAACATTTACACGTGGAATGTTGGTGTAGCTGTTCACTTCTAGAGAACAACTTCGATCTGTCCGCGCAGGAGATCTTCCATGGTCTCCCTGCGTCGGATCAGCAACGCCTTGCCTTCGTGCACGAGTACTTCGGCAGGCCTGTAGCGACTATTGTAGTTGCTTGACATCGTAAAGCCGTATGCGCCAGCATTGAGAAATGCGAGCACATCGCCTTCGCGCACTTCATTGAGTTTGCGGTCCCAACCAAACGTATCCGTCTCGCAGATGTATCCAACCACCGTATAGATGCGAGGGGTTCCCGTAGGATTACTCGCATTGATGATGTGGTGATAGGAATTGTAAAGCATGGGGCGAATGAGATGATTCAATCCTGAATCAACTCCGGCAAAGACCGTTGCGGTTGTTTGCTTGATAACGTTCACACGTGTGAGGAACGTGCCCGACTCGCTGACGAGAAATTTCCCGGGCTCGAACCAGACTTCGATAGGCTCTGTCCGGGTAGCATTAAATTCAGCGATCCGTGCTGAAAGTTTAGCGCCGAGTTCCTCAATATCTGTTGAGATGTCATCTGGCTTATAGGGCACCTTGAATCCACTGCCGAAGTCAACAAACGTTAGCTCCGGAAACATTGCAGCGGTATCAAACAAGATCTCAGCCCCTTGCAAGAAAACCTCTGCATCTACGATGTCGCTGCCGGTGTGCATATGCAAGCCATTGACATGGATGCCATGAGTAGCAACGATACGTTGTACGTGTCTCATCTGATGGATAGAGATGCCGAACTTTGAATCAATGTGCCCCGTGCTAATGCGTTCGTTGCCGCCGGCCATAATGTGTGGATTCACACGGATGCACACAGGTACGCGCGCGCCAAATTCGTGACCGAACCTCTCTAGTACGGATATCGTATCGATGTTGATGTGCACGCCTAACTCAACTGCCGTCCGCAATTCCTCGAAAGAGACCATATTCGGAGTGAATAGGATCTCTTCAGGTGCAAAGCCTGCATGAAGCCCCAGTTCAACCTCTTGAAGAGAAACAGTATCGAGGCCGGTGCCAAGCCCCTTCATCACCCGTAACACGTTGACGTTGGTGAGAGCCTTACAGGCGTACATTATGCGTAGCTGTACACCCGTAAACGCCTTACGCAGGCGATTCACCTGACGGGCCATGATGGCCGTGTCATATACATACACTGGTGCACCTGCTAGTGCGCAGAGGTCATCAATTGCAATACCGCCAATGTGATAGCGGTTGTTGATCAGTTCCATGCAGTCAATATGAATTATGAAGCCTGTATCGCTCAATCTCACTTGCTAAGCGTTTGATCACCCAGCCAATGATGAGAGTATCATCGATGTATCCAACAAATGGGATGTAGTCAGGAGTGGCGTCCATTGGCAGGAGAAAGTAGAGTAACCCGCCCAGAATCAGAGCTCTCGATGACCATTGCATTGAGAATCTCTTGTCGCGTAGCATGCGGAAGAGAAGGCCAATGTTGTGCAACAATGTTGCAGCGGCATGCAGTTTTGTATCAGACCTAAGGCGTTCTTCTGTGTGAGCAAGGATCTCGTCCTCGTCTTCAGGACGAACGTCAGTGGAAATGCTATTTCGCACTCTTTCCTGACCACATAATGGCAATAGGAATCGCAACGCAGTAGCCCAACACAAGCACTACCGGGGCAACATCCACTGCAAGGGGATTGTCCCAGTTAGACATGCCGGTAGAGAGGAGGAGAAAGCCGATAACGATCACGCCGATACCTGCAGCGAGGTAGAGGTAGTGGTTCCGCGACCATGGGTTGGTCCACGAGGTCTTTGGTTGTTTGCCCAATGTAGGGCGCTCGATCTTCTTTGCCATTGTATTTCGCCGTAAGTGAAGTCCCTAAAGATACGGACAGACGCCCTTTCGGCGAAGGTCTTGTATTGGAACGCAAACGGGAGAGATTAACCCCGATCTAAACCCTTGAGGCAAGAAAGGTTGTCAGATTGTTGTGCGGCTCCAAATCGAACTTCTTCCGCATACGCTCGCGGTGCTTTTCTATGCTTCGCACGGAGCAGGAAAAGAGTGTGGCCACTTCTTTTGAAGGCATTGGTAGACGTAAGAAAGCGGCGAGCCGTAGCTCCGTTGGAGTTAGAGACGGAAAGTCGTGAGCCAATCGCTGCAAATACCCGCCATGCATCGTTTCAAATATGTGCTCAAAGTGCTCCACCGAGTCCTTGTCGAGAGCAACCAGGACGTCATGGTGCAAACCTTGGATCTTTCGGCGTGCCTCTACCGGCAAAAGGGGCTCGATGTGAGACAAGTGCTCAGTAATGCTTTTCAGAAGCGCTGTATAGCGCATCTCACGGAGCATGCATGCCCGCAACATCTGCGACTGTATAGCCGGAGCGATTTTGGGTTTTTCTGTCATGGTCATTAGGCTACCCATCGCACACCATCCTTTTCAAGTTGAACAAGCCCATGAGACCCAAGCTCGTGGATAGTTGCTTCAAAGAGCCGGTGCGGAGTTCCCGTCATTTGTTCAAGAAGATCATTCCGAACCGACACCGACGATGAGCCATTGCGGCCCACACCGAAACTCGTGGCAATTGCATGGAGCACACCCAAGATGTGGTCCCCAGTCGTAGACGCTGAGCACGTATCCGTCAGTATCCGTGCAGCCTCAAGACGCTTAGACATCTCTCGCATGTAGGCAGTGGAGAGATCTGGATTGAGAAGCGTTGCGTGCAGAAAGTCATCTCTCTTCATTTCCCGCACAACGGAGTCAATGAGTGCTGTTGCGCGTACCGAATGAGTCAATTGGTGGCCTGTGGTTAAACGAGCGCCCAGCAACGAGCCTGGACCGCTTAAACCAACGGCATGACTTACCCCGGTTGCGTCGGTGCGAATCTCTACAATAGCGCCCGACTCCACCAAATAGACAGAGTCTGATGTGTCTCCGGGAGCGTAAAGATCCACGTTGCGTGCAACATGGAGACGAGAACGCTCCGCGAATGCAGAATCCCAAGGGGCAAGAGGTGATGATGGTTTTGAGCTATTCATCTGCCCTTCAACTTCGCTAGAGAGGGGGAGGGCAACCTATGACATTTGTCAGCTCAATCCAGGATATTCGCCGTTCGGATAAGCCCCTTGACATTTTTCAGGCGAATTGTACGGCCTTCGGTCTCTATCAGGTTGTCGCTCTTAAACTCCGAAAGCGCACGAATCACGCTTTCCGGAGCTGTTCCAACGATCGAGGCTATCTCTTCACGTGTTAGGGGGCTTTTCA
>JAPLFN010000004.1:7486-24712 GCA_026390655.1 Candidatus Kapaibacterium sp.
TCGGCAACGCGCTCACGAACCGACTTCTGAGCGATCTCCACAACGCGACGCTCGGCGTCCTCGAGCTCGTGAGAAAGGTCCTGCATCACGCGAAGTGCCATTTGCGGGTTGTCTCGTACAATGCGGATGAGACTTTCTTTTGGGACAAAACAGACGGCCGACTCTTCAACCGCAATACAGTTCATTGAATAGGGTTGACCGGAGATCATGCTTGCGTAGCCAACCACATCTCCTGCACCTGCAAATCGTATTATCTGCTCTTTGCCGTCTGCACCTGGGCGCGTGATCTTCACGTGTCCATGATGGATGCAGAATACACCCTGAGGGTATTGACCATAATGGAAAACCGAAGCGCTGCGGCCGTATTGCAGGCAGGATTTTACGGTAGATACTTCAAGAGTCTCTTCCATCGTCAACATCGAGAACAAGGCAGTTACTCGAGAACCGCACTCAGAACATGACGGGTTTGGATGATGCATGGAGACTTTGTCGTACGTAGTAAATGACTTTCGCAATTTACCTAGACTAGGCGTGCAAACAACAGATTGTAGGGTGGGTTTCGCCGTAGTAAACACGGCATTACTACGGTGCTATCGTAGCCATACTGCGCTGGACGAGCTTCCGAGGGTGTCTATCGCTGGAAGTGCGAGTGATTCGCCCCTTTTCGACATGCGATAGAGTCGATCTGTATACAGCGTATTCGATGTGCGATCTCCGTACACGAATTCATTTCCGGAAGTGGACCACATGTGATCATGTATGGTTGCGTCATTGGACGCGAGAACTTTAACGGCCCCGCTTGCTATGTCTACGATCGTCAACGGGTTCGCACACACGATCGTTGAGCGGTCTGGAGACACCGAGATCATCCTACTGTTTAGCGTCGGTAGCGAAGTGGTAATCGTGGTGTCGGCACCGGTGCTTAGCTGATATCGCACAAGAGAGAACGCACCGCGATCACCTACCAGATACACAATGACATCATTCGACAACCACTGCGGGGCAGCAGTCCCGTCTGGTGTGCGGTAGCGCGTGACCGTTTTGTTTGCGACGTTGATCACGTGAGGAACCGGACCGGCGGCATTCCTCGACGTTGTGTCCATCGCTGAGAATGCGATGTTCGAACCATCGGGCGACCACGCCGGGGCTGCTTCAACTCGTATCGAGCGCTCGCCATTGGACTCAACAAGCACCATGCGTCCCGTGCCATCACTGTTGCAGGTCACAAGACTGAACTGTCCGGCAAGCATCTCGAACCACGCTACACGACTTCCATCGGGCGAAAGTGTTGGGAAAACAGCGGTCGCCGTTCCCAAGGCACGGACGGTTCCTGCTGTGGCATCGAATACCATAAGGGGCAATTCAGATCCGCTCTTCCCGGTATAGAAGAGAAACCGTCCACTTCTTGCCACTGCGATCTTATTCGTTGTTGGTGCCGATACAGCAGAGATTCTAACGAGGTTCTTGCCATCGATATCAGAGGTGTAGAACCACGTGATCCGTGTCTTTGCGTCGCGAGCAATAAAGGCGACGATCTCAGGCTTTGGTTCAGGCACTACGGCGTCACCGGCACAGCCGGAAAGCACGCTAAGGGTCAGGAAAACGAGGGGTGTAAGCCGGGGGAATGACATGGCTGGAACATTCCGCAATGTCCGTGCCAGAATATGGGGTTACGGGATTACGTAGGGTCACGCCATGGCGTGACCGTAGGGGTTACCCCAACCGCAGGCGTCAGATCAAGGATTTGACTTTTTCCCGGCAGGCTGTTTTCAGTTTCTTTGGGGTGACGATAGTGAGCACGTCTGCCCAGCTGACGATCCACGAGATAAGCTCGGGCGAAAGGGGCGCAAGGAGCGTCATTTCAACGTCGCCGTTCCGAAGCTCCTTGAATTCCTGTGTAGGGTGCCAGATGCGAGAAGTGAAAAATGATGCAGCATCCTTATCGACTCGTAGCTTGATGTTGCTCATTTCCCCGTCGTACACACCAAAGCGCCCCGAGCGATACTTGCGTTCATTGAAGACATGCAATGTATCCGTGATGTCGCTGGCACGCTCAACATGGTCGATTCGATCCGCTGCAAGTGTGATGTAGTTTTTGTGATTCGGATGCCAGGCTGCTACGTAGAGTCGGCCGGCATGATTTACGAGTCTGCAGAAGCTCACAACAAACGTCTTGGCCCTCGTTGCATTCACACCGCGGTACGTTACTCTATCCCAGTGAGGATCAACGATGGCCTGAACGATATCGTTGAGAGCAGAGTCGCTCACAGCAGTAGCATAGCGTCCAGGGGAGACCTCGCTTACAAGGTCTTCGTCCATAAACACCGTGCCGGGCGCGATCTTATCGAGCTTCGAAGCGAGGCGATCTACATCCCGTTGTATCTGCGTGTCGCGAAACGAGGCTAAAGCCCCCTTCAATATGTGTAGGGAAAGGAGCTCGCTGGGGTTGACAGAAAGGGGCTGGAGAAAGCGTGCACCAGAGGGTAAGGACCAGCGGATGGAACTGCCTTCACGAGATTCAACAAGGGGAACTCCCGCCTCGCCGATCGTTCGAAGGTCGCGTTGAATCTGTCGAAGCGACACCTCTTTTGCGTCCTCGAGCTTCGTTACACGTGCGGCAATCTCCGACGTGGTGAGGGCATGGCCCGTACCGAGCATGTTAAGGATGCGGATGGCTCTGCGGATGTGATGAGACATGGTAACCTGATAATGTGCTAGTGTGCTAATGTGCTAATGAGTTAATGTGCTAATATCGTGGCCAGTAGCAGTAGACTAAGAGAGATTACACTGAGCAAGCTAGAAAAAATCGTGCTCGTAGAACAAAACCCTGAGTGGGGTGTGGAATACGAGCGTGCGGCAACTGTCCTAAGAGTGACTCTCGGAAGTGTTGTACGGGAGCTTTATCACATAGGCAGTACTGCAATCCCAGGCATCGTAGCAAAGCCTATCATTGACATTCTTGGCGGCGTTACAAACGTTGATGAACTCGATAGACTAACCGAAACCATGAATGCGATCGGATATGAGGCAAGGGGCGAGTTTGGAATACCGGGTAGGCGGTTCTTTACAAAGCACAATGAGGCGGGCGAACGCACGCATCACCTCCATGCATTTGATGTTGGTTCCAATGAGATCGCAATACACCTTGACTTCCGAGACTACATGCGAGCGTATCCGCACTACGCGCAGCAGTATGAGTCGCTCAAACAAGCGCTTGTAGCTCAGTACTCGATGGACAGAGACAAATACACCGAAGGGAAGTCGGAGTTCATCAGAGAGATGAATGCCAAGGCTGCATTGTGGCGTCAGACGGGAGAATAGAGGCAATTCATCGCACAAAAAACCACCACATAGCTATCAAGGGCATGCCGGTGGTACCATCGATTGTTCTAGCGACGTCCTTCATTTGGCCGACCTGATTGCCATTGGGGTCCCTGATGAGAACACCATCAAAGGATGCAAGCCGTATACCTCGAGCATTCTTGATCATCGTGCCATCAAGGATCCCGATCTTGGCGCCACCCTCGTCCTTGATCGAGTTGCGCTCGAATTCGCCGATCTGCACACCTGTGCTCGTCTTGAGAAAGCGACCGTCGAATTTGTATTTAGCCATGTGCAAAGATGCGGATTTCCCAATTCTCTCCCCATTCTCCCGGCGTCTTACTTGCCGGGAGATATGGCTTGGCTGAGTATGGACTCAGAACCTCCGGCACACACAACCTTGATCGCATAGGTTGAGGCGCGGCTAGCCCCCTTGATATCCACAAAATCTCTTTGACGTTGGTCTTTCACAATGGCGTACGATTCCATTGCCCCGTCCGTGCGCTTGTAGATCATGAAGCTGTGTGGCTCGCCAATGTCTCTGTATTCCCACTGAAGGCGAACAGTCTTAGCTGTAGAATCATAGGTAGCACGCAGTGATGTCACTGTTGGTCGCATACCATTATCATATCGCTTCAATGTGACGATGTTGGAAGGGGGCGATTGGTTGCCGGCACTGTCGAACGCAACAATCGCGTACTGATACATCGCTGACAACGCACCAGTGCGGTCCATGATCACGCTGTCCCGTATGCCTGCACGTGCAAGGGAATCCCAGACAACGCTTGGACTTTGGGTAGCATCATAGGCCCTGCGCTGGATCACGTGATGGCTTACATCCCTACTGGTGCTGGGATTGTAGAAGAGGGTAACGCTGGTGTCAGAAGCAACGTAATCGGTGATAACAGGAGCAACGGGTGGGATCACATCAGGCCGCGGGATGGCAATGATATTGCTGGGCTCTGATTCGTTGAAGTGATAGTCGAGTGCAATCACACGGTAGTACACATACTTCGTTAACGTCCGTACCTCTGCCGTGTCAACCAAGACCGTGTCTTCGCGTGCAAAAACGGAGTCTTCGTTAAAGAGCTCTTGCTTTACCGAAAACTCGTGCGTGGAATCATTGGCAAACAACAGCCGATATCCCATCACATCTCTCTCCTTCGGATGTCGTACGATGATCCGCACAACGCCGGCTGTGTCCATGGTGCCCCTTACCAAGACAGCAGGAGTAGGAGCAATGCTGTCAGCAAAGGCAACGTAGACTGCGAAGGAGATGCTGCCGTTCTTTGCTGTGTCGACAGCAACAACCTGATAGTACAGTGTATCGCCGAGAATGGCCGAGGTGTCAAGATATTTGCGGACATCTGCAGCAAGGGGCTTTGTGTTCACAAGGGAGTACGGTCCTTCCTCTGAACGCGCACGCTGCACATAGAAGCCAATGAGATCGGGCATTGATTCGTTGGGCATGTCCCAGGTAACTTCCACATTCTTCACACCAACGTGCTCTGTATGAACTCCACTTGGTGTGGGAGGTGCCGTCATATCCACTGGCATCGCGCTCGCAGTTCCGATCTCTTCGACCTCAGCAAATGAGGTATTGCCTGTTACGCGATACGTGTACATTGTGTAGTTCACCAGCCCGCTATCGACGAAGCCATTCGAGTTCCCATCAGCTGTTCCTTGACGGATAGTGAGAAGAGGTGTCTCGTTGAGCTTCTTGAAGTTCTTGCCATCGCGCGAACGATAGACGTCATAGGTGGAATGTCCGGTAGAGTTTGCCCATGCCAGTACCACCCTTGTGTCGAGTGCAAGTGCAGTGATGCCGGCATCTCTTTTCTCTGCCGACCGTGGTCTGGCGTCTGCATCTGCAAGTGCAGGAGCAACGGTGTACGGTGATGTTGAGCCGAGCATGGAGATTCGGTATTTATAGATGATACCAAGTGCAGCGGTACGATCGACGTACCTCATTGCAAGTGCATTCGCTGCCACTCTACTGCGCTCTGCAACTAATAACGCGAAGGAGAATGCCATCTCCAACCGGTTCTTGTTCTCCCGCACAGCGCCAAGATCTGCGAGATCAGCACTTGTGGCGTCGGTGGATGCACCTGCTTGCTCGGCGAGCGAGCTTGCTACGGCGATCAATTGTTCCTCAGTACTGTCAGCGTATTGATACGACTGAAGAAACGTGGTCCACTGTTGCTCCGTCCATTGGAGTATCGGCTCTGTGGTGAGTGTGGTGTACGACCCCACGGTGCCCTCTACAACCTCTGCGCGCTCAATGCGATAGCCTTGATTTCGCGAGATGCGCCACAATGCTGCATTGCCCGGTGCCCAGCGCACTACAACCGAATCGTTATAGCGTTTGGCAATACCCTTCATGGAGATCTTCAGCGATGCATTGAGATCGTCGCTCGACTGTGTGCGTAACTCGTTGGAGGTTGCAACGAATACGAATACTGAGAGCATTGCGAAGAGATGGTGCCTGCTCATGATTCTTGATCCTCGGTTGCTGCGGTTACTTGTCATTGTTCTTCAGCGTGTTATTGTTCACTGCTACTAATGGCGTCGGTGTCTGAAAGACATTGACAACTGTTTGCGTGATATTCTGATTAGTGCTCTTCGACTTAGCGATCACCCACTGATTGCTCGCATTCAATTCCCAAAGTGTACCCACCACGGTAACTCGATACTTCTTTGCATTCTCCCAATCCAATGTCGAGTATTTGAACGCATCAACACCTGCTGTACTGAACGAGTACGAATCTGATTCGGTAGGGGGCGGAGCATTCTCAATTGCATTTGCATTATTGTGAGAGTTGAAAGCCGAACTGCTGCTTGGCGGTGGCTTGATGGCAACGGTCTTGGCTGGTTTGTAGGCGGTAGCAGGAATTGAGTTGGCCGACATCGGAGCGAATGCACTAAAGCTGATGTCGGTGGCATTCGCGTTCACCATATTGTTCGACTTGCGACGGAACAGGTACGCACCGAGAGCATCCTTCGTGCTGGACATAGCAGTTGGTGCCCAGGTGCTCTCATTCATTTGTTCGACCGATACAGAGTACTTCACCTGGAACGTTCTGTTGACGGTGTTACCACCAGACCCACCTTGCTGCTCAATCAGCTCAAACGCAGTGTTGGGCTCAAAAGCATAGATGACCATGATGGGTTCGGACAGTGACACATTCGTTGAGTTATGTGCCGGTGTTACAGACGTGATGAGTTTAGTGGCCTGTTCTGCGCCTACATCCTGCGCGGCTACAGTTGCACTTGCCGGAGGAGCGGGTGTGCATCGTGTGCCGATGTTGAACTCTGCGCTGAAACTTCCTTTAAATGCACCGCCTAGCACGTCAAACTGTCCTGTGGCTTGACCTTCTATCCAAGAATTATTGGGAAAGCCTGCTTCGGCCCAGGCACCGAACTTAATCGTTGCAATGTTGTAGGTACAACCGTCGGGGTGATTCTTTGTGCAGCATACGAGACATCCATCGCTGATCTTCTTTGGCGTGATGTACACACTGGCACTTGCAATAGCGTATGCTGCAACGTTGGCCTGCACATACCACCAGTTCATCCCATCGCCGCCGCAGAGTGAGCCGTTTGGATAGCGCAGTAGGGATGCGTTGAATTCAAAGCCCCCTGCAAAGCGCCACTTGGCTTTAAGGCGCGCGATGATATCCCGCGTGCGCTCACCTGAATCAAACCCAACGTCGAGTCCACCCGCAAAGCCACTGCCCGAAATTGCGCCAGTTGTTCCGGAGGATGATGGAGTCATGCCATAACATCCAACGCTCGCGAGGCCATTATACGTGCGCTGTGTAAAGCCGGTAGGGGGCGTGATGTTCTTGCCAAACATGAAGTACGAGTTTGCTGAAATACCGGTGCCGAGAAAATTCACCGAGACAGTGTTTCGATTTGTGGGTTCTCCGAGCTTCACGTACCATATGCCCGTCTTGCCCTCGAGGTGGACCTTGAGATTTCCATTTCCGGTAACTGGCGGCTTGTTCACTGTTACCGTTGCATTGAGATCGAAGATCTGCGATGTGAAATCGTAGTTGATGGCAAGAGTGCCCTTCACAGGTGCAGCCGCTCTCTCGAGGAGCTTTGCCTTCATCCAGATGTCGCCGAGCAATCCGATGTTTACCATTCCACCGGAATTAGAGAACTGTCCGGTCAAGGCAACATCGGCATTCAACTTTGATGGATCCGGTGACGTACCAAGTACACCGAGGACTTTAAATCCAAAACCGATAGTTCTGTTCGGTGCCATCGTTGCGCCGCTGCCTGCAGCCGTGGTGGTAGTAGTAGCGCCGGCCACTGCCCCAATGTTCGGCTTCGCACCTGTGATATCTACGAAGACGCGCTGCCATGCAGTTGCGCCAAAACCGTAGAACGCATATCCCGGTAGGAATACGATGCCAGGGGGCGGAAGGATCGCCTTTGCATCTACGTACCAATAGCGGAAACGTGTGTTGGTGTTGTCGACCTTTGAGCCAAACCGTCCGGCTGCATCGATCTGAAGTTGCAACGCTTTAAACTTTGCCTTGATAGACGCAGCAAAGCCATTGCCCCATGTGGGATCATCATTGTAGAAGTTCAATTCACCATTCATTTCAACAGCAGCAAGCTTTGCATGCACGGCAACTTTGTTGACATTGAAGTCAATGAAGCGTGGACGGAACTTGAAGGCAGCACCCGGATTGCTCTTCTCGACGGCGACGGTAATGTCGAATGACCCACGACCTCCAATGCGATTAGAATCAAGCGCGAGAATGATATCGAGATTGAGCTTTCCACGCATAAGTTCATCACCGACGGGTGTGAGTTTCGCAAACTTCACTTTGTCGATAGAGATCGGGAACTTTGCGATCTTCTTTTGAGGGCTAGCAAACGCCCAGTCGCCGATGGAATAGTCGAACGTATGCTTTACGGAGTCGGTATACGACACTCGCATGTTCTCGAAATCCGGCGAAAGGTCTACGTTCACTTTCTTCTGTCCTACCTGCAGATCGATCGCATTGAAGCCCAGTCCACCGTTGAGGATCATTGCGAACTTCTTGCGTGACTTGGAGATCGACATCGAGAGTGATGACGATGGCAGGAGCGTAAGCTTTGCCCCGGCGAACAGTTTAATGTCTAACGTGCCGCTTGGAGTAAGTGAGAAGTCAAACGACTTCGCAACATTGTTGAAGAGCGCCTTGTACGCTATTGCATTCTGTGGCGTCGAGTCAGTTATTGGCAGGAGAAGTCTGCCACGCATGTATGCCGACGTCAAGTTTGTATTAAGCATCACAACCTTGATCGTGTCAACACTCGCGCTGAGTCTGTTCAAACTTGCATTCGGGAACTGAATGATGTTCGTTCCTAGCAGTGTGCCTGTTATGCCATTCTTGTTGATGATCAGTGACTTCGCACTAAACTCAGGTGCAGTAACGGTATCAGCGAATGTTCGCCATCCGTCGGGCATAAACATCCGAATATTCTTCGCGTAGAAACCGTTGAACGTGGTGTCTGTTGCGCCAACATAGTTCGCAGGGAAGAGAATGCCGGGCGGATTATCTCTATCGCTGAAGTCGAATGCCATCGTGTCGATACGGAGCCCCATACCATTTGTGCCAACGAACGTGCTTGCAGGGAGACTCCCAACGAGCAGCCACTCCTTCCACTTAACGGCAGTACCACGCAGAGTGGCAATCGTTTGTTTCGTAGAGTCTGCATCAGGACGTGGTGTGATCCAATCGCGCGGGAAGGCGATGTCGAAGTCGAGCGACAGCGTGTCGCTGTTGTTATCACATCCGAACATCACATAGCAGCCTGGTCTGCTGCTCGTTGGTGCGAGTGCCGTGATGGAGAACGTTGGTTGCGCTGAGGTAAGCCCCCTAACATCAAGGTCTGCCAGTAGTTGAAGTCGCGCCGTCTTGCCAATTCCTTCTGGACATATTGGCAATTCATTAAGCCCAAGGCTCAACGTATCATCGAGCTTCGGTAGGGGAATAGTTGCGACCATTGCCATGCGGGCATCAACTTCTTTGAATTCAAACTCCGAGATGCAGACCGTGTACCCGCTGATGTTGTTGAAACCGATCGGTACCTTGAGGGGCGTGTTCATATTGTTGACGGACTTGACGATGGCACCCTTCTGCTTGACGAAGTCGTCCACCCAGGCCACGGATTTCTTGACCCAGTTCCAACTCGACACTTGATTGATGGCCCATTGCTGTGGGTACTGAGGAGCAGAGGCATCAACCTCTCCTTGTGCACTACCAACAACAACCTGTTTTGCGGCGTTGACTTTGAGACTGTCAAAGACAACGAGGACGCGAGCAAGAAGCCAGGGGATGTTGATCTCGCCCTTGCCTGTGAGTTTTGCGAGAGGTGCATTCGTAAGTGCTGTGATCTTCATCATGAACCTGCCAATTGCGATCGTGTCGCCCACCATGGCAAACTCGGAGGTGCCACGTATGCCGATCTTCTCTCCACAGAAGACCTCTCGGACTCAACTACGGCTGCAACGGGAACAGCTGCAACCACTGGTCCGGATGCGCTGCGTGATGATGAAGAGCTTGAGTTGCTCGACCGATTTGCTACGTCGCCCTCGCCGGCTTTTGCAACACCAACGCCGACGCCAACGTCTGCTTCCCTCCGTGCGTTTGCAGGCTGCGACGTCTTTAGCACAAACGGCGTTGCATATCCGTTGGGCTCGCCTACAGGATTGCCGTTATCGTCCGTAGCACGAACCGTCCACACGAGACTCTTCTGTTGGCTCACGAGATCAATGTCCGGGGGCCAGAGTTGTTGTGTTGCTTGGATATCCGGAATATCGATGATCGGCCGGTTTACCCGAAAGGCTGTGATCGGAGTTTGTCCGGCCATCACTTCAAAGACCTGAAGGTGAAAGCGAACGGTAGTTGATGTATTATTCTTGACGATGGACCACCGAAACAGTGGGCGCTGTCCGGCGCGCATACTATCGCCATCAAGGGGCAGGAGTAGGATTGGAGCCTGTGCGCTTTCTACCGTGAAGTTCTTACATACAGGAGTAGTGAGTTCCTTGAAGGACGAAGGTTCGATGAGACCCACGCAGAACTCATAGGACCCTGCAGGGAGCATGCCCGTCTTCACAGCAGTCTTTTCAGCGTCGCCAATGATCTTCATCGCAGCCAGCGGTACGAGATCTTCGCCGTAGAACTGCGTCACCCCGGGTTGCAACGAAAGGACCTGCATACTCTCTCGCTTCGTGTTGGCCAGGAGAGCCCCATCCTTGTTTACCTTGCAATCAAACTTGGCATCGATGGGATTCGCTGACGAATTGGTGACCGTGACGATGACGATCTCCTTGCGTTGCGACCAATTGGACAGATACGGATCTGGGCGTGAGGAGATATTGAGCGACACGCGAAGTTGTCCGAAGCCATCGACGGAGCCCAGCAGGAGGACTGCGCAGATGATCATCAGAGGAAAGGGGGCTTTGTTTGTCATCGTAGATCTCATGGAGCGTGATCAGAATGAAGCACTGAAGGCAAGTTGCACTAAACGTTCCGAGAACGATGTTCCACGTGGTGCCGGGTTGCCATAGGTGTAGTTGTTATTGCCATAGCTAGCGTTGAAGCTCATCGTCTTTGTCATTCGCCAGCGCACGGCAGCTTTAAAGAAGAGTTGTTGGTCGGATGGAGTAGCGCCAAACGTACTGCTACTGTTCGTAAGAGAGAGGGAAGGAATCACGTCACCATTCAAGATTCGATACGATATCATGCCACCGACTGAACGGACAATAAAGAGCCCCGTAAAAAGGATGTTCTCGAGGTATGACGCGTTTACGCCAACGCTGAGAGGAATGGACTTGAGTGAGCCGAGGTAGTTGAGTGTAGCGCTGCGCATGTCGTTGGAGCTCTCAACGCCGGAGACAACATTGTAGTCATCGTAGGTATCGAGTCCAAGACTTGCGTTCACTGTATGCATCATTGCATCGCCATCGATCATGATGGCAGGCTCGATGCCAAACGACTGGCTGATATTCTTAATGCGCAACGTGTCTTGAGTGCGATCATTTCGAACACCAAAGTTTGAGTAGCGACCGAGGATGGAAAGCTCCTCCGTTATCTGTGCATTGACAGTGCCGCCATAGATCGCCTGCGACATTGTTTCGCCCTTTGTGCCCGAGAGATTGTTGATGCGATGTCCCACCGTAGCGTTCAGTGAGAGATCGCCATTGAAGAATCGGGCAGAGGGGGCTATGCGCCACTCAAACCGATCGGACTGTTGATACGGTTGTGCGATGGGAACATAGCCGGCGCCCATGTAGAGCCCCGTTACCGTGAGGCCCCACCAATCAGCCTTCATGTTGAAGCTTGCCGTGCCCGCGAAGTCGACCCGTGTTGATACACGAGATGTGGTGACAAGATCAAGCGGGTTGCCATCAATGCTTTTCACCGCAGACGACTGGTCGCGTGTGAAGCTCGAGACAGCACCTTCGGCAGAAATGTTCATTCCCTTTGTGAGGCCAAAGACCATGTCAATGGAGGCCATCATGCCTTCTTCTGCGCGCAGGCGGACCGTATCCGGAGGCAGGACGACCGTTGAATCGCCGTCGACAATGCGAGAAGGAGTGATCGAGATAATGTTGTTCTGCAACGAGTTCTTATCATCACGTGCATAGACAACATTAACGCCGAACGTCAGCGAGTCATTCTTTGCCGTACCCAGTCGTCCCATATACATATCACGTCGGTACGTTGCCGGAGAGCCGCGTGCAGAATCTGGTTCTATAGCGCGTTGCACCACGCCCCCTGACGCGGCGATGCGCATGCCGAGCGGTTGAAAGTCTATGCCTGCGCCGAAGAGAGGCAGGTCTGAGTTCGACAGCGCTGAGTATTGAGGTGTATGGGAGCCGAGGTAGAACTGAGCCCAGCCGATGCGAGGTGCAAAGCTTGAGAAGCCGAAGGCATTAGCCGGGTTGAGCATATACTCTCCGAATGACGGATTGTCCAGCGACGGCGTAGTGACGTTTGTTTCCGGGAGCGTCAGCATGATATTGAACGGCAGCGAAATGAGTCCACCCAGCGTGAGTGTTGGGCTAAAGACCAGACGGTAGAGTTGCGGCGGACGGCGTCCGGCCTGCGAGCCTGTGGGGTCAGATGTATAGTCGTAAAAGTCCGCCGTCAGCGACACATTCCCCGAGACCGTAGCCCATGGCGTGGACGGTGTAGAGCTATCCTGAGCCTCAGTTTGTGAGGGGCGTTCTTCTTGCGCGGCGGCGAGAGCAGTCGCAAAGATGAGCGCAAGCCAGAGAGCGCACGAGCGACGTCCGGCGTAATGAGTACCCCAAGTGATCATTGCCCCTTCTCATTGATCGTGTGGGTGGATTGTAGGGTGGAAAGATAGGGAAATGCCCAGTCTGGTGGCATGTCTCCCGGCGTCATACTCTCCCGGCATCACTCCCGGCGTCATACTCTCCCGGCATCATTCCGGGAGTCTTACTCTCCCGGCATCTTTCCGGGAGTCTTACTCTCCGGGAGTGAGGTCTGTGTGCTCACGTCGGAAGAACCACGAAAGCACCTTCCCCTTGCCGACCACCCTCGAGACCTCATTCATAATGAAGTATGGAATCAGCGCAAAGACAAAGACAAGGACGCGGGACAACAACTCATTCGTGCCAATGGAGAGTATTTCATGGAATGCACCGGCCACGTCCAAGCCATTGATAAGCCCCCTTACAATGTGTTCCAGAATGATAAAAACGGCAGAGAGAAGCGTAAAGAGAAAGGTCTTGTAGGCGACTGGGACAACAAGGGGCTTATCGTCAAACTGCTTTACAAGAGTCAGGAATTTTATAATGAGGATAACTTTTGCGAACACAAGCGCCTTGATGAGAGCAAAACCGATCTCATTATACTCCACGCCAAGTTCCGCCATGACTAGGTGACGGTACGTGATGAATGCGCTAAAGATGAAGAAGAGGTAGACGAAGATGCCTACCATGTCTTTGAACTCGCGGACGACGGCTTTGGTGAAGGTGTTGCTCATGGAGGCAATAATGCGGAATATTCCTCTCTCCCGGCATCACTCCCGGCGTCTTACTCTCCCGGCATCATTCCGGGAGACATTCAACCACGACACACAGCGTCGCGCAGCCCCCGATGTTCGCATGGAACTAACACCATCAACAACGGAGGAAGTATGAACGCCGACCTAACCGAACTTGTGCTGATCATCGACGCGAGCGGCTCGATGGAGCATCTTCAACAGGAGACAATCAGCAGCGTCAACGGGGTGGTTCGAGACCAGCTGTCGCAGGCCGGTGAGATACTGGATCTTACCATAGCAGTGTTTAACACCACTGTGGACGTTTTGCTCGATGGAAAACGGGTGAGCCGGCCGAACGTGCTCTCGAAGAAGAACTACAAACCGGACGGATGCACAGCCCTTCATGATGCCGTAGTAGATGTGATCAACAGCGTCGGTGTCCGCCTTGCAGCGCGCGCTGAAGCGGATCTGCCCAGCGCTGTGGTTGTCGTGATCGTCACCGATGGCGAGGAAAACGCAAGCACACACCATCGTCTCGCTGATGTTGCTCGTGTCATCGACCATCAGCAGAAGGTATACAACTGGCAGTTTCTCTTCTTAGGGGCTAATCAGGATTCATGGACCACGGGTCAGGCAATGAACATCGACGTGCAGGACGCAAAGGACTGGACGCCTTCTAAAGAGGGTATGGAATTGCTCCAGGCGGATATGATCTCGGAGATTCACATCCGGAAGCAGCGAGCAAAGGGGCTGTAGTTTGTTTCCCACGCCGGGAGTCTTACTCTCCCGGCATCACGCCGGGAGTCATACTCTCCCGGCGTGTCGCAGACGTGCCGTAACTTGCAGCTACATGAAACCTGCAGCCATCGTACTTCTGTGTCTTTTCGCCGTAGTCTCCTGCTCCGAACCCAAGGACGTTATTCACCCCGAAGAACGGAGCATCACGCAGTCTGTCTACGCCTCCGGCGTGATCGTGAGCAAGGATCAATATCAGGTATTTGCAACGGCGTCGGGGATCCTGGAACGGATGCTGGTTTCGGAGGGGGACTCCGTAACTGCCGGACAGATCATCGCCCAGGTGACCAACCAGATCGCCACGCTCACACGAGAAAATGCAACAGTCGCTTCTGATTATGCATCGGTCCGCAACAACGAAGAGAAGCTGGATGAGCTGCGCGCAGCCATTCAGTTGGCCGCTCTGAAACGCGCCGATGACTCACTCATGACCCTGCGTCAACAGAGACTTCTCAAACAAAGCGTCGGTAGCCAGATCGATGTGGAACAACGGGAACTTGCCGCCGCAAACTCCCGAACAGCACACGTCAACGCTATCCTCAAGTATACCCAGCTTGCAAAGCAACTACGCTTTGCCTCGCAACAGGCAAAACTCAACCGTGAGATCTCAGCCGTGGCATCAGATGACCTCGCCGTTCGGTCGGAAGTAACAGGCAAGGTGTATTCCATTTTGAAGAAAAGGGGCGAGGCAATTTCCCCGCAAACTCCTATCGCGCTGCTCGGCTCGGACAGTGCGTTTATCATTGAGCTGCAGGTTGACGAATACGATATAGCCAGTATGCGTGTTGGTCAGATAGCCTACCTGACAATGGATAGCTATCGCGATACGGTGTTCCGCGCTACCATCACAAAGATCTATCCCATCATGAATGCTCGCACGAAGTCGTTTACGGTAGAAGCAGTCTTCGTCGAAAAACCTAAGAAGCTCTTTGCGAACCTCACGGTGGAAGCAAACATCGTGTTGCAGACAAAGAAGAATGTGCTGATCATTCCACGCATCTACGTTACAAAGGACGGATACGTGAAGCTCTCCGATGGAACTACGAAGAAGGTTGTTGAGGGCATTCGCGATTATCAGATGGTGGAGATCATGAGCGGACTCAGCAAGAGTGACGCACTCATGAAACCATAGTCATGAAGAGGATTGTGCTCGTTGAGATCGCCGCCACGATGCTTCGCGCTCGTCTGCGACAAACCATTGTTGCCGCCGTTGGCGTAACCTTTGGCGTGGCCATGTTTGTTACGCTGCTCGGATTTATGAACGGCCTAAACAACATGCTCGATGGTCTCATCACCAACCGTACGCCGCACGTGCGCTTGTTCAATGAGGTGGAGCCGAATCCAGTTCAGCCCCTTAGCAAGGTGAACGAATTTCGCGGTGCGTATAACTTCATCAGCTCGTTAAAACCCGTTAGCGGTCGCAAAGAGATCTACGGTGTCAACAAAATCCTCAAGACGCTTGATGCCGACGCTGACGTGCTTGGGTATTCACCAAAGATCACCACGCCCGTGATCATCAGTGATGGTCCGGTGGAACTTACAGCGGTAGTGTATGGGATAGACGTTGATGCAGAGCTCCGACTCTTCTTGTTTGCGGACTACGTTGTAGCGGGGAACCCTCGCGATTTGAATACCGTATCCAACAGTGTGATCCTGGGAAAGCCCCTTGCAGAAAAACTCTATGTAAAGATCGGCGATGTTGTCCAGGTTGCCACTGCGCAGGGTGATCGGTTTCCATTGAAGGTAGTTGGACTGTATCAATCAGGTCTTGCCGATATCGATCGCACATTGTGTTATGCTTCTCTCAGCACTGCGCAGAAGATCCTCGGTCAGTCCGCGGGATACATCACCGACGTCAACATCAAGATGCATGACATCAACATTGCTCCCAAAAAGTCTGTGTGGTATCGCGCGTTGTTCGGCACATCTGCCGAAGACATCCAGACATCCAACGCACAATTCGAGACCGGCTCCTCTATACGAACGCTGATCTCGTACGCAGTAGGTATCACCCTGCTGGTAGTGGCTGGGTTCGGCATCTACAATATTCTGAACATGATGATCTACGAGAAGATGGATGCCATTGCCATCCTCAAGGCTACCGGATTTTCCGGGAACGACGTCAAGTGGATATTCATCATCATTTCCTTGAGCATCGGCATCGTTGGTTGCTTAGGGGGCTTGATATCCGGCTTTCTGTTGTCGTCGATCATCGACAACCTCCCATTCAAGACCGCCGCTCTACCTACGATTACCACCTTTCCCGTGTCCTACAACGTCGCCTTTTACTTGATAGCAATGGCCTTTAGTATCGTTACGACGTTTGTTGCCGGGTGGCTTCCTGCTCGTAAGGCAAGCAAGATCGATCCGGTGCTGATCATTAGGGGACATTAGGATGAGCACACCGATCTTAGAAGCGCAAGGCATACGAAAACAGTTTCACGATCCCGTTACTGTGGACGTGTTGAAAGATGTTTCGTTTGTTGTGAACAAGGGAGAGTTCGTTTCACTTGTTGGTAGGTCGGGGTGTGGCAAGAGCACCTTGCTCTATGTGCTTTCCACAATGGACACAGACTACACCGGGAACGTGATCATCGACGGTGAGTCCATGAGCGGACTCGGTGAACGTCGGCTTGCTGCCGTACGTAGCGAGAAGATCGGCTTTGTTTTCCAGTTCCTTCCGAGCGCGAGATCCGCAAGCATGCCATGGAAAAGCTCGAGATCCTCGGCATGTTGGACAAGGCCGATAAGAATGCCAATCAGTTGTCAGGGGGCGAAAAGCAACGTGTTGCCATTGCGCGCGCGCTCATCAACAACCCCGTGATCATCATGGGTGATGAGCCCACCGGAAATCTCGACAAGAAGAATGCCGACATCGTGTTCGACATCTTCAGGAAACTCGCAACCGATACTCAGCAGACCCTCCTTATTGTTACGCACGATCCCATCTTTGCTTCACGCTCAGACCGTGTGATCGAGATGGAGGATGGAAGGATTGTGTAGGATGGCAGGCAGAGATACAGAGATACGGACGTCGCGCGAGAGCATGCTCTCGCGCAACCGGCTATTGCTACTCCAACCAATACG
>JAPLFN010000097.1 GCA_026390655.1 Candidatus Kapaibacterium sp.
CTCGCGTTACAAGGTTACAATTTTCAGTGCATCGATTTGTTTTGCGAGTTGAACATCAAGGATCGTAAGAGCCCCTTGATCATGTGTGGAAACAATGATACGAACCTTGTTCCAGCCATAGACAAGGATATCCGGATGATGATCCATCTTCTCTGCGAGGAGGGCGATGGCATTCACAAGGCCAATGGCTGCTGCGAAATCAGAGGTAGACATCTCACGAACAAGAGTGGCGCCGTCGAGGCGCCACAATGGAATGTCTTTACAATGCTCTGACAGCTCGTCCACGCTCAACGGTGTGGGGCGTGCCATGATCAGTTCAGTTGAGCGTTAAGTTTTTCTGTGATGTAGGCCTTTGGTACGGCGCCCACAATAGTGTCAACAACCTTACCGCCCTTAAAGATGAGAAGCGCAGGAATGGAGCGAATGCCAAATTCCATTGCAACACGAGGGTTGTTATCGACGTCTACTTTTGCGATCGTAGCGCGTCCGTCATATTCGCCTGCGAGTTCGTCCATAATCGGAGCGATTGCGCGGCATGGTCCGCACCAGGCGGCCCAAAAATCTACGAGAACAACCTTGCCGGCATTGATCTCAGTGGTGAAAGAATCGTCGGTGAGATGCGTTGGATGTGCCATGTGGCGTTTTTCCTGGGACGAAAGATCAAATAAAACGTTTGCAGTGATGCAAACCTACGGAACATCGACGAACGTCATTCTTGTGAAGTGTGAAGCTACTCAGCTTCTTCCGTTTCAGGGTCAGGAAATGACTCCAGGATCATAGCAACGAGGGCAGTAGCCCCTTCCAGATCCTTTAATGACCCGTCATTTTCAATAACGAAATCAGCTAGGCCTCGTTTTTCTTCAATGGGCATTTGTTCAGCCATTCTACGCCGAACCTCCGTCTCGGAAGTTCCCGAGCGTGTCATCACTCGTTGAACGCACGTATCATCCTGAGCATTGACCACTACCACCCAGTCGAACCCGTCTTCTAGTTCAACCTCATAGAGTAGTGCAGACTCGATTGCGACAAGGGGGCTTCCCAATGTCCGTTCCGTTTCTATCGTTTGTATGTGGGCATCGAGTACGCGAGGGTGGATGATCTGGTTCAGCTTCATGAGGTTGGCATGGTGTTCCGGAGTAGGCCCGAACACCTTTGAAGCCAACAGCTTAGCATCTACACCAGAGGTGGTAAGCACATCCTTCCCGAAGGATGCGGAGAGCTCAGCTCGTGCTGTGTCGTCCGAGGCCATGATCTCCTTGGCTGTTTGGTCGGACGCATATACCGTCCAGCCCCTTTTCCGAAGAATCTCCACAACCGTGGACTTTCCGGTACCGATACCGCCAGTGATGCCAATGAGTTTCATGGGAGGGTTACGGGGTTACAGGGTTACTGGGTTACCACACGAAGATAGCTGTAACCCTGTAACCCCGTAACCTCGTAACCCCGTAATTCCTATATTTGTGGCTCTATTTACTGAACGCACCGTTCGTCTAGGGGTTAGGACACCGCTCTTTCACAGCGGTAACACGGGTTCAATTCCCGTACGGTGTACCCTTGCAAGGCCTTGTCATTTGACGGGGCTTTTGTGTTTCCGGGCGTCTTACTCTCCCGGAATGATGCCGGGCGTCTTACTCTCCCGGAATGATGCCGGGAGTCTTACTCTCCCGGAAACATGCCGGGAGCCATACTCTCCCGGAGTCATGCCGGGAGTCTTATCTTTCCCCTCATGAAAGCTGCCGTACACCTCTGCTATGGTCCACCCGATGTGGTGAACGTCACGGAACGGCCAATTCCCGTTCCTGGGGAGGGCGAGTTCCTTGTGCGCGTCCATGCAACTACAGTGAACCGGACAGATTGCGGGTTTCGCAGTGCCGTCTATGTGATCTCGAGACTCTTCAGTGGATTCTTCAAACCGAAGCACACGATCCTTGGATGCGAGTATGCCGGCGAGGTGGTTGAGGTTAAGGGGGCTAGCACCGTTACGGTTGGTGATCGCGTGTTTGGCTATAACGATACGCGTTTCGGTGGTCACGCCGAGTACATCGTTGTGCGCGAGGGCGATGCATACGCTGCCATCCCCAACACGATGTCGTATATCGATGCTGCGCCCCTTACAGAGGGAGCTCATTATGCACTGTGTAATCTTCGTGCTGCCCGCGTTACAAACGGAACATCCGTCCTTGTGTACGGCGCAACCGGTGCCATTGGATCTGCAGCGGTGCAAGTCGCCTTAACGATGGGAGCGCGCGTTACCGCCCTGTGCGCCTCACAACATGTCGAGCTGATTCGATCGCTGGGTGCAGATCGCGTTCTTGACTACACGAAGCCGGAGTTTACAGATCTTCATGAACAGTACGATCTCGTCTTTGATGCCGTTGGGAAACTGTCATGGTCACACGTTAAACCGCTTCTCACGAAGCGTGGTATGTACATCTCTACCGAACTCGGTCCGCGTTATGAGAACCCATTCCTTGCTCTCATAACTCCATTGTTAGGGGGCAGGCGTGTACTTTTCCCTATCCCGACCATCTCGCGTGAGGATGTTGGGTTCATCCGTTCACTCGTGGTGAGCGGACAGTTTCGCCCCCTTATTGATCGCGTGATGACGTTGGACGAGATCGTTGAGGCGTACCGATATGTTGAGACTGGACAGAAGGTGGGGAACGTGGTGCTTCGGGTTGATTGACGCCGGGAGTCTTACTCTCCCGGAATGACGTCGGGAGTGAGGTTTGTGAGCGTTCTTCCGTAAAATCGCCGTACACATCGGAGTAACTACTTTGCCGCCTCTCGTACGCCAGATTCTTTTTGCCGTTATTGGTATCGTTATTGGCGCGGTTGCCAATATGATCGTTCTGAAGGCTGGAATGTCTGTTGTTCCGTTCCCCGCAGGCTTTGACCCAAACACCCCGGAGGGAATTGAAGGGGCGATGCAGCACTTTACCTTCGCAAATTTTCTCGTACCATTTCTCGCTCACGCTCTTGGCACGTTGGCCGGAGCGTTCATAGCGTCTATCTGGTCAGGAACAACCACCCGACTGCCGGCATTGATTGTGGCCGGGATGTTCTTCGTTGGTGGCGTAGTTATGATTTTGCAGATACCATCTACACCTGTATGGTTCATGTTCCTTGATCTTGGCCTAGGGTATTTCCCTATGGGATACCTCGCACATGCGATCACATCGAAAAAGCAGCACTGATCACGTCGGTCACCACCGGAGTTTGTATAAACGATGCCGGGAGTCTTATTCTCCCGGAGTGACGTCGGGAGTCATTTGCTGTTCGATGCTTTTCGTAAGCTCGCTTGCAACACCACCAGTGTGAAGCGTAGACTTCCGCTCGATGATCAAGAGAAGACATTCGTCTTCTGCGCGCGGACAGTGGAGAACCCCCTTTGGGATTACAACTGATTCGCCGGGCGCAAGAACTATCGTTGATCCTTCCAACTGGATCTCAAACGATCCCTTGAGGACAAGAAAGAACTCATCCTCGTTCTCATGCTGGTGCCAGACGAATTCGCCCTTCACCTTTGCGACTTTGATGTATGAATCATCAACCTCGCCGATGATATGTGGTGACCAGAACTCCGTGAGCGACTCGGCGATGGAAAGGGGCGAGGCAACAGTGATCGCGGGACTCATTACTTCTTGAACTCCGTTGGTTGCTCAAGAGCGTAGATCGATTCCTTGACATCGTCAATCCGCTTCATCAACGCTGCCTGAGCGTCATAGAGTCCACGGTTGTAATAGTAGGGTCCGAGTTCACGAGTGAGAAAATCAAGAAGGAACTCAGCGTCGAACCGACCAATTTCATGATCTAATTCGGACTCGAAATACGCTAGGAGCTTGGAGGTGATCAGCTCTCGTTCAACGGGGGTAAATACTATGGTTGACATGGGGAATAATCTACCAACAAAAGTCTCCCGGCAAGTATGTCTCCCGGAACGATGCCGGGAGTCATACTTGCCGGGAGTGAAAACTACGGCAGAACCCATCTACCTACATCCTTACGTTCAGAACGAAGCACGATAGCCTTAGATCCTTGAGGAGGAAACAGAACGAGCTCTTCAGAGGCACTAACCATCATACGCTGCACGGCCGACTCTACGGGCCGTCCAAGCAAGTCATAGAAGAATGGTGTGAGCGTACCTCCCCCATGCCCCTTGATCACGATACTACCATTGGGACGGTAGGAGATGGACGGTCCAAAGGCCCCATTCTCATCCACGCTGTTCACAACGGAGACATTCAAGGTGATCGTATCCTGATTGTTTGAAATTATCAGATCGCGCTGTACCGGAAACGCCACAACTCGTCTTACATACTTACCTGTTAGCAGCGATCTTCCGACCACTCGCATCGTGATCTTTTCACCGGGCGCGATCGTTGGAATCGTAGCCACCACCACGCTGTCGAAGAAGTTGATGACCCCCTTGCTGATCCCCATCGAGTCGGCACTGAAATGTAGTCCGAGGGTGTCGTGAATTGTAACTACGGTTGCCAGGTCAAAGCCCCTATTCGTAATAGTGGCCGTCAGTTCGGCACGACCATTATCATACACCTTCGTCCGAGAAGTGTCAATGTCGACGGCGATATCGATCGCGAGCTGATCAGGTGGGGCAAGGGGCTTTAGAGAAAACTGAGATGTGCCGTCGGTTCCGGTTGCAGTGGTTGTGACAACAGGGGTTTTCGCAAAACGTGCTGCCAGATTCGGCACTACCAGTAGCGTGTCGAAGAAACACAATCCATCAGGGTCTGTTCGTACATCGAACCACGACACATAGTCGCACATTGTAATGGAGTACCAGAGTGAATCCGGGATCACTTCGTCGAGGCCCACATCGATCCGATATGAGGTGTTTGGTTTCCCATCAAGGAAGCCTGCTACCCGCAGCTTTCCGTCCTTCAATGCACCGATCCACATTTGTGGAGTGTTCTGTAGCTGATTGGAACCTACATCGTTGTCATATGCATCATTGCTGTGCTTGTAATAGTATTGGTCAAAGGTATCCAACACGATGCCACCGAAGGCATTCGTACACATTTGGTTCCCCAAAATCTTCACCATTTGGGCATCGTACGCTAGCTGAACTCCATACCAGTAATTGTTTCCGATGTGATTTCCTTTCTTGCCATCGATCTCGTCTCCAATGGTGACATCGTTAGCCCCATACACATATACACCGCTTCGTTGGTTGCCCCACAACAATGGATCCGTGGGAAGGCCACCGATCTGGTTATTGCGAACATAGACCATACGAGTGCTGTCGTTGCCAATCTCGATACCATTCTTAAGACAACCTGCAATAATATTGCGCTCTATATATATGCTGTCTGCATTGAGGATCGCGATACCATTCCCACCGTGGAACAATACTGAATCCTTGTTTGCTGCAAGGCCAATTGCGTTAGCAGTTATGCGAATGTTATGAGGACGTTGGTAAATGGGGGGGCGCGGATCTAGAAAGATCACCACGTTGCGTTCAATGCGAATGCCATCACCCCAATTAGAAACAATGTCGTTGTCTTCTATGTCAACATTAGAAGCATCGTATCGAACAAGAATTCCATTTTTGCCATTTGCAAGTGCGGTGTCAACTTTCCAGTTACTACCGATGACATTGTGCGTAACGCGAACATTTCGCAATGTAGCTGAACCAAGAACAATCCCATTGCCTCTATTGCCTGATACGATGTTCCACGCACCTGCTGAGTCTATGGGTCCAATAAGTGCGTCGGTTAAGAATACCGCGTAGATGCCATCTCCGCCGTTACCCATTGGTTTCTTCATCGAAGAGTCAAGACCAATGATGTTACCTTCGATCCTCGTGGTATTTGCTGCTGTCGATATACCCGTGCTGGTGTTACCGCTCACAATGTTGCTTGAGTTCAAGTCCGTAGTGCAACACGTCGTTTGTTGTGAAAATACAGTTGATTCGGTGACTTGAAGCCAAGTCGTTTCCTTGGTCTGTTGTTCAATCGATCTTCGACCCATCGGATCTCTTGATCTGTAACGCTTTCCA
>JAPLFN010000110.1 GCA_026390655.1 Candidatus Kapaibacterium sp.
AGCAATGGCTGATTTCCCGGAAGCCTCAGAACTGTGTCAATGGTTCCAAAGTCCTGCGCATTTACCCCGATGGCACATAGAGCCATGATTGCTGCAAGGCACAAGGGAGAGAAATTCTGAACGCGAATTCGAGGCATGTCCGAATCTAAACAAGAGAATGGATGAATGGTTACGTCGGCACTATTTTCCCACATCGACAGCATTGCGTCAGGTCGCGCGATAGCATGCTATCGCGCGACTCCTACTTCGATACAAGAAAACGAATACGAATACTATCATTGCTATTGTCTACCACGGCAGTGTAGACGCCCGAAGGCAAACTCGATACATCGAATGTTAGAGTGTACTCTTCTGCTGTTCCTGCTAATACACACTTTGGCACCATTACGCATCTGCTATATGTGTCAAACACCTGTACAGGATTTTCCGGGGGCGTCTGCCTCGCCGAGTGGACTGAGATCGTTACTGTGGTGCTCGATGGCACGGGATATATGCGCACATAAGGAACACTGTTCACGACAGCGCTCACGCTCGTGGTTGATGCTCTGCATCGCAGTAGGTATCTGGGTTGACCCTGGTTGCAGCAATCATTTTGATCGCTAATTACATAGATCGTGCCGTTCTTTTGATCAATGACCGGATGCACCTTACTACCATAGCGCTTAGGCTTGGTTACCCAACCCCATGTCTTTCCTTTGTCACTTGTAGCAACGGCCGCTACTCGCCCGATCAAATTACCGCCAACATCTACAGTGTCAAATCCCATGGTCACACAGAATTGGCTCGAATTGCTTATGTAGAATGATAATCCCACTCTCGATTCTCCGTCGTTTTCCTTGTTAAAGAAACTGGTATAAAATATCAGCATGACACTGATCCGATCGGAATCTGGTATCAAAGCCCTCGTTGCATTTACTACCCAATTGAGTGAGTCGCCAACTTGTGAATCTATTGATGAGATGCAAGGGCCGTGAGGTCTTTTGTAGACAGCTTCCACACTCATCTCTGTTCCTGAACCATGAAGACCTAGGAGGTCTCCAAGGTCTGGCGTGTAAGGCTTTCTGGGGCCATAGAACTGAGAAAAGGTTTTCCCCGAGTCTGACGTGCGATAGAACGAAGGTGGCGTGTCTTCAGGGTCGCGCTTGTTCTGACCCTGCACTTCAAAAACCCAGCTCTTAGCGTCGCTGTAGTCAAAGCGCACCTTCATCAGCCTGCCATATCCCGTTGTTGGAGCTGGCGGTACGATCTCTGTCCACGTCCGTCCGTCGTCAACAGAATAGTATACCCAGTTAACGTCTGCGACGATGCCCGTTACTTCGCGTGTGATGAAAAGTACGTGCTCATCTAAGGGGTTTACGACAAAACTCTTGATCGCTTGGGACGCTGGAGTCTTGCCGAGGGTGTCGGTTGTTTCGTAAACGATTTTGCCTGCGCGCATTACCCAGATATTTGTAAGTGTTTTACCATTCTCCACATATGGGTAGTATCCTGTCAAACATGTGCCGACTCCGGGGATGGACCGTCTAACCCCAAGTTTGTCAGCCACCTCAGTCCATGTATTACCCGCGTCGGTAGACATATGGATTGAATTGAAAGCATAAAAATCGTCATTCCCATCGGTCACATAGTAAACGGTATCTCCATATGCCTTTACATGATACAATGGCTTATTCCCCGACAGCCTTAATACTGTGTCAATGGTTCCAAAGTCCTGCGCATTTGACCCAATGGCACATCGAGCTATGATTGCTGCAATGCACAAAGGAGAGAAAAGGGGAATGCGAATTCGAGGCATGTCCGAATCTAAAAAAGAGAATGGATGAATAGTTACGTCGGCACTATTTCCCCACATCGATAGCATTGTGTCAGGTCGCGCGATAGCATGCTATCGCGCGACCGCGGTGGAGCTATCTTGCTTCCATGAACGATCTCTATGAACGCATTTACGATATCGTCAGATCCGTTCCGCTCGGCATGGTGACAACGTACGGACATATTGCTCAGGTCATTGGCAGTCGATCCGGTGCCAGGCTCGTGGGGTGGGCGCTCAATGCGGTGGCCGTGTCGGACAGAACGGACATACCCTGCCATCGAGTGGTGAACCGCTTAGGGGAGCTCTCGGGTAAGATGCACTTTGAGACCCCGTTTGTGATGCGGGAGCGGCTTGAGGCAGAGGGCGTAACATTCAACGCTGAGGCTGTAGACATGCAAAAGCACCTCTGGATACCGTCGGATAAGCTCTAGACCCTTATCTTTGCCGTTCATGTCAAACCAAAGGAAATCTATGAAGGTCTTTCTGACCGCAGCACTCGCATGTTGCATCCTCGCTTCTTGTACTAAGGCTCCGGAAGTCAACGAAGTTACTCCGGCCACGGAAGTCGATTCCACCAGCTATGCCATCGGCATGCAGATCGGCAAGTCGTTCAAGCAGCAGAGTCTCGATGTTGATATCAACATGCTGTCTGCTGGTATGCGCGATGCACTTGCTGAGAAGCCCCTTTTCGCCGACTCCGTAGTACAGACGGTAATGATGAAGCTTCAAGAGAAGTCGATGAAGAAGATGCAGGAAGAACAGACCAAGAAGGCCGATTCATCACGCGCCCTCGGCGAAGCGTACCTGGCTCAAAATAAGGCCAAGCCTGGTGTTGTTACAACGGCAAGTGGGCTTCAGTACACTGTGATAGCTGCCGGTAAGGGGCCTAAGGCCACCAAAGAAAATACCGTGAAGGTACACTATACAGGCACGTTGATCGACGGTAGAGTCTTTGACAGCTCAGTTCAACGCGGGGAACCGATAGAGTTCCCATTGGCAAACGTCATTCCCGGTTGGACAGAGGTGCTTCAGCTTATGAATCCAGGATCCAAATTCCATGTTGTCATTCCTAGCGCGCTAGCCTACGGAGATCAGGGTCAAGGACAGACGATCCCTCCTGGATCAGTTCTGGTCTTCGATATCGAACTCATTGCAATCACCAAGTAACACATTCTCAACTCACTTTCCACACTGTAACATGCGAACCACAATCATTCTTGCACTCGCCCTCGTTGTTGGTCTTTGCACCGCAGAGCGCGCTACTGCCCAACAATCTATGAAGCCCGTAACACCAAAAGACAGCTCCAGTTATGCCGTAGGTATGCAGATCGGCAAATCACTCAAGGATCAAGGTCTTGACCTTTCTGTTGATCAACTGGTCTCTGGACTTCGCGACATGATGGCTGGCAAGCCACAACTGACAGACAAGGAACTCCAAGCCTGTATGACCGTCCTTCAGCAGCAAGCGATGGCTAAGCAACAAGCAGAAGCTGGTAAAAAGGGCGAAGTAAACAAGGTAAAAGGCGAGGCGTTCCTTGCTGAGAACAAGAAGAAAGCCGGCGTAATGGTTACGCCAAGCGGACTCCAGTATTCTGTTGTTGTTGAAGGCAAGGGCAAAAAGCCAACCAAGGACAACACAGTTAAGGTTCACTATACCGGCAAGCTCATCGACGGGACTGTCTTCGACAGCTCAGTACAGCGCGGCGAGCCAATAGAGTTTCCGTTGAGTGGTGTTATTGCAGGCTGGACCGAAGGTGTGCAGCTCATGACCATTGGTTCCAAGTACATGTTCTACATCCCATCGAATCTTGCGTACGGAACAAATGGTGCGGGACAGTCCATCGGACCAAATGAGACACTTATCTTCGAAGTTGAATTGCTCGACATCACGAAGTAATCCGTCGCCTTTTCATAGACATTCACCCAAAGGGTTGTGCATAACTGCGCAACCCTTTGCATTTTACAGCCGTGCTGTCCATTGTCCTCCATCACGCCCACTTCACCCCTGCATTGATTGCACGGCTAAAATCGAATTATCCGGGCCTCTATCTCGAGGCCGGACATCGGCCTGAAGAGGCATTTGTCGACGAGACATCGGTTCCCCCTGACATCTACCAGCACTTCAATCTTGATGTTCAGTTCTATGACCGCAACCCAAGTGTGCCCCTTGAGAACATTTGTTCGCACCTGCACCATTACGTGCCTCAGAATGAAAGTCAGCAAGAGCTCCTAAAGTATGCCAACCTGTTGGTTGACCTTAATGATGACAGCACGGGCGCGGGCATCTACATGTGGGGAGATGCAGGAATCGGCAAGAGCCACCTTTCCGTTGCGATCAGCAAGATCTTTATGTCAAGGGGGCTTGACCCCATATTTATGTCGGCCGACGCCTATTCCTTTGACACACGCCTTGATCTTCAACCCGGACAGGTGTGGATAATCGACGACATGAACTCTGGCTACGGCATTGCTTCCCGACTCTTCAAAAAAGTTGTCCTCCACACCCACGATAAAGGTGGGAGAATGTTCGTTACAAGCAATAAACCGTACGACCAGCTCATGCATGAGGCATTCGTAGGCGATGGCGAAGCAAATCGCATGCGCTACGATGACCGGACGAAGGGCATGTTCAAGATCCTCCATGTCACGGGATTGAGCCACAGACAGGAACACGCGTGGTATAATTCTCCGTAACTTTGCCGATTCATTCCAATCGCAAAGTATCCTCCGTGTTTAAAATTCCGATCTACGGACTCGTCATTCTCCCCCTTCTAGGAACGATCTACGCCATTTGGGCTGCGTTCCAGGGCGACATCGAGACCTACTACATTGTCATGTTCATTGCCGGTATCATCCTTGCAGAATATGGCATCACCATGGGCTATCACCGCCTCGTGGTTCACAAAGCCTATGAGCCCCATCCCGCACTCAAAGCCATCGTCCTTGCCCTAGGGTCCATGGCCTTCCAAGGTCCGGTCATCAACTGGGCATCCGTGCATACCAAACACCATGCGTACAGCGACCAAGAGGGCGATCCGCACTCTCCAACGATCAGCGGTTTTCTCTACGCGCACTTTGAGTGGCTCTTTGAAATGAGCACACCCAATATGCACGAGGTGATCGCTAAATGGGGTGGCCGGTATTCAAAGGACCCAATGATCGCCTGGTTCCATCGCACATTTCCCTATTGGGGCTTTGGTGGACTTCTGCTTCCTGCAGTGATCGGCTATTTCATTGGTGGTCTGCATGGCGCCTGGATGGGCTTTATCTGGGGTGGTCTTACGCGCGTCTTCGTTACGTCTCACGTAACGTGGAGCGTTAACTCTGTCTGCCATTATATCGGTGGCAGGATGTTCACAACAACGGACAGGAGTCGCAATAACTTCGTTGTTGGCATCCTTGCCCTCGGCGAAGGATGGCACAACAATCACCACGCCTTTCCAGCATCTGCCTTCCACGGTATGAAGTGGTGGCAGTTTGATTTTACGGGGCTAAGCATCCGCGTATTCGAGAAGATGGGGATAGTGACAAAGGTTGTTCGCATCCCGGCTAGTCTTCTTGAGAAACGCCGTGAAGATGGCCTCAAGTCTGCTGTGAACGTGCAGGACTTGGCCATGACGGAAGATGTGGTCGAAGAAGATAAATGACGCTATTTACTGTTACAGATCTCAGTAAGTCATACTACGAGAAGTCTCTTTTTGAGAAGATCTCTTTCGGCATGCAGGATGGTGAGCGTGTTGGTGTGATCGGACGTAACGGTGCAGGAAAGACGTCTTTGTTGCGCATCATCGCCGGAATAGATGAGCCTGACTCCGGCGACGTTGCGATCAATCGCGAGGTTCGCATTGAGTACCTCGAGCAGCTCCCGTCCTTTGACGTTGATGACACAGCATTGCATGCCGTGATGAGCGCCTATGATCAGTCACATGGTCACCTCGAAGACTGGGAACTCGAAACCCGCGCGCGTCGCACGCTGGGTAGACTTGGCATCCACGATCCGTCTGGCAACGTGCATGTTCTATCGGGTGGACAACGCAAGCGTGTTGCTATTTCGCGCGCACTTATGTCTGAGCCCGACCTCCTCATTCTTGATGAACCAACAAACCATCTCGACGCTGCAAGTGTGCAATGGCTTCAGGACGATCTACAGTCAACCGCACGCGGCCTCCTGCTTGTAACGCACGACAGATATTTTCTCGACGCTGTTTGTACGCGTATCATTGAGCTCGATCAGACGCGATTGTTTTCGTACGACGGTTCGTATGAAAGCTATCTGGAACGTAAAGAATCGATGATCGCCCTTGCCGATGCTACTGCCGATCATCAGCGCAACAAACTCCGCACGGAGCTTGCATGGTTGCAAAAAGGTGCAAAGGCTCGTAGATCCAAGCAGCAGAGTCGTATCGACTGGATCGATAAGATGCAGAAGGAGCAGAAGACTGCTTCTACGGAGTTTCGCGACATCGACATCGAAGTAGGGGGGCGCTTTCTTGGCGGCAAGATCATCGATGCTATCGATGTTTCCCTGCCACCCATGATCAACGACTTCACATACCGTGCCGCACCAAAAGACCGCATTGGAATTATTGGCGCGAATGGTGCAGGAAAGACAACGCTGCTGTCACTCCTCGCAGGTAAGCGGTCGCCCAAGGAAGGCCATGTTACCATCGGCGATACCGTATCGATTGGTTTCTTTCAACAGGAACTGCGCGACCTTCTCGAGAACGAGACAGTAGTTGCCAACGTGCGCGAAGTTGCAGAGTACATAGATGTAGGTGTTGGACGTGAACGTTTCATCACTGCTAAAGAGCTGTGCGATAGGTTTGGATTCTCTTCCAAGCAGCAGCATGCCTATGTGCATACGTTGTCAGGGGGCGAGCGGCGCAGGCTCGGTCTGTTGCTTATCCTGATGTCCAATCCAAACGTCCTCTTCCTTGACGAGCCCACGAATGATTTTGATCTTGTTACGCTTTCGGCGCTGGAGGAATACCTCACATACTTTAAGGGTGTGTTGCTTATCGTCTCCCACGATAGAGCATTCCTCGACAAGACAGTAGACACGATCTGGGCGTTCGAGGAAGGTGGGCGCGTTAAGGAATATCCCGGCAACTACACGGCCTACCTAGAAAAGATCGAGGCAAAGCCAAAAAAGGTTTCCTCTTCATCTGGTCAAGGCGCAACGAACGGAGCACCATCAGGTGCGGTGAAAAAGCTGACCTATAAAGAGCAGCGAGAGTATGAAACGCTCGAGGCCAAGATCGCGAGTTTGGAGATTAAGAGTAACGAACTCATTGCACAGCTAGGATCTGGTGCCGGCACGTATACAGATCATCAGCAGTGGGCCGAAGAGCACAAAAAGGTTGCGGCAAGCGTAGAGAAGGCAACGGCGCGGTGGATGGAACTTGCCGAACGGAAATCATGATCCATGGAACACGTTTCGTACTCACAACTGTTTGGTGAACCATTCCGGATAACGGAACCAGAATTCATTGCGCGTGTTGAGTCCGCAAAGTTGCAAGGTGATCATGCGGCAGCATGTCAAGCCAATATTGATCTAGCCTTCGCCCGCATTCACATGGGTTCGGCGTCCGCCGCTCTCACACCTGCTCTTGAAGCCCTTGCAATCGCGAGAGCGCATAGCCTCACGGATCTTGAAGTCATGGCCTCGCTGTGGCATGATGCAGCAATTCATTTTAGCAACGATAGAACGTCATCAACAGCATTTGAGAAAACTGCTATGGCTATGCGAGAGCAAGGCCAGACGAACTATGTTCCTTATGCACTCATTCTGCGAGCACGGGAGATTGACCGAGTAGACGGCAAAGACGGTTCGTCTGAAATGATAGAGCGTGCGCTCGTTGCTCTACAAGACACAGATGATCCGCACGTCCGCGTCATTGTGTCTCGCTTGGCTGGCATGCTGTTGCGTTCCCACGAACAGTATTCGAGAGCAACGACGCTGTTCGAAGAGGCGCGTTCTGCCGCCGAACACGCAGGTCTCTTGTCGCAGTTGGCACGAACGATCAGCGCCATGGGTTCGGCCTACGTAGCGGACATGAGGCCCAAGGAAGGTCTCACGGAATTGCTTATTGCGTTGGATCTCTATGAGCGCCTGGAGATGCAGGATTGGTATGTAGCAGATACGAATCTCAATCTTGCCTTTCTTCACGAGCTTGCGCACGACCCTCGTCATGCCATCGACTATGCACAACGGTCGATGGAATTATTTGAAGCCGTGGGCGATTTGGAAGAGGCCGCTCGCGCTGAGAATGTACTCGGTGCGTTGTATGAAAAGTGTGGGGAGGTTGATAGAGCACTCGCGTCATATCAAAGTTCAAACCAACGCTTTATCGCTATCGGCAGTAGGCATCAGCTATCATCACTACCCTTGGCGAATGCTGCGAATCTGTTGTTAGATCAAGGGAGATCAGACGAAGCGTTAGGTATGCTCGATGAAGCACTTCGAAGGGCGATTATCAACGGCAGTTCACGAGGTCAATCTCAAGCATATGCCTATCTCGGCGCTTTCTACGATCGTGAAGATAGCGATCTCTACAACCCTCAGATTGCCGAAGAGCGTCTTCTGCGCGGCTATCAGTTGGACATCGATAAGAGCATGGTTAGCCCCTTGATCTTAGAGCATCTAGCAAAGTACTATGAGCATCACAAGGACTTTGAGCGGGCTCTACGTTTTACCAAGGAGTTGTACGAGTACCGTAATCGGTCGCGTGACGAGACCGCCCAACGTCGCATAGAACAGCTCGAGGCGCGGCGCCGATTGGAGGAAGCGTACAAACGTGCGGAGATTGAGCAGCTGCGGAATGTAGAGCTCAAGGCAGCGCAGACGCTCCTTGTTGAGAGCGAGAAGATGGCCTCACTTGGACAATTAACGGCCGGCATTGCGCATGAGATCAACAACCCTGTCAATTTTATCGCGAGCTCCATCGGCCCCCTTCGCAGAGACCTCGTCGAATACGAAGCTTTAGGTGGGAAGGGCGCTGATGCTGAGGAATTGCGGACCGAGATTTTTGAACTTCTCAATGGCATTGAAACCGGAGCTCGGCGTACCTCGGATATCGTCAAGAGCTTGCGGACATTTTCGCGCCTCGACGAAGGAAGTATCAAGGAAGCAGACCTCGTTGTCGGTATTGAAAGCACGCTTACCTTGCTTGGCGGTAGAATCAAGGGTCACTTTGAGATCGTGCGAGACTATCAAGAAATTCCATTAGTGGAGTGCAGACCGGGCGAAATCAACCAGGTAATAATGAACATATTGACGAATGCAATGGATGCGTTAGAATTCACGGAGCATCCAATGATCAGTATTGGCGTCCGCTCGGCGGGTCCGGACGGCGTCCAGATAACGATCGCAGACAACGGTACCGGGATTCCGGAACCGCTGCTTTCCAAGCTGTTTGACCCTTTTGTCACCACAAAGGACGTTGGCAAAGGAACAGGCCTTGGGTTGTCGATCAGCTATGGTATCATTGAACGGCATAGAGGCAAGATCGATGTCAAGAACCACGGTGGGGCCGTCTTCACAATCACACTTCCAGTACATCATGACACCTGACAAAGCGCATATCCTCTACGTTGACGATGAGGAATTCAACCTCACCGCTTTCCGTGCAACGTTTCGAAAGAGTTACGAAGTGCATACGGCGCTTTCTGCTCAAGAGGGGGAAGCGATCCTTAGTGAGTATCCCATCGAACTCATTATCACCGATCAAAGAATGCCTGGCATTACCGGAGTTGAGTTCCTTGAGAAGATCATTGGTTCGCATCCCGAACCGATACGCATGGTGCTTACTGGATTTGCCGACATCGAGTCGATCATTGCCGCGATCAATAAGGGAGAGGTTCATCGGTATATCACCAAGCCTTGGGAAGAAGACGACATAAAGATGGTCATCGACTCAGCCATCGAGACCTTCCGTCTACGGGCCGAGAACAGAAAACTCGTTGAGCATCTTGCAATGTACAACGAAGAGCTCGAAGCAACAGTTGCTCTGCGTACCTCAGAGTTGAAACACAAAAGCGACGAGTTGGAGATCTCCAATCGGAATGTAGTTGGGCAGAACAAACAGATCTCAAAACTCAATCGTGAAAAAGCGGAGATGTTAAATCTGGCAGGAGAAGATCTCCAGCATCCGCTGAAGGAGATCCTTCGCACGGCGTCGCATGCAATCGATCGTGGCAGCAAGCTTACATCTGCAGAAGCGGTAGAACAATTCGGCAACATCAGAAGCGCCGCAACGCGCATACATGCTGTGTTGGAGAATCTGTTGTTATTGAATTCGATCGAGGTTACAGGCGTAACCGTCTTCCCTACTCACGTAGATCCGGGAATGATCACGCAGATGGTTCTTATGTCTCATCAGCCCCATGCTTTAGACAAGAACATCGCCATTACTTTTGAGCGGAAGGGTGGAATTGCAATGGCGCATACCGACCCAACATGTCTTCAGACCATTCTAGATCATCTGTTATCTAATGCCGTAAAGTTCTCTCCTCCCGGAAAGAACGTTACCGTTTCCGTTGAGTCCAGCAATGGCGGAGCTAGGCTCTGCATCTGCGACCACGGTCCGGGCTTCACTGACGAAGACAAGGCAACCCTGTTCACAAAGTTTGCTACCCACAGCGCAAAACCAACCTCCGGAGAGCTCACCACCGGGCTCGGTCTAAGCATCGTAAAGTCATACGTAGACGCTGTAAAGGGCTCCATTGAGCTCGAGACCACTCCTGGTGCGGGTGCCACCTTCGTCGTTACGCTGCCTTCTATGCACCGGTAAGGTAGATCTTGCCGGGAGCCATAATCTCCCGGAATGATTCTAGGTTTGGAATTTCGGTACCGTCATACGATATTTGTATCGATCACTCGTCGTCATACGATATGAGGTTCGATATGAGTACCACCGTAACAGTCTCTCCAAAATACCAGATCGTCATACCGCAGGAAGTGCGGGAGGCGATGAAGATCCGCCCCGGACAAAAGGTGATGTTCATGGAATGGCGGGGCGCGTATGTAATCGTACCGGTGATGGGGCCAGAAGAAGCTTTTGGCCTGCTCAAGGGTCAAGAAGTTCGCGTAAATCGCGAAAAATCTGAGGTACAGAAATGACTCCTCCCTATGTTATGGATTCCTCAGCCTGGCTGGAATTCTACCGAGGCAACAAGGATGTCTATACGCTCGTGATCGACCAACTCCGTAAGCGGGAGATCATCGTTCCGAGTATTTGCATTTACGAAGTGGCTCTTGCCATCGAGCTCTCGGTAGGAGAAGACCTGGTGAAGGTTGCCGTTGCCAATATGCGCGAACAAAAGGTGGACGACCTCACCGCAACGAGCGCGGTGGCTCTTGCACACTTTCGGAGTGAACGCAGTCTGGCAATGGCAGATGCAATCGTGTATGCCTCAACGCTCGCACACAACGCAACTCTCATCACCTTCGACACGGACTTCAAGGGTCTCCCCAACGTTCACTACATCAAACAATTAGCACACTAGCACATTAGCACACTAACACACTAGCACACTACCATGGCAACCCAAGACATCTCGATGATCACCAAGGTCTATAGCAACCTTCCTTCAAAACTCGCTGTGGCACGTACCGTTGTTGGTAGGCCCCTTACACTCGCAGAAAAAATTCTCTACTCGCACATGGTAGAGATCCCCGGAACTGCCTACACGCGTGGCGGTGCATATGTTGATTTCCATCCCGACCGAGTAGCCATGCAAGATGCCACGGCACAGATGGCGCTTCTGCAATTCACATCGGCCGGCATTCCGCACGTTGCTGTACCGAGCACGGTGCACTGCGACCACCTGATCCGTGCCGAACACGGCGCAACGTCCGATCTTGAGAAATCGCTCACGGAGAACAAGGAAGTTTTTGATTTTCTTGCCAGTGTGTCGGAGAAGTACGGCATTGGCTTCTGGAAACCGGGTGCAGGAATCATTCACCAAGTGGTGATTGAGAACTATGCCTTCCCCGGAGGCATGATGATCGGTACAGATTCTCACACTCCTAATGCAGGGGGCATGGGGATGCTTGCTATCGGTGTTGGTGGTGCTGACGCAGTTGACGTGATGGCAGGAATGCCATGGGAACTGCAGATGCCGAAACTCATCGGAGTGAAGCTCACTGGACGGATGAATGGCTGGACGAGTCCGAAGGATGTAATCCTCAAGCTTGCCGGTATACTCACTGTTAAGGGCGGAACCGGGGCCATCGTTGAGTACTTTGGCGACGGTGCAGCGTCGTTCTCCGCAACAGGCAAGGGCACCATCTGCAACATGGGTGCAGAGATCGGAGCAACTACATCAGTTTTTCCCTACGATGCATCGATGGAGCGCTATCTCCGTTCCACTGGTCGTAACGATGTAGCCGATCTTGCAAATGGAGTTGCTGAACATCTGCGTGCTGACGCAGAAGTAGAGAACAATCCTAGTGCATACTACGATCAGGTGATCGAGATCAACCTTGATGTATTGGAGCCCCATATCAACGGACCGTTCACACCGGACCGTGCAATGGAGCTTTCGGAATTTGTAAAGGCAGTTACAGAAAACAACTGGCCTGCAGAGCTTCGTGTTGGTCTGATTGGCTCGTGCACAAACTCATCGTACGAGGACATGAGTCGCGTGGCCGACATCGCCGACTTTGCCGCCGCCCACGGTCTCAAGGCAAAGAGCGAGTTCACGATAACACCCGGGTCCGAGCAAGTACGGGCAACCATCGAACGTGATGGGTTCCTTGCCAAGATGGAGGCGATCGGCGGAACAGTTTTGGCAAACGCATGTGGTCCGTGCATTGGACAGTGGAAACGTCACGACGTTCAACAGGGCGACAGAAATTCCATCATTACCTCCTTCAATCGCAACTTCACGGGTCGCAACGATGGCATCAAAGAGACCCATGCCTTTGTTGCATCACCGGAGACCGTTGCTGCCTTCGTCCTTGCCGGCAACCTCACAACCAACTTCATGAAGGAACCGATCGACGGTGTGATGTTGCAACCGCCAACAGGTCACGAACTTCCTGCCCTCGGCTTTGTGCCCGATCCTGATGGTTACGTAGCGCCAGCGGAAGATGGCTCAGCACTGAAGATCTCTATCGCAACCGATAGTAATCGCCTGCAACTGCTCGCCCCCTTCAAAGCTCCACAGGCAGATGAATACACGTACATGCCGTTATTGCTGAAAGCAAAGGGCAAGTGTACAACCGACCACATTTCCATGGCTGGTCCGTGGCTGCGCTTCAGAGGTCACCTCGACAACATTTCCAACAACATGTTCATCGGCGCCATCAACTACATCAACGAAACAGCTAACGCCGTAAAGAACACATTCACCGGCGAATACGCGGAAGTTCCGGCAACTGCGCGCGACTATAAGGCACGTGGTGTTTCTTGGGTTGTTGTTGGTGACGAGAATTACGGCGAAGGATCATCGCGTGAGCACGCGGCAATGGAGCCACGCTTCCTTGGTGGTAAGGCCATCATCGTGAAAAGCTTTGCACGTATTCACGAGACAAATCTCAAGAAGCAAGGAATGCTGGCCTTGACTTTTGCGACGCCTGCCGACTACGATAAGATCCGCGAAGATGACCGTCTGTCGATTGACATCACCACCATCGCCCCTGGCGCACCCGTTTCTCTTGGCGTCACCCATGCCGATGGTACCACGGAGACCATTCAGCTCAAGCACACAATGAATGAGCAACAGCTTGGCTGGTTCAAGGCCGGCAGTGCACTGAACTTAATCGCAGGACGGTAAAGGGCGAAGAGGCGTTCGTCACCCCGAGCGTAGTCGAGGGGCGAAAAGGCGAAAGGGCGTTCGTCACCCCGAGCGTAGTCGAGGGGCGAAAGGGCGAAAAGGCGTTCGTCACCCCGAGCGTAGTCGAGGGGCAAAAAGTTTTAACGGCCTGCTATCCAAGAGGATGGTGGGCCGTTTTCTTTTGCGCCGAAGACTGAGATCATAAGGGTTGGTTCGAACAGCTTTGACAAGCTATGCACGGAACGGCTTCAATACGACGTAACGGCAGATCAAGGGAAAGGGGCGATTTAGACGTATTGGTTGACCCGATCATGACATCGGTCATAGGAACAGATAAGCCCCCTGCGTAGGTTTTCACGTTCTTGAGATCGTGTTGAGAACACATTGCCACGATACACGAGGTTGGATATGCAACGTGTTGCGATCGTGACGGGAGGCGCTTCCGGAATCGGGAAGGCTGTTGTTGAACAGTACGTCCGTGACGGCATTGCAGTGGTTATTGCCGATGTCAATGATGAAGCCGGTGAGTCCCTTGCGTCGTCGCTCCGAACGAACAATGGCAAAGCACTCTATGTTCATTGTGATGTGTCGTTGCCGGAGGACAATCAAAGACTTGTAGATACTGCAGTGGATCAATTCGGTCGACTCGACTATGCAGTGAATAATGCTGGCATCGGAGGAGAGCCAAATCCAACCGGTAGCTATAGTCTCGAAGGCTGGAACAAAGTCATCAATGTCAATCTCAATGGTGTGTTCTATGGAATGCACGCGCAGATCCCCGCCATGTTGAAGTCTGGATCTGGGTCGATCGTCAATGTTTCTTCGATCCTTGGTGCGGTTGCATTTGCCGGTGCACCTGCCTACGTCACAGCGAAACACGGTCTGGTTGGATTGACAAAAGCGGCTGCTCTTGATCACTCTGCACAAGGCATCCGCGTTAACTCTGTTGGACCCGGATTCATTGAGACGCCGCTCATCGCCGAGATCATTGAAGATCCTGCGCAGCGCGCCTACCTCACCTCACTTCACCCTATTGGTAGGCTTGGTCGTTCCGAAGAAGTGGCCGAACTCATCTGCTTCCTCACGAGCGAAAGGGCCTCATTCATCACCGGCGCCTATTTCCCCGTTGACGGAGGATACCTTGCCAGGTGAGTTTCGAATCTTCGTACGCAACATTGCTCATGGAATGTGAACTTCCGTGAGCGCACTCTTGAGGTGGCCGAGTACATCTTTCGCACTATAGTGATCAGCGCCAGGAGCAACAAACTGACGAAGGTGAAGAAGATCATCTCCAGAGGTGAGAAGGGGCTGTTCGTGATACCCATCGTCTTGTCGCTGCCCAAGCCCAATGTTTGCTAATAGCGCGTTGCAAAGACACTTCCTGTCAACAGTATCTTCCACCTTGCCGCCTTTACGTACAAAATCTTCTACTGGTTCCGCCGGACAGCGATAGACAAGTTTACCATCGCCCCCTACCAAGATCTGTCGCAGATATCCGAGGTCACACTTACGTGGCCGCGCTTCGTAGATAGGCTTCTCTGAAAGTGTATCGGGTAGCTTCACAACCTTAAAGGGGAACCCAGTTGGAGATGCGAGCGGGTCAGTGAAGACTGGTTCTGCCACAAGCGAATCCAATCCTGTCCACGATCTGATCACGCGTTGGCGCAGACTTTTTGTGATGCCCGATTCGTCGCAAAAAGCGAATGCTGTTCCAACCTGTATGCCGTTTGCACCAAGCGATAGAGCTTCATTGAGTCGGTCTGGTGAGCCATACGACCCTGCCAACCAGAACGGAAGACCAAGTTCGCGTATGCCTGTGAGATCTGCCTGGTCCTTAACACCATAGATTGGTTCTCCACGCTCGCTCAGTTTCAACTGACCGCGTGGCGGTGCATTGTGCCCGCCCGCAAGAGCCCCTTCAACAACAAATCCATCAACCTTGCCCGTTGATCGTTGCACAAGATGTTGTGCTAATGTGAGGGAAGAGATGATGGGGAAGAAGAGAGGGCTTTTCAATCGTGGAAGATCAAGACCTGGAAACACTGCACGAGGACGGAATGTGATCTTGACATCAGATGTTGCATCAGCGCACGTGAGGTTCGCTTTCACAGATGCATCGTCATGGTTAGTGAAGAGCTCAATCACACCCGGCATTTCACGCGGTACTCCTGCGCCTATGAGGACTGCGTCCACACCCGCAAGCATCGCGCCGTACAACGTGGGCAGATTAGAAGTTTGAAGTTTCTCAAGGAGATTGATGCCAACCAATCCGTTGTGGGCCTCCTTTGCTAAGAACACCTCAACAAATCCGGCAACTACATTGAGTCGTTGAAGAGCTATCGGCGCGTGTACTTGCGCAACCGAGCTCAACTTGAAATGCGTTACGTCGTCAATCCCACCTTCAACGAAGTACGTTTTAAGAATCTTCTCAACGGTGGTATGATCGACGAAATGTGCTAGTGCACGTCGGACGTGTCCACCCACGTCGCCAAGCTGTAGACGGCGAATGAACACACAGTTGATACCGGTGCCGGACACAACCCCCAGCTCGCCTTGCAGTGATACGGCTCTCGCTAAGCGCCAATCGGAGACCCCTATTCCCATGCCGCCTTGGATTATCATTGGTAACGCCATGGCATATGCCCTTCCCCCGACCCAGGGGTTGATAGTAGTGCAGATTCAAACAGTGCGAAAATAAGACATTTTTGTCCGAATTAGCTCTGTACACGCCTGTATCACTCTGGCGCGCCGCAGCTCGGCACCCCGGGCCCCCTGCTCCCCCGGGCAGCCCCGCACCCCCTGCCCCCCCGGGCCCCCTGCCCCCCCGCGCAGCCCCGCCCCCCCTGCTCCCCCGGCAGCCCCCCGGGCTAAAGCCCGGGGTCAGTCACGTTCGGCTGCTCTCGTGGCACGTTGTTGTGTGGCTCACTCATACACCCAGCTTTACTACCACGTTGTGCTTGTCACGAAGTACAGAACGGAGTGGGTGCGCGCATCCATAGAAGAGGGGGTCTGGGCTGTCATTCGAAACGAATGTGAGAGTCTAGGCGGTAAGGTGTATGCCATTGGTGGTGTAGACGATCACATTCACATCGTGCTCAGCATCCCTCCGAGCATTGCACTTTCCCTGTTCATTGGTCGTGTCAAAGGGGCTTCCTCTTACAAACTCAAGAGCATGTTCGCTATACTTCGAGAGTTTCGATGGCAAAATGGACACTACGTCAACACCGTTTCGTTTCGAGCCCTGAACACCGTCGTCCGCTACGTGAAACGCCAGCGAGAACACCACGGCACCTGACCCCGGGCTTTAGCCCGGAGATGCCCGGGGACGCGGGAAGCGGGAAGCGGGAAGCGGGACGCCCGGGGATGCCCGGGGACACGGGAAGCGGGACGCCCGGGGAGCGCAGGACGCGGCACGCCCGGGAATTTCGTATCTCTGCAGCTATGAACCGTCGCTCATTTCTCGAAGCTTCCGTAGGAGTTGCCACATTGGCTTCCGCAACAAACGTCCTCGCTAACTCCGCTAGGGAGTCGCTTGTGATTTCTACTTGGGATCACGGTCTCCCGGCAAACATTACAGCTCTTGCAACACTCCGAAATGGTGGGAGCGTACTCGACGCAGTTGAGCGCGGCGTAATGGTAGTTGAAGCAGATCCAACAAATCTTAGTGTTGGGCTAGGGGGCTTACCCGATAGAGATGGCATCGTAACACTCGACGCGTCGATCATGACGGGTGATTGTCGAGCAGGTTCAGTATGCTTTGTTCAAGGCATCGCTCATCCGATATCACTTGCGCGCATGGTAATGGAGCGCACACCTCATGTGATCCTCGCTGGTGCAGGTGCCGAACGATATGCTCGAGAGCAGGGTATGACGCAATTGCCCAATGAACTAACAAAGGCTGCTCGTTCTGCGTGGGAGGCCTGGTGTAAGGAGAAGAAGTACGCCCCCGTAATCAACATTGAGAATCACGACACGATTGGTTTACTCGCTATGGATAGTAACGGTATCATGGCCGGTGCGTGTACAACAAGCGGACTTGCATACAAAGTACATGGTCGAGTTGGCGATTCCCCGATTATCGGCGCCGGACTTTATGTTGATAATGAGGTGGGCGCTGCAACGTGTACCGGACTGGGTGAGAGCGTGCTGAGAACTCTAGCATCTTTTCTCGCTGTAGAGCGCATGCGTCTCGGCGACTCTCCACAAGAGGCTTGTGAAGTAGCAATAAAGAGAATCGTTGCAAAACATAGCAACTACAAGGACTTTCAAGTTGGGATTCTGGCCATCGACCGTCAAGGACGCCACGGTGCCTTTAGCCTTCAAAAGGGATTTTCGTACGTATTGAACGAGGAACTTAGAACTGCCGGACATTACGAATAGACTCAGAACGCCTCGAAAAACGAGATGAGCCCATCGACGAGTACGAAGTCTTGCATTCGAGTTTCGCCACTGATCTCTCCGCGATCAGCACTACTTACTCCGCAGTGAACGAGAATGAGGTGATAGGTATTCCCTGCTAGCAGCGATCGCTGTTCGTCAATATCGAGCGCCACATCGGCTTGATGACCAAACGCTAATGCGATACGCTTAGCCCCGTTTACAATGCGTTCGTGCCTGCCAATGATGAGTATGTCCACCGAGGTCCTAAATCGATTGACGGGTTTTCAGAAGTGCGATGATTTCGTCCAAGCGACTTTCGAGACCTTGAAGCGATTGAACTTGTGCTGCAGGACTACCATGCGCAAGGGCCTTGAGCCGCTCACGGGTTTCAATGATCTTCGTTCGAAATTCGTGTGCATCGATGATACCAACGAGGCTCATTGCATGGCCTTGATCGGCTGAATAACCCGCCGTCTCAAATCGGAGCATGCTCAAGTTAAATCGTCGGAGGATTGGACCCTCGATGAATGTAACGTCCTGGATGTTTTCAAGTGGAATAGTCTTTTCAACTTCGATCAGAATGCCCTTGCGAAAACGCAGTGCTTTGTCGTCCAACGTGCAGTGCAGCTTGGCAAAGTAATGTCGCGCCCACCACTGGCCTACGCCGAGGAACCACAGAACAGCCAGTGGGATCCCAATGATGGTCAGAGCGATCGTTGCACCAATCCTCAGAACCAGATACGGCCTGATGAGTGGATTGAAGGCAACGCGAATCTGTTCAGGCGATGCTTGCATAGTCTACTCCTTCAAGAACAATGCTCAGGTTGTCTTTCTCGTGAACTCCAAACACATCTGTCAGCGCTGCACGCAGGAGTGCCGATAGGTTCCCATCCTCTACACGTAGATACGGCACAGATGCCATCTCGTGTTCAGATATGTGGTGACCACGCGACACTGCGAGTTCCACAAACTCATGCCGTCTCGCGACATTCTCCTTCGACAACAGCACATAGTCAATCCCGACGACTCCGTTTTCCATCGAGAATTCGATCGATGGCAATCCGTCTTCCTTAGTCCCTCGCTCGGAAGGAATCAAAAACACTGCAAACACCTCCACCTTTGCTGAGCTTTTAACTGCATCGAGTACTTTCTCTACATCTGCAACAGTAACTACCATATCAGTAGGGTCTGCGAAACTCTTTTTCTTTCGCAGAGTCTGCACAATGTAGTAGACCACAAAGCTCGCGGCAAGCACTGCAAGGATGATGTCAACACTTGAACCCATTAGCACCCCCTAGTACGTCATTCGTCATTCGTCATCATCCGG
>JAPLFN010000030.1 GCA_026390655.1 Candidatus Kapaibacterium sp.
GATGAGGCGATTGCGCCATTGGAAGAAACGATGTTCCGCAGACCGGACATGAACGGCGTGGTTCAACAGCTTGCACAATGCTATTTCAAAACAGGAAAGATCGCAGAGTCGATCGACCTCTATGCGAGGGTGGTTGACCACGACCCGGGGAGTTTCACCGTTCGTCTGGCGTATGGTGAGGCGCTCATGGCAGATCGACGATTCGATTCAGCAACCGTTCAGCTAAAAGAGGCGATTCGCCTCCAACCGCTGAAAGCGGACGCCTACCTTGCACTAACTTCTGCTCTGCAAGAATTGAAGAGGTCTGATGAAGCTCTCGCATTGTCACGAGAGCTGACTCGTTTAGTGCCGAACGACCCAATGGGCTGGTATAACGTTGGATTACTGAGTCTGGCAGCAAAACAACCTGATAGTTCCATTCGCGCATTTAAACGAGCGATAGCCCTAAGGGCGAACTACGCAGAAGCCTATTTCAACATCGCATTTGTCTATGAGGAAAGGGGCTTTGATGAGGACGCTGTCTCATCGCTGAAGCGATGTGCAACGATTAGCCCCCTACTTGCTCCTGACGCATACAATTCGCTCGCGATCATGTATCGCAAATCAGGTCGATTTGAAGAAGCGATTTCGGCACATGCACAGGCGATCTCCCTTCGTGACTCCTCCGGCGTACTGCATGTTTCGCGGCTAAACACCTACTACGATGCGCAGAGGTGCACCGCGGCAAAGGAGTTACTCGAAACGGAGTTGAGTCGTTTTCCAGATCGCCCTGACGTACTCTATGCCGCAGCGCGATGCCTCTTGCGAAATGGAGACCTCGAACGCGCAAATGCGATTGCAAACAAGCTTGATGTGCTAGATCCCGTCTTAGCTGAGCAGCTTCGCCACCTGATGAAGATTTAATGTTCCATGCATAAAAACTCTATGCTCCTCTTCCGTTGCTCTGCGCTTCTTGTAGTCCTGTTTTTTGGTTTGTTAACGACAGCGCATGCACAGAGGTCGATTTCCAGTTCCACGTTGACGATGCTGGACTCGGCCCTTTTCGCCCTAGGTATGCGACAAACAGACCTCCGAATGCCTGCAGACCTGATCGACCCCGACAGACACCGCATGGTGTTCCACGATGTACTGTTTAATGAACCTCTACGTGCCTTCGACATAGCAAAACGCATCACTGACAATGTCTCTTCGCGAAATGAGATGAATACGACGGCGTTGTTCACGTCATTAATGAAGGACGTAGATCTTGGGACGTTTCGTCATGTAAGCTATGACGGACAGATCACGGCAGATGAAACTGTCAGACTGTTAGGCAATGATCCCACTGCTCGTTTAAACATTGTCAGCTCATTCCTTGTTGTACGCTTTCTTTCGGCAATCGTTCAGGCAGCAGAAGGAATGGAAGATGGACGCAAGCGATTGCTTCTCCAATCTCTTGCCATAGATAACATCGACTCCCTCTGGAGACTTAGTCGCGAGGACGAGAGCCTCTCGCTATGGGAACTCAACGCGAGAGAACGATCGGGACAAGTCCTCGCGAGCAATGTGTATGCGGAAGCAGCTCCTCGCGTGGCAGAAGACATCTTTATACATGGTCTCTCTCTTTACCAGCAGCTGATAGCCTATGTGCAGCAGAGTGAAGGCAACATGGATCTGTTACGCGACAGTGTGCGGTCGTTCACATTCAAGACTCCATTGGGACGTGTTGCCATTGGTGGCCCTGACGACGATGTCTATGTTGGATCCTACGCCGTCATCATTGATGTTGGCGGTAATGACGTGTACCGCCTAGATGACACGACCAAGGCAGACGCGCTTGCAATGCCTATACGATGCATTATTGATCTCAGCGGTGATGATCTCTATGTGGGTAGAGACTTCTCCTTTGCATCCGGGGTGGGAGGCGTTGGAATACTCATCGATCGCAAAGGCAATGATACCTATAGTGCTGGAGACTATTCATTGGCCTGTGGGTTGTTTGGCGTTGGGATTCTTCATGACATGGCAGGAGATGATTCATACCTATCAGGTTCCAACACGCAGGGAGCCGGTATCTTTGGGCTTGGAATTCTCTTTGACGACAACGGACATGACCTCTATCGTTGCCACGCACAAGCACAGGCATTTGGGGGGACGCGCGGCGCAGGAATTCTTAGTGACCTTGTTGGAAATGACCGGTACATCGCTGCAAGCCCGTATGTAGACGTTTTGAGGTACGATGCCCATCAGGTCACATTTACTCAGGGGGCTGCACTCGGCTCACGTCCAATTGCATCTGGAGGAATCGGCGTACTCGTGGATGGTACCGGCAATGACGTCTACACATCAGACATCTATGGTCAGGGCACAGGGTATTGGTTCGGCCTAGGCGCACTTATAGACCTAAGCGGTGATGACCGATACGAGTCCTATCAATATGCTCAGGGAGCCGGCGTTCACTTTGCGACAGGCATCCTGCGAGATAGCGACGGCGACGATGTGTACGTGTCTCATGGAGTCTCTCAGGGTTGTGGACATGACATCGCCCTTGGTGCACTGTTAGATGAATCTGGTAACGATGTATATGTCTGTGAGAGTCTATCGCTCGGTGGGGGTAACGCAAACGCCGTATCGTTGTTCATGGATCAGCGCGGGAATGACGCCTACATTGCAGCAAATGAGTCGAACACTCTTGGATATTCAGACTTCAGGCGCTCCTATGGTATGATCGGGGTCTTCCTCGATGGTGGCGGGTCAGATATGTATGGCGAGCGTACTCGCAATAATACAGTATCGACGAAGTCCACCTACGGCGTCTTTGTTGATCGCGAGGCAATAGCTCCCGTCTATTCTTCTAACGAAGCAATAACAGCCGGCGCATCGGTTGAGCCAGTTCGTGTATCGATGCCATTGTCTACGTCCGTGGACAGCCTATTCATTCAAGCATCAGCGGCGCCATTGAGATTTCAACTCAACGTAGAGCCTGCCCGCAAGCGACTTGGTGAGATGGGCACCGTTGCGCTATCACAGCTTGAGACTACCCTCGGGACGTTGATGCCACGAGAGCGCCTTACGCTGGAGAGTGTACTTCCTGCCCTTTACCAAACGAATCGCGACTCTACAGTGCGCCTTCTTCTGCGCGGGCTCTCCTCAGATGATGCGGCAACAGTAAACATTTGCGCAACAGTTGCCGGCAAAGTCAAGTCTGTTGATTGTGTACAGCCCCTTATTGTTATGACACTCGACTCCTCTTGGAAACGTCGGCGTTTAGCGGCTTTCACCCTTGGTGAGATCGGAGACACGATGGCACGATCAGCACTAACGATCCTTTTGCACGACGAGCACGCATACGTTCGCCAACGAGCAGCCTTTGCGCTTGGTCGCATGGGCGTTGGCTTTGATACACTTCGTTCAGCCCTGGAAGATGAAGACCAGATCGCTCGCTTTGGTGCGATTGAGGGCGTGGTCCGAGGTCCGAAGAGAAAAATGTCAGAGATAACTGCCCTCCTGAGGAGCATGAATGACCCCTATGTAGCAACGTCTGGCGTTCGGCTCATTGCGTGTTCAGACACCACAAAAGTGGATGTGAAGAGTTTCAAGGAATGGTACGCACACGTTCCAATGTGGGTTCGTGACGCCACCCGTAGGAATGCTCCCCAGTTTTCCGCTACGTATCGAGACCTGGTTCTTCCTTCGGCGCAATCCTCAAAGAAGTCGAAGAAGAGAAAGTGATCCGTCACCCTTTCACGCTTGAACACGTCGCACAGGCCCTCAACCTGCAATGGAAGGGGGCTCGCATTGTTGAGGCTTGGTCTCAGGAGAAGTTTGTACTTACGGTCATTGTCCTCAAGAACGATGATCTTCGGACATACTTCATCGACGTTTCTCCTGACGCCGGCACCATCACGGAAAGGCTAAACGCCAAGCGCGCTCGAAGTAACACCATCGATGTTTTCGCAGAGATTCTCAATAAAGAGATCGTCATGGTTACGAAGCACCCAGACGATCGCATCCTCACCGTTTGGTTCTCAGATCACCACATGCATATCGAGCTCTTCTCCGCCGGGAAGGGCAATGTATTGCTGACACGTGAGGGTGTAGTAATGGATGCACTTCGAGAGCGCATATCGCGAATCAACACTACTTTTCAGGTCAGAAGGCACGATCTCCCGGAGCCGTTTTCAGTTGGTACCTGTACTGTTGCACACTCCCTATCGGTTTCTTCATTGCGACTAGGTCCATACTACGCCGAGGAAGTCTGCAGACGATCTCTCATTGAGGGTGAGCTCCTCGTTTCTCAGCTGGATGAGGTGCAAAAGGACCTTTTGCAGCATAATGCGAGTGCACTCGTTCAGGAGTGTCAGTCCGCCACTACCTACTATCTGCTTCGAAACAGTGAGGACATCGTGTTGTCCTTGGTACCCTTAGAGTCATGGGTAGCGACAGATACGTTCTCAGATGTACTAGAGGCGATCAAGGTTACCGTCTCCGAACGCAGACGCAACAAGCTGTTTCATAGCAGACAGCGGGAACTACTACGCAAGTCAGAGAGCGATCTACGGCGCACGGAACGGAGTATTGAGGGAATGACGAGTGATGCCGCTAAGGAGGGGCGTTCACAACGATATCGTGCATGGGCGGACCTCCTACTTTCGCAGCCGGCAGGTGCGGCTTTTGGACTTGATATCATCACGGTCACTGATGAGAATGGGGCTTCTGTGGACATTCCTCTGAACGCCAACAAGTCGCTCATTGAGAATGCGCGAATCTACTATGACAAGTCTCGATCCTCAGCAACAGCAGCTCGCTCGAGAGATGAACGACTCCCGGCAATTCTTGCCCGCAGGGATCAGGAAAGGGCCACCGTCGAGCGGCTGCGTAGTGCATCATCGATATCAGAATTACAGACCAAAGGACCAACTGTGACCACCGAATCTCTTCCATCGCGCGACGAGGCGAACGGCAGATTCCGCGTCTTTGTCATTGACGATACTCACACACTATATGTGGGCAAGAATGCGGCCAACAACGATGAACTAACAATGCGATTCGCAAAACAGAACGATTGGTGGTTCCACGCACGAGGCGCAAGTGGATCTCACGCAGTCTTACGAGGTGCCGGAGGTGAAAAGATACCAAAGCCCGTACTAGAGCGGGCCGCCGCCATTACGGCATACTATTCGCAGGCTCGAAATGCTTCGTATGTTTCAGTGGTTTACACTCAACGAAAATTTGTACGCAAGCCTAAGGGAGCCAATATTGGTGCCGTTGTCCTTGAAAGAGAGCAGACCATCATGGTAAAACCAGCTGCTCCTACCGAAGGATCATAATCGGAATGTGACCCTGTTCTGTCGCAACAACGTACATGCCTGCTGGAAGTGAACGCACATCGCAGGATGTAGTGAGAGACTCAGAAGCACTGTACACAAGCCTCAGCGCACCGAGGGGGTCATAGAACCTGATGTCAGCACAGGGATTGGCAGTTTTGATCTGAACGACCTCGGAGCACGGCTGTGGCAGTGCAACAATGTTGGTCTGCGCAACAGTTTGATCGTGTATTCCAACTGCGCCACCTGAAACACCGATAGCCCACTGGTGTGGCGCTGATACTCCACGTTTAAACGACGTTGACAACGCATGCTCGCTTGACGAGTACGTGCTTTTTCCAATCGTCCACGCTGAAGTCCAGTCCCTTCCCGTACTCCATAAAGTTCGTGTGTATGCTTGGAATGTTCTCGTGCGAGCATCTGCCGTGTCAATCAATCTATCACAAGATGTAATGGCGCTCTCAACCTCGTGTATGCGATCATCTACCGAAAACACATCTACTATCCACGAGCGTTCTGGGATGAACTGCGTTGGTGTTGGCAACGAATCCGGTGTAATAAGCATTCGAGTGAGAAGAACATTAGCCCCATCTATCGCGTTCGATATCTCGATCTCGTCGCCGAGCGATTCAAACCGAACACGATGCACGCCTGTGCGCATTCCTTGCAGTTCACTTTCCGCATCTCCCACAAGCGCACCGGAATGCGCAGTTGAAGCTCCGGATTCCCGCACGCCATCGCGACCCCCAACCTTGTCATAAACATCCAGTGTGTTGAATTCGTTGAATTGGTAGTAGGCAATGAGTCCGGGCTCATTCACACGTTTTGTCCGATGCATTCCTAGTCGGACATCCTCTTCACTAAGCTTTCTATCATAGAAACTGACTTCATCAATAAAACCATTGAAGTTTCGACTTGACCAATTGTGATACGTTCCAAGCTTCATGATCATCGAAGCGAGATTCTGTTGTGGGAGTTTGACATTGTCCGCACTTCCCTGACCATTGACGTACACAGTTGCACCCGTTGAGTCAATTGTCATGGCAACATGCGACCACACGTCGGGTGCAACCGTGAGACCGGAAGCCCACCACCATCGGCCGTCCTTCCAAAGGTAGCCGATCTCATTCTTATCATTCACGAATTGCATTCCGACCTCCTGTTCAACTCCTGCATCGGCGTCGCTACAGAGAATCGTTGAGAACCCGGGTTGCATTCCAACAGGTTTCACCCAGGCCGTAAAGGAGAACGCATTACTCTTGCCAAGTAGTCTACCAAGAGTAACGTGATCGTCAGGATCCGTGAGGTCAACAGCGCCCCCCGGCTCGCGATCATACCCGTCGCATGCGCTGGGCACGACTGTTATTGCACCCTTTTCAAATGCCGTATCAGCCCCATACTCGTTCGAGACGATGAGCTGAACGTCATACGTACCTGGCGTAGAATACCTGACATCCACGCGCTCTCCAGAAGCAGTCAATGGTTCTCCTCCAGGGAAGAACCATGACCTCGAAAAGTTCTTCGTTTCCAATGCCGATGATCGGCATCCAAACCGTACAGGCCTTCGACTACAGGAAACCGTGTCTACATCTCGAGAGATCAAGGCAACAGGCAAGGAATTCGTAGTAAGAACGATCTGCCAGAGCCCCCGTTGAGTTGCTGCGCGGAGTATCCCATGAGGTTCATCTATTTGAAGAAAGTTGACGTCAGATATTGGGAGTCCTGATCCAAAACTCTGCCACCCACCAATGCGCTCCCATTTGTATACTCCCAGTGATGTACCTGCATACAATTCATCTTGGGCACCACGTCGAGAAATCAACGTCTTTATCGCGAACGATGGCAGACCGGTTGAAACATCGGTCCATGTCCTGCCACCATCTCTAGACTCAGCCACTTTCGCAACTGTCTGTTGTCCTCCAAAAGCTACAAATACGTGCTGTGGATCATCCGGAGCATACGCCATATCCTGCATTCCCTGCGCCCTACGAATTGACTCCGGGGGCGTAACATTCACCCAAGTAACACCCTGATTCGTGCTCCTCAACAACTGTTGATCTGCTAACACGAGCAGGTGGTTACCATCCTCTGAATTCATACGAACGCGGTAGACCCAATTCGTAAATTGTCGAAGAGTCTTCCATGTAACCGCATTGTCATGGCTAATGACAATCCGCTGTTTGTCATGATCACACGCTACGATTGTAAAGTGGTGATGAGGATCTATGCAGAGATTCGTCAGGGTGATATAGCCAAGATCGATTCCAAGGTCAGTTGAAGTTGGCGCTACCTTCTTTGTCTTCGTTCGCAGACCGCGGACGCTTGTCCATGGCTTGGCATAGATCCATTCACTTGCCACCGGATTTACGTTGGCACCCATTGCATCCGCTCCTGACCAAGCATACCACCCATCAACTAGGTCCGTAGGATCGTATACCGTGGTATCGCGCAGAAATATCGGCAAGTGGTAGGCACCAAGCGCCATCACATTGCCATTGTGAGATTGGTCGTAGCCCCATATCTCCATTGCCGAAATCCCGAAACTCCTATCGACTATAGAAACCCCTTTGTCTGTGCTTCGGGTAACTCCACCATCGTGCGTCAACCAGATCGTATTGTCGAGGTAGGATGCGGATTGAATGTCGTAATGCATTGCAGGCAACGGCGACCACGTTCTTCCACCATCTTGCGATCGATATGGGAACACGCCAGCTGCAACCATTAGTGTGGTGTCCTTCGTTGAAACAGCAAAGCCCATATCCCATGTTATCTGACCCAACCCATTCCCTTTTGGATCGTAGTCGAAGAGATTCACGTTGGTCTTTGCATCAGCAGGCTCCGGACCATCCTCGGCGCCACAACAACGGTGTTCAAACGTAGCACCGTTATCATGCGAAACGTAGAGTCCATAGACGCCGCTAACGCTATCCTTGATCCCACCACCGATAAGTACAGAAACAAATTGCGGATCCGCCGGCGAAACAGCGATCAATCCGCGCGCCATGGTGTAATTCGTTCGAGGTTGTGGGTATCCGTCACCAACTTCATCAAATTTTACACCGGAACTGGTTGATCGCACAAACGCGATATGAGCACCACGTTGAACGAGACCATAAACAATGTCTGTCCGGGTTGCGTGCCACCGCAGGTCCCACCAGGTTCCTTGGATGTTACCTGCTGATGCCCACGTAGTGCCCCCATTCGTCGTAAGAAAAATGCGGCCACGCGCAGCGATCACCAGTCGCTTAGAATCCGAAGGCGAAACGGCGCACAGATCGACACCTACCGCGTCGATCAAACCAGCATCTCCCACCAGAGCTATCTGTCGAAACGTAAGCCCCTTATCGCTTGAAGCGTAGAGGCCTGCATCAGTTGCTGCGAAGATCGTGGTACCCGTCATTGCAAGACGAGAAACGGTCTGTATGGGGTGTTCGAGCGCAACATTCGTCCACGTTGAACCGGCATTCGTGCTTCGCCATATTCCTGAAGAAATGGTTCCAATAACGATGAGATTAGAATTGTTCGGATCAACGATGTGTGTTCTCACAACGCCGATACCCATCGAGCCCGTTGCCATCTTCGCTGATGAATCATATGCAAAGGGGCCTATTGGCTCCCATTTTACACTGGCAAGAGGTTCATCCTTCTGCTTCTGTTTCTGCTGTTCATAGTAGTTCGTTACGTCAGTTGGATTTGGAAGTACTCGCAGTACGTTGCCGTTCTCGTCGGCAAATGCACGTCGCTTTGCAAGCCACGTCATCGCCTCATGATACTCTCTGCTTTGTGAATGTTCTGAGGCAGAGGAATCAATGCTCATGGCATTCATTACATCAAACACATTCTTATGATCTTGCTCCACCATCCGATACCATGTTGAAGCTCGATGGCCGGCATGGGAGACTCGGCCTTCATTCTCAATATGCTGCGCGGTTACGCTAGCCCACAGAAGCATTGTTGCGGCAAGAATGAGGCAACCTCTTTGCGCTAGCATGAATTCCTACATCGAAACAATTTTGAACTCCACTCTACGATTTCTTTGACGACCCTCTTCCGCAGCATTGCTGGCAAGGGGCTTAGTTTTTCCGTAGCCGATCGCCTTCATTCGCTCATCAGCCACCCCCCGAGAAAGAAGATAGGACTTCACTGCATTCACACGTTCTTGTGAAAGGGTCTTATTAGCAGCATCTGTACCGACGTTATCTGTGTGTCCGGATAATTCAATTGTTATCGTTGGGCTCTCAGCAAGAAACTGCGCAAGTCGGTCAAGCTCTGCAAAACTTTCTTGCCGAAGGTCAGTCTTCCCAAAATCAAAAAAGAGATTATTGAGAACGATCGTCTCATTCTTGCGAATTGGAACGAGGAATAGGTCTCGCGTAAGTTCAGCGTATTCTGTGAGCTGACGAGTATCGAGTTGATCGCTAACCGGATAGTAACCAGGCGCTTCGGCACGAAAGCCATAAAGGTCACCTGCAGGAAGTACGATCTTATATGCACCATTCGTTGGCTCAGAGCGAGCAATACCGACGCTCTTGCCCTTCGTTAGACTTTCGTAGCTCACGTTGGTTGCAATAGGTTTCTTTGTGGACGCATCGAGCACTCTACCACTAATGAGCACAACGGGATTAGGGCGGACACCCTTGGTGAGCTTAATACGGTAAAGATCAGCGCTGCCATTTTCCGCATTCAACCCGCAGAGGTAGGCATAGTCGCCTCGGGCAGGTACTGTGTAGTAGGCATCCCATTCGGGGGAATTTATCGACGGGCCTAGGTTCTTTGGCTCACTCCAATTTGTCCATGTGTCGTCAAGACGGCGAGTCATCCAGATGTCAACACCGCCGTATCCGCGTCTACCGTCAGAAGCAAAGTACAGCGTTGTCCCATCCGCAGCAATAAATGGTGACATCTCGCTACCCCACGTATTAACTCCTCGTCCGAGATTGGTTGGCGTAGAGAATGTTCCATTCGGTAGACGTCTGGAGAAATACAAATCCTTCTGACCGTATGAGTCATCACGTTGGATCGCAAGCATGAGAATCATTCCGCTTGGATCCAGACATGATTCTGAAAACCTGTGTCGGTTGTAATAGTTTTGAATTCCTACTTCGCGCGGAACAGACCAACCTTCACTTGTTCGTACTGATGACGACACTCCTGCACCACGTGGCCTGCCATAGGCATCATACGTGTTGCCTAGGAGCACGGAGTTCTCGTCCGGTGAAATGCTAATGAGGAAGTTCGCTCCTTCATTATTCAGGGGTCGCCCAACATTCTTTGCGGGTCCCCACTTACCATTCGATTGTAGATCAGTGTACCAGATGTCTTCTGTTGTTGTATCACCAAGGTTTCCGCCGAACGGATAGCGACCAAAGTACAATCGTTTACCATCAGCTGTGATCACCGGAGAGAGATCGCCACCTTGACAATTGACGTCTGGTCCCAAGCTCTCTCTCGGCACGTCTATGGGATGGTCTTCAGCTAGCACGATATCTTTAGCCACCTGACGAACCACGAGGTAGTCAAACTCAACCTTCATACGGTTGTTCAGTACTATTCCTACATCACCGCCACTGATAGTCAGCCCCTCAAAACCTACGATTGTGGTGCCATTGATCAAAAGACTCATCCCTGAGCCCCTCTTGCGTACAGTCAAATCAAACCACGTTCCCAACGGTGCAGAGCCTTCAAATGGCGTCCAGGGAATGATATCTGTCTGCCGGGCTCCTTTCCATTGATACACTTTATAGTGCCCATCTGATGAGACGATTAACCCGTTGGTGTTTTGTGGGTCGCTAGCGCCCCATGCGATGCCGAACCCGTGATTGGTTACCCCTGAAATTTGACGTGTTCGAAGTTCGATGTCGTAATCTGCATCGTAGTCAACAAAACAATTCGTCTCAATGAACCATTCATTCGATTGCGCAAGGCGGTCAACTGTGTAGATGCCGTTTGCAATGATTGCACTTCCATTTGACCATGTTCCGGTCTTCCAACGACCTTTGTTATCGTTAAAATCATCCCTATAACTTTCCCCGACCACTTGTGATCGAACGAGTGTGGAGAAGAGAACGAATATGACCAACGTCAGTTGTAGCAAGGAGATCATTCCTCGAGATACGTATAGCCGTAAAGGCCGGACCGATAGATCGCTAAGAATTCTTTGCCTTCATGGGCAGAAATCCGTTTGTCTTTCACAGACGCACTAACCCAGGCTTCCATCGTACGAACGAGTTTCTTGGCATCGAATTGTACGTAGTCAAGCACATCGGCTACGGTTTCGCCATCAATGATCTGGTCGATCTCATAGGATTTGTCTTTAACGACAACGTGCACAGCATTTGTATCGCCAAAGAGATTGTGAAGATCCCCCAAGATCTCTTGGTAGGCCCCAACGAGGAACACGGCCATGTAGTATGGCTCTGACGGCTTGAACGTATGCACAGGAAGCGACGTCGCAAAGTCTCTGTTACCTATGAAATGGTCGATCTTACCGTCGGAATCACACGTGATATCCTGCAACGTTGCCATGCGTGATGGACGCTCGTTCAACCTATGAATAGGCATGATCGGAAACAATTGATCGATGGCCCATGAATCAGGTAGGGATTGAAAAAGCGAAAAATTGCAGAAGTACTTATCAGCTAAAAGCTTTGGAAGAGAACGGAGCTCCTCCGGCATTTGCTTCATTTCGCTCGACATTTCATTGATCTTATGCGCGATCGTCCAGTAAAGCCTCTCAACCTGAGCACGAGTGCGAAGATCAATGAGTCCGAGCGAGAACCGGTCAAGTGTCTCTTCGCGAACCTGCTGGCAGTCATGCCACGCTTCAAGCATTGTCCTGCTATTGAGGTCGCTGAGTAGGTCGAACAACTCTCGAACAAGTTCGTGGTCCTTCTTGGTCACACGGTCCTTAGATGTCCACGTAGGAACACTGGTGGTCTCCAAGACATTGAAAACAAGCACAGAGTGGTGGGCGGTGAGTGCGCGTCCAGATTCCGTGATGATGTTTGGGTGCGGCAGGCTATTCTTCGTGGCAGTGTCTGCAAGCGTAGCAATAGCGTCATTTGCATACTCTTGTATCGAGTAGTTGATGCTCGAGGCAACACTGCTTCGCGATCCGTCATAGTCGACGCCAAGTCCGCCACCTATATCAACAAACTCGATCTGGCAGCCAAGATTCATCATTTGCACGTAGAACTGCGAAACCTCACCAAGTCCCTGCTTGATCTTTCGAATGTTCGTTATCTGAGATCCAAGATGGAAGTGAATGAGCTTAACACAGTCGAGCATCTCATGGTCGCGGACAAAGTCGACTGCTTCTAAGAGCTCTGATGCGTTAAGTCCAAATTTCGACTGATCACCGCCCGATTCTTCCCATTTACCGCTGCCGCTCGAAGCGAGCTTGATTCTGATACCAATGTTCGGTCGAACCTTGAGGCGCATTGATACTTCATTTATTAGCTTGAGTTCGCTCAGTTTCTCCACAACAAGAAAGATCTTCTTTCCCATTTTTTGTGCGAGGAGAGCGAGCTCAATGAACTCTTCGTCCTTGTAGCCATTACAGATGATCAGTGATTCCTCGTTATCCATAATGGCAAGAACGGCGTGGAGTTCCGGCTTGGATCCGGCTTCAAGACCAATATTGAACCGCTTGCCATGACGGACGATCTCTTCAACGACAGGCCTCTGTTGGTTGACCTTGATAGGATAAACGCTGAAATACTTACCAGTGTAATCATACTCAGAGGCAGCCTTAGCAAAACAGCCTGCGATCTTTTCAATTCGGTCATCGAGGATGTCTGGGAAACGCAAAAGGACAGGAACACTTACATCTCTTAGGAGAAGCTCGTCCACCAGCTCTTTGAGGTCGACCTGGGGCCCCTTTGTCTTACGGGGCATCGCAACAGCGTTACCTTTGGCATTGATGCCGAAATACCCGATCCCCCAACCGGGGACATGGTAGGCTTCTATTGAGTCTTCAACACGCCATTTGCGCATGTACGGCCAAGTGATAGTTGCGAGAAAAACAGACTACAAAACTACGCACATATATATTTGCTTCCATGACATCCACTCAGGACATTGAAACACTCAAAAATCAGTTCGCCGAATTCCTTAAGCGAAAGAAGTACCGAAGCACCCAAGAACGGTACAACGTACTGGATAGAATCGGTGAGTTTGACCGGCATTTCAGTGCTGATGAGCTCTATCTCTACATGAACGGCCAGGGAGATAGAATCTCCAGAGCCACCATTTACTCCACGCTGGACCTGCTAACTCAGTGTGGAATTCTCATGAAACACCGTTTTCAGGGAGATAGTGCCCATTTTGAGCTCGCCAGCAGAATGCCCGATCACGACCATCTGATCTGCATGGAATGTGGCAGAATAGTTGAGTTTCGTGAGGAAGGCATAGATTCAGTCCGGAACGGAGTCTGCAATCGACTAGGATTTCGTCCAGTCACTCACTCATTACAGATCTTTGCGGTCTGTCACGATCCGCTCACCTGCGAGCACAATAAGCAGGATTAACACGGAAACCGAATGAAGAACCTTGTCATCGTCGAATCGCCTTCTAAGGCCAAAACCATTCAGAAGTACCTCGGAAGTGATTTCGCTGTCACCTCATGTATGGGTCATATCCGGGATTTGCCAGGAAATGACAAGGCCATTGACATCGAGAACAACTTTACGCCTGTCTATGAGATCAACGACGACAAGAAAAAGCTCGTCGCCGATCTCAAGAAGCAGGCGAAACTAGCAGACATCGTATGGCTGGCTTCAGACGAAGACCGAGAAGGCGAAGCCATCGCGTGGCACCTCTCGGAAGCACTCGTTCTTGATCCAAGCAAGACCAGACGCATCGTGTTCCATGAGATCACAAAGCCTGCGATTCTTAAAGCCATTGAGCATCCACGCGGAATCGATCAAAATCTCGTCAATGCACAACAAGCTCGGCGGGTGCTAGACCGGCTTGTTGGGTTCGGACTATCCCCTGTTCTGTGGCGCAAGGTTCAACGCAACCTTTCTGCAGGTCGCGTGCAGTCGGTGGCGGTGCGACTGGTCGTTGAACGAGAACGTGAGATTCAGGCCTTCACTGCATCAAGTCAGTTCAAGATCTCAGCCGAGTTCGACGTACACGGTCGAACACTCTCCGCTGAGCTGCCAAGGAGATTCAGTGATGAGAAAGACGCGAAGGCATTTCTCGACGCCTGTGCACAGGCGAATTTTACTGTTACCGGGCTCGAAACGAAGCCTGCCAAGAAGTCGCCTACAGCCCCCTTCACCACATCGACACTCCAGCAAGAGGCAAGCAGAAAACTCGGATACTCTCTCGTGAGAACGATGAAGCTTGCGCAGAACCTCTACGAGCAGGGACTCATCACGTACATGCGTACAGATTCGGTGAATCTTTCGGAGATCGCGATAGAAGCTGCCAAGCAACAGATCGTGACCGCGTTTGGTGCAGAATACAGCAATCCGCGGGTCTATACCACAAAGGTGGCCTCTGCACAAGAAGCGCATGAGGCTATCCGTCCAACGGACTTTTCTCTGCGCTCTGCAGGCGAGACAGAGGCACATCAAAAGCTCTATGAGCTCATTTATAAGAGGACGATGGCATCGCAAATGGCCGATGCGCGTCTTGAGAGAACGATAGCCACGATCACGATTTCTACGCTCCCAGATACGCTTACGGCAACCGGAGAAGTGCTCGTGTTTGACGGTTTCTTAAAGGTTTACCTAGAGACCACTGACGATGAACAGGCAGATGAAGAAACGTCCAAGATGCTTCCTCCGATATCCGTAGGCCAAGGTCTGCCGTTGAATTCAATGATGGCCAAGGAGCGATTTGAACGGCCTCCTGCGCGGTACACTGAAGCTTCACTCGTAAAGAAACTCGAAGAGCTTGGTATTGGCCGACCTTCAACATATGCACCAACGATAACTGTGATTCAGGCGCGGAAGTACGCTGTAAAGGAAGATCGAGATGGTCGTCAGCGCAACATCCGACAGTATGTATTAACGAGCGGCACAGTTGTCCGCTCCGTAGAGATCGAGAATACCGGCGCCGAGCGTTCAAAACTCTTCCCTACGGACATTGGCTCCGTGGTAACGGACTTCCTTATCACGCACTTTGATGAAATTCTCGATTATAACTTTACTGCGACGGTCGAAAAACAATTTGACGAGATAGCTCTCGGCAATCTCAAGTGGACGGACATGATCCGCTCATTCTACGAGCCGTTTCAGGCGGACGTTAAGAAAACGAGTGACACGGCTGAGCGTCAGAGCGGAGAACGGAAGATCGGTGTCGATCCAAAGACGGGCAAGAATGTCTACGTCCGACTTGCACGCTACGGCCCGATAGCGCAGATCGGTGATGCCGATGATGAGGATAAGAAACAGAAGGGGCTGTCCGGCAGCTTGTCCATCGAGACGATCACGTTAGAACAAGCACTTGAACTCTTCAAATTTCCTCGGACCATCGGACTCTATGAAGAGCTCCCAATGGACGTGAAGCTCGGCCGATTTGGACCCTACATTGAACACAACAAGGCCTTCTATTCTCTCGCTAAGGAAGATGATCCTTATACGATCGAAGGACCACGTGGTGTGGAAGTTATCGAGGCTCGTCGCCTGAAGATCATCGAGAATACCATCAAACTCTTTGACGATGATCCGACGGTAAAGATCCTTAAGGGGCGATGGGGTCCCTATATCGTTGTGGGTAAGCAGAACGTGCGTATTCCAAAGGGTACTGAAGCTGAATCTCTTACGCTTGCCGACTGCCTTGAGCTTGCGTCTCAGCAGGCACCAAAGAAGCCTGCTGCAAAGGAAAAAGCTGCGTCAAAGAAGACTGCTGTTGCAAAGAAGGCCCCTGCAGCCAAGAAAACCGTTGCAAAAAAGAAAACCGCCGCAAAGAAGAAACCTGCTGTTAAAAAAACGGCCGCCAAGAAGGCAGCCATTAAGAAGACAACAGAGAGCTAAGATCACTTTACAAAAAGCATCTCTCGGTAGAGTGGCAGTGGCCAATGGTCGTGTGCGGTGATGCGTTCCAAAGCGTCTGCGGCGGTTCGCACCGCATTCATCGCCGGAAGCACATTATCGTGCATATGTATCGACTTGCTGTGAACGTCGTCGCCCCCTAGCTCATCGTTCTGTTTGCGAAGCTGAACGATCGCCTCCGAGATATCGTTCACAGCTTCTGAGAGCTCATCAACAGCTCGCTTTACTGCCGTGATATTCGTGCCTGTGGCAATCATCTCGCGTAAATGACGTAGTGCCCCCGGGAGGATCTGGGTTTGTGCTATCCACTCTGTGGTCTCACCTTCGATGTTCACAGACTTGAAATAGAGATCATACATCACTTCCTGGCGAGCTTCGAGCTCCCGCTCACTCAATACGTTGTACGACGAGAAGAGCTTGACGTTTTTTTCGTGACACAACGTTTCTATCGCATCTATGGCTGTAGGGAGATTGAGCAATCCGCGCTTTTCAGCCTCTTTATGCCATTTATTAGCATAGCCATCGCCGTTGAAGATGATTCTGCTATGCTTAGAATACGTGTCCTTGAGAACCTCCGTGAGTGCCGCCTCAAACGTTTGCTTCTTCTTCATTCGTGCTTCTACAGCTGTTGAAAGTGCATCAATAGATTCTGCAGCTATGGTATTAAGAACGGTTATTGGGAAGGATACCGACTGCGATGAACCAACCGCGCGGAATTCAAACTTGTTTCCTGTGAACGCAAACGGCGACGTGCGGTTCCGGTCCCCTGCATGTTGCGGAAGTTTCGGTAACACCTGCGTTCCAAGGCCAAGCAAACCTGCCCGCTTTGATGAGCCCCCTTTGCCGCTCACCAAGCGATCGTAGACTTCAGACAGCTGTTCACCCAAGAAGATGGAGAGAATGGCAGGGGGCGCCTCGTTAGCGCCAAGGCGGTGATCATTTGACGCAGAGGCAACACACGTTCGCAAGAGATCCTGATGTTTGTCAACGGCTCGAATCATTGCTGCACAGAAGAACAAGAATTGCATGTTTTCGTGAGGGGTATCACCCGGCTCGAGGAGATTTTGCCCGAGATTGGTCGCCATGGACCAGTTGACATGCTTGCCCGAACCATTGATGCCGGCAAATGGCTTCTCATGCATAAGGCAGACAAGGCCATATCTGCGAGCCGTGTTCTTGAGCACCTGCATGACGAGTTGTTGGTGATCCGCAGCGATGTTTGCTTGCTCAAAGATCGGAGCCACTTCATACTGACCCGGCGCCACTTCATTGTGGCGTGTCTTGATCGGTATACCGAGCGCATATAACTGGTGCTCTGCATCGGTCATGAACGTCAAGATTCTGTCGGGAATTGAGCCGAAGTAATGATCCTCAAGCTCCTGTCCGCGTGGCGGACGAGCACCAAACAGAGTACGACCGGACATCACGAGGTCTGGTCTTCGGAAGAAGAACTCTTCATCGATGAGGAAGTATTCCTGCTCAACTCCGACGGTGGCGTCAATTCGTTGCGTTTCATTATCGGAGAAAAGTCGCAGACCACGCATTGCAGCCTTATTTATGACCTCCATGGAGCGCATCAACGGAGTCTTGTTGTCAAGGGCCTCACCGGTCCACGATGCAAATGCCGTCGGAATACATAGGACGGCACCATTCGGGTGGCGCATGATAAAGGCCGGTGATGTTGGGTCCCATGCCGTATAACCACGAGCTTCAAACGTTGCTCGCAGTCCACCACTCGGAAACGAGGATGCGTCAGGTTCGCCCTGGATGAGCTCCTTGCCTGAAAACTGAGATATCGCAGTTCCATCGCTCGTGGGGGTAACGAACGACTCGTGTTTCTCGGCGGTTAGCCCGGTAAGAGGTTGGAACCAGTGCGTGTAGTGCGTAGCCCCCTTTTCCATCGCCCAGGTCTTCATAGCCAATGCAACGGTATCGGATATCGCGGGATCCAACGTGTCTCCTCGCTCCGTTGTTGCTAACAATGACCTCCATACGGGCTTTGAAAGACGCTGGCGGAGCTCCTCCATGGTCAAAACATCGCTAGCAAATACTTCAGTCACTACGTCTGAAGGCGTAGGAACAGAAACGCCGTCAAGACGCCAATTTCGGCCAACGGAAGCAATGTCAATAGAGCTGGACATGGTTTTCAACGATCAATTGTGAGGGGAATGGAGAGGGTTTCTTTGTGGGTGCTGAGTACGACATTGGTGAATGTTTTGCCTACGCCCTTCCATTGTTGTACAGCGCTTAGCAATTGCTCAAGCATCGCCGTCGATCGCACGCGAACTTTGAGGAGGTGCGATGCCGTGCCGGTAACCGCGTGACACTCGAGGATCTCACGACGCGTTCGGCATTGTCTGCGGAAGTTATCGTAGTGCACACTGGAGTCGAGATCGACGAAGATGAATGCTAAAACGTCGAATTCAAAGCTCACGGCATCAAGCACTGTCGTATACTCGCGTATGATGCCATCCGCTTCGAGCTTTTTTACGTGCTCACTAACGGTAGGAACCGACGATCCGATCTGCTCAGCGATCTCACTGAGGCTCAAACGTGCGTTTTCTTGCAGAATCGCACATATTTGACGATCTAGGTCTTTCATGACATCAAACACTGACGATTGTAAGGTTTTAACGACACAAACTTAACGAATGAAAGATAATTTCCAACTATGATTCGTTCCATTCTTGTCTGGATCATCCGGACCGGTTTTGCATTTCTTGTCGGCTCTGTGGTGGTAGTAGCGATCTTCCGAATCGTACCCCCGGCAATTACCCCACTCATGATCTGGCGACTTGTGCAGGCGCCGTTCACTGGGCATAGCCTTTTTGTGCGTCACCACTGGGTATCGTACGACAACATTTCTCCGTCAGTTTTCCGCGCAGTTATTGGCGGTGAGGATGCTGGATTCTTACGTCACCAAGGAGTAGACTGGAAGGCTGTAGAGAGAGCCAAACGTGTCAACGCTTCTCGAGTGAAGCGTGGGAAGCCCCCTCTCGGAGCAAGCACAATATCAATGCAGACGGCAAAGAACGTTTTCCTTGTTCCGTGGCGATCGATGGTACGCAAGGCATTTGAAGTGTACTTCGTCTATTTGATCGAAGCGCTTTGGGGTAAGAAGCGTATCGTAGAAGTCTATGCCAACATGATTGAATGGGGCGATGGAGTCTATGGGATAGGGCAAGCCTCGCTAAGGAATTTTGGTGTTTCCGCCTCAGCGTTGACCCCTGAGCAGGCGTCACTTCTAGGTGCAATTGTACCTAATCCACGTCGATTCCACGCGGATGCACCTAGCAGCTACACAAGCAAACGGGCTAGTTGGATCAGAGGCAGAATGCGTGGAGTTGCGCTACCGAAGTGAGTCTATGCATGCCTGCATGTCTGCAGGAATATCGCTCGTGAATGTTAGTCGTTCCTTCGTGATCGGATGCGTGAACTCCAGCGAACGCGCATGGAGGGCCTGACGATTGATTTGAGTAAGCGCGATCTGAGCTTGCCGACGAAACGTGTGATGGATCGCTGTTAGTGCTGACTCTGCTCCTCCATAGTCCTTATCCCCTACGAGTGGGTGCCTATTTGCAGCAAGGTGCACGCGGATCTGATGCGTGCGTCCAGTACGGAGTTTACAGGTTACAAGGGAAGCGCAGTTATAGCGTTCCAAGACGGTAACCTCCGTTCCGGCATACTTTCCACCGCGTTCAACAATGGCACGCAGCTTCCGATCCTTTGGCGAGCGACCGATCTCGCCCTCGATCAAGCGCCAATCATCTTTCACAACGCCCCATGCCAACGCAATATACTCTCGCACAACAGAGCGGTCAGAGAATTGGGTCGCCAGGTCCATTGTTGCCTCGTATGTCTTCCCAATCACCATGATGCCTGTAGTATCCCTATCTAGTCTATGGACGATGCCGGGGCGCATGCCGTTGCTATCGAAAGCCCCATTAGCATCAAAGATCTCGCTATCCTCAACGCCAAATCCTTCATCATCACCGGTGCTCTCAGTCTCAAGTTGCACGGTTTCCTCCGAAGCTTCTTGGTCCTCGCCCCACGATTCACGGCGCTTGAGAACATCGATGGGCTCTCTGAATCCTAGGTGCCACAATACTGCATTGACAATCGTACCTGAGCGATTCCCAAGTCCCGGATGCACCAAGATACCTGGTGCCTTATGGATCACCATGAGGTGTTCGTCTTCGTATGCTACAACGAGCGGAATGTCCTGTGGGATTAGTTGCAACGGTGGCGGCTTCATCACGGTCACGCGAATCACGTCGCCTGGTCTGATCTTGTAGTTCGACTTCTCGTGTATGCCACTAACAGTTACTGTTCCGGTTTCAATCGCCTTCTGAACCCTGGTACGCGTTGCATTCAGGATGCTTTTGGTGATGAATGAGTCGAGCCGCTCGGGTTTTTGCCGCGCAGGGATAATGAACTCATACACGTGCTCAATACGCGTTGGGTAATTAGGGTCTTCATCCACATTATGCTCCACTTCAGAAATTAGGGCGAGACACCCTTTGCCTGGTGCGGAAGTTTACCACCACTCAGGAGAAGAAGCACAACACCAACAGATACACAAGAGTCAGCCACGTTGAATACAGGGAAGTGGGTATACAATTCACCGAACCATGTTATATCCGGAATATCAACCTGAATAAAGTCAACAACCTTGCCATGAAACAGCGCCGCCTCGCCATACGCGATTCCATAAAAAACTCGGTCAATCAGATTACCGAGAGCACCGGCTAATATCATGGTAACAGCTAGCCTCGGTGCCCAATGGGCCGACCTAAGACGAATCAGATAGATGACTAAGAATATCGCTATCGCTATCGTTAAGAGAGTCAGGATCAACTTCCCATCGCCCCAGCTAATACCGAAGGCCATACCTGCATTCTCTACATAGGTGAGTCTAACTACACTGCCGAAAAGTTCATGTGACTCGCCTAAGCTCATCCCATTAGACGTCAATCCCAAAAAAGAGAATCCTTTTACCGCGAGCTTGGTCACTTGATCAAGAAGAACAAGGACGACAATCAAGATGAACGGACGGTGCATGGCAGTGAGGACTACTTCGAAGAAGAACCCTTGGCAACTATCCGGTCAATGCCGTCATCCGGACAACGCTGGTGAATTTTATACGACGCAGAAAGGGTTGTGATAGGCACGGCTAAGAGCCGCTCTTTCGAAATCAGAATTCCGCACATACGGCAGATTCCATACGTCTTGTCTTGAATGCGGAATAGAGCTTCCTCGAGCTTGCGCAGATAATCTTGAATTCGCTGGATCTGGGCATAGGTCTTTTCTTTTTCAATCGCTTCCGAGCCTTGTTCGGCCATGTGCATTGAATAGATCGCGCTGTCTTCGTTGTTTTCGCTATTGGTAAGGTCCTCCAAGCGCTCACGAAGCATGCGTAGCTCTTCAATTGCTTCCTCTTTTGATCGATTGATGTTCTCACTGAAGAATGCGAGATCTTTCTCAGGGTACTTCAGGCCCTTCTTTGGCGCTATTGGAACCATTTGTTTGCTGCTGCGGGGAGATGGGGTTGAAACAGAAACTGCACCGGCGGTCTTATCGACCGCCGATGCAGATGCGACTGTCCCAGTTGACTTCAAAGACTTCGAATTCGTCACGTTCCTACTTGCTGCTGACTTTGATCGTGCGTTCTTGGCGTTTGCCGAACTATTTTTCGACGTAGTGGTATTTGCCGAAGCCTTTACCGCTGTCGAAGTCTTTTTTGTTGAAGTTTTTACTGGGCTCTTAGCCTTGTTAGGGAGTACCCTTACTTGGCTTTTTTTTTTGCTACGGCCTTCTTAGCCGGCTTTGTATCCTTCTTAGCTGGCTTGGTAGCCTTCTTGGTAGCCTTCCGGCTTCTTCGCTACAGCCTTTTTAGCTGGCTTAGTAGCCTTCTTTGTAGCCTTCTTGGTAGCCTTCTTGGCTGCCTTCTTGGCTGGCTTCTTGGCTGCTTTTTTTGCTGCTGCCATAGAAATTACCCCATATATAGTGAAACATGAAAACGCGCACGCCACTTTGGCGTGCATTTCGTCAGACGCGCATAATGCGCACGTTGACTTGACGCCCGTTGATCTCGAACGTCGCATGTGGCAAGCGCAGCATATCGTTTCACTTGCCCGTTCTTTGAGAGAAAAAGCGAAGATCAAAACGCGCCAACCGCTGCGTAGGATCTTGCTTCCCGTGGATAGTCCGGCGATGCGTCGACAATTACTTCAAAACCGGAATCCTTGCGAATCTTCTGAATCCTACTCACGAACTCCCGTGCTAAGCCTTCTCTAAGGAGAATCTCGTCAAGCTCGGTATCGAGGGCCACTGTGAGTCCACTATCGGACGCTACCAACCACCCTTCAACATCTTCGCTTACGATCTCCACATCCTCAAAGTCTATCTGTACAGTCTGCTCTCCCACTGTAAGAGCTATTACCGAAGACTGTTCCAGTTTTCGCACCTGATCGTGAGTCAGCGACTTGATCGCCTGCGCAACTGCCTGAGTTGTATCGCCGTATTTCCTGCCTATGACCTTGAAATTCGGCTTTGCACTCCTTCGGACGATATTCGTGTCGTCAGAAACGTATTCGATCTCCTTCACGTTGATCTCTTCCTTGATGATGTCTTCAACTGATTGCAGTTGTCGACGCATCGCCGGACTATCCACGGGAAGCAAGATCCTACGCAGCGGTTGGCGCGTTTTGATCTTCGCTTTTTCTCTCAAAGAACGGGCAAGTGAAACGATATGCTGCGCTTGCCACATGCGACGTTCGAGATCAACTCAACTCCGATAAACGTATCAGAACTGAGTGAAGGGTCTGATATGCAGCACGTTTGTCCTCGTCATATTCACCCTTCCAAAAGCGTCGTCGGTTGCGGCGCACGTACCAATTGGAAACATCATCGATGACAAACTCTTGAACAACTCTGCATGCCCTCGTGATATCGAAGTCGTCCATTGACGCGGTGTAATCGCGGATCACTGTATTCAATCTGGAGATAATCCATAGGTCGATTTCTGCCCGTTTTTCGAGCGGCACGATCGGATCTTCTGCGGAATAGCCGTCTAGATTAGCATACATCGCAAAGAACTCGTACGTGTTCGTAAACGACCTGAAAAGGTCTGCTAGCACCGTTTTGGCAACATCCTCCTCGTTCCAGAGCTTTGTCTTGTGCACTGGTGAAGATGCCATGAGGTACCATCTTGTTGCATCACTGCCAAAGCGATCCATGACATCGAAAGGGTCAACAGTGTTGCCCTTCGACTTTGACATCTTCTGCCCCTTCTTGTCCAAAACCAGATCGTTAACCACAACATTTTTGTATGCCGGGGTATCGAACAATGCGGTGCTGATGTTGTGCATCGTATAAAACCATCCGCGCGTTTGGTCTATGCCTTCGGCTATGAAGTCAGCAGGAAATGCTTTCGTGAACAGATCCTCATTTTCGAACGGATAGTGGAATTGGGCGAATGGGACGCTCCCGGAATCGAACCAGACATCCACCACCTCCCGAGTGCGTCGGTAGGTCTTTCCGTCACGAATAAAAACGACTCGGTCTACAAATGGCCGGTGCAAGTCCACCTCAACGCCTGATTCATCCACTGGGACGAGGCTTCCATCTTCCTTTTCGTAGAGACCTTTTCGGAGTTCTTCTACCGACCCAATGGCGAACATGTCCTTTGATTCTTCATGGACCCAAAGTGGCAACGGAGAACCCCAAAATCGGTCGCGCGAGATGGACCATTCCTTTACATCTTCGAGCCAATTACCAAAACGTCCCTCACCGATCTCTGGTGGATGCCATGAGATCTGTTTATTCAGTTCAACTAGTCTATCTCGATAGCGTGGCGAGCTGATGAACCACGAATCTCTTGCGTAATAGATGACCGGGTTGTCCGTTCGCCAACAATGTGGATAACTATGGACGTAGTCAAAGGCTGCTTTATAGATCTTATCCGCCACCTTCAGCGCTTTCACAATATCTCGATCAGCCCCCTCCTCTTTATGGTCTGAGTAGGTGAAGTTCTTCACTGCCCTGCCGCTAAAGGCTGAGATTTCCCCTGTAAAGTGTCCATTAGGTGTAACGGGCTGAGGCACTGGCAGACTGTATGCCTTCGACATCTCGAAGTCGTCTTGTCCAAAGGCGGGGGCAAGGTGAACCACGCCGGAACCATCCGTTGTGGTGACGAAATCTCCTGCAAGGACATGGAGGACATCCGGAAAAGCTCCCGCTTCCAGATCGATGTCGCCGAAAATCTGCTCATACGTGGAGCCAACCAGGTCAGCCCCCTTACAACGAGCAAGGATCTCTACATCCCCGTCAAGAATCTCAAGACGGGATTCTGCGAGTATGAGCCTCTCGTCGTAAGCCTTCTCCCCTACCGTCCGTGTATTCCGGACGACGACGTAATCGATGGCATTCCCAACGGCGAGAGCAACGTTTGCAAAGAGAGTCCACGGTGTGGTGGTCCACACAAGGATCGACGCACCGGATGCTTCCTTCACGGATGCTGACGTTAATCGCAGTTTAAGATAGACGTTTGCGTCTCGAACCTCTTTATAGTTGAGGGACAGCTCATGCGATGAAAGGGGCGTGCCGAGAGTAGGTGACTGCGGTACAACCTTGTACCCGCGATAGATGAGCCCCTTGTCGAAGAACTGCTTTAGTGCCCACCATACGGACTCAACATAGTTGTTGGTGCACGTGATATATGCGGAGTCGAGATCTAGCCAATGGCCCATTCTGCGGGATAATGTGCGCCATCCATTTTCCTGATCGATGTTTCGGTAGACGATCTCCCGACACGCCGCATTGAATTTGTCAACGCCTAGAACTTCAATCTGAGACTTGTCCGTTAAACCGAGTTCTTTTTCGGCACTTAACTCAACAGGCAATCCGTGGGTATCCCATCCTGCCTGCCGACGCACATAGAACCCACGCATGGTCTTGTAGCGACAAATGGAGTCCTTGATCGTGCGAGCAAAAAGGTGGTGAATGCCCGGTAGGCCGTTAACCGTTGGCGGGCCTTCATAGAAATTGAACCATTCAGCGTCCTTACGCTGTTCCTGGGTGCGAGCAAAGACATTATTGCTCTCCCAATATGCCAGGATGTCTTGTTCAAGTTTTGGATAGGTAAAATCGTCCGGCAGAGGTTCAAACATTATCGCAATTGGCCGCAGAAGTGCATTGAAACCACGAAGTTACGGACGCATGGATGAGGATGCAATTCGTTGCCACGCACGAGTTACGAGTTACCAGTTACGAGTTACCAGTTACGAGTTACGAGTTACCAGTTACGAGTTGGGTTCTGCTGCATCACGTAACGGGAAGGTTACGATCACGGTAGTTCCTTTGCCATCGGCGCTCATTGTCTCAATGGTTCCATCGTGTGCATCTACGATCCACTTCACGATCGACAATCCCAGTCCGGTTCCTACGATGTTCTTCGAACGCGCTTTGTCCACGCGGAAAAACCGATCATAAATGAACGGCAGCTGATCGGCGGGTATCCCAACTCCAGAGTCAGCTACCACCAGACGTGCTCGGTTGTCGACAACATCAACCTCAACACGAACACTGCCCTCATCGGGTGTGTACTTCACTGCATTTTCAATCACATTGAGCAACGCTTGATGCAGTCGCACCTTGTCACCCGTAATGGTAACGTTCGGAGTGATGATCGTTGCGAGGTCAATGTGTTTCGTTTCCGCGATCAGCATTACGTCGTCGCATACATCGGCAACAAGTGCACTCAACCTCACCGACTCTCGTAGAATGGTCACTTGACCCGTTTCGGCACGTGAAAGTTCAAGCAGACCCTGTACCACGTGGGTAAGTCTCTCCACCTCCTCTAGGCAACTGGAGAGAGTAGCACGATACTCATCCTCCCTCATTGGTCTCCGCAGTGCTACTTCCAGCTCCCCCATGAGGATTGCAAGGGGCGTCTTGAGCTCATGAGATGCGTCCGACGTGAACTGCCTGATCTGGCCAAAAGACGTTTCGAGCCGAGCGATCATCTCGTTGAGTGTTTCCGTTAGCCGAGCGATCTCATCCTTACTTGGCGGCACAGGTAGGCGTAGGCCCAAATTGCTTGCCGTGATCTGCCTGGCAGAGCGTGTTATCACGTCAACCGGACGCAGCGATCGGCCGGCAATGAACCAGCCTAGAGCCATCGACAGCAACAGCGCAACGGGCAGCGACCAAAGCATCAGTGCAAACAGTCTGCGGAGAGTGA
>JAPLFN010000034.1:0-9633 GCA_026390655.1 Candidatus Kapaibacterium sp.
AACGATGGTGTTAGACTCATCCACGAGGCGAAACCTAGAGATACACTCATCAATGTCGGGCGAAGGAACCAGCGGTGCATTGATCTCCATTCTCGATAGAACAGTGACTCCCATGGGTGGTCGATTACTTCGCTGGTGGTTACAGTCACCACTTGTTGAGATCGAACGTATTCGGCGAAGACATGCCGTGGTCAGAGCATTTGTACGAGACCAACAAAGGCTTGCCGACGTACGGGAAATCGCCGGCAGGATAGGAGATCTTGAGCGTCTCATTACAAAGGTGGTCACCAATCGTGCAACCTCAAGAGATCTTGTTGCACTTCGAAGTGGCCTTGGTCAACTTCCTTTCATCAGACAAACATGCACGGAGAGTCTGTTTCAAGAGGTACGCGAGCTTGGCGAGAAGCTTAACGTTCAGGAAGGAACAGTTGAACTTCTGCAAAGGGCCTTAAATGATGAACCATCTCTCCAAATAGGTACCGGCCAGATCTTTCGAGAAGGATATAACGCTGCACTTGACGAAGCAACGGATGCGCTTCTCCACGGCAAAGAGTGGATAGCGGCATTTCAGGAGCAAGAGCGTCTAGCTACTGGGATCTCCACGCTCAAGGTGTCCTATACAAGTGTGTTTGGATACTACATTGAAATTTCCAACACGCATAGATCTAAAGTTCCTGATACGTATGACCGTAAGCAGACACTTGTAAACGCCGAGCGATACACAACGGTGACGCTGAAGGAGTTTGAACAAAAGCTGTTGAACGCCGAAAGTATGGTCACGACGTTAGAGTCGCGATTGCTCGATGAACTACGACAAGCAGTTTCTGGAGAGTGTGCGTCTATACAGCAGTCTTCTACTCTCGTTGCAACGATCGACGCGCTTTCTGGATTTGCTGAGATAGCCAGTGCCTACGGGTACGTCGAGCCTTTAATGCAAGAAGATATGAAGCTTGAGATCATCGGAGCCAGACATCCCGTGATCGAGCGATTGCTTCCAATCGGAAGGGCGTATACAGCCAACGACGTTCGCATGGACACCACAAATGTGCAGCTGCATATTCTTACAGGTCCAAACATGTCCGGAAAGTCCAGCTATTTGCGTCAAGTGGGCTTGATCGTGTTCCTTGCCCATGTCGGGAGTTTTGTACCAGCTACCTCTGCAAGCATCCCACTAACCGACCGCATTTTCACGCGTGTTGGTGCCCAAGATAACATCATGGCAGGGGAGAGTACGTTCCTCGTGGAGATGCTTGAGTCTGCTAACATTCTCAACAATGCAACGGATCGCAGTCTGATCTTGCTAGACGAAGTTGGCCGCGGGACCGCCACATTCGATGGTATCTCGATAGCGTGGGCTATTGCGGAGTACCTTCATGAGGTTGTTGGTGCCAAAACGATCTTTGCTACGCATTATCATGAGTTAACGGCACTTGCCAATACATTTAAACGCGTGGAGAATCTTCAAGTCGAGGTACGCGAAGTTGGTGACGAGATCGTCTTTACGCACCGTGTGATCAAAGGGCACTCTGACCATTCGTTCGGCATCCATGTCGCTCGTATGGCTGGGCTGCCACCGGCCGTGCTGACAACTGCACGGAGCGTGTTGGCACAATTGGAGTCCGGACAGCACACACCTACGGGTCAGATCTCACTCTTTGAAGTTCGTGATGATGAACTTCGAGACCGTGTACGTCAGATCAATGTTAACAATCTCACGCCACTGCAGGCAATGCAGGTGCTGGTGGAGCTAAAGGATAGTATTCATGAGTGACGAGATCAAGAAGAAGTGGGCAGGAAGAGATCGTGTAACGTGCGCGATGACGTCGGACGGACTTTTCCGTGCAGCCGTGATCCACAACACTGCAACGGTTCGGACGGCTCAAGAGAAGCATGGGCTTGACCCTGTGAATTCAATCGTGTTGGCACGCGCGCTCACGGGAGCCTCTCTTATGGCATCTATGCTCAATGGCGAAGAGCGTATTGTGGTGCATGCTGATGGAAATGGCATCGTGTCTTCTGTTCATGCAGAGGCAATGCAGGTTGGCGAGGTGCGTGGCTATGTAAAGACAAATGCTACTCCCGCTGAAGGCGCGATAAGCCCCTTAGGAGAAGGTCTGTTGAAAATCCAGCGAATTCTGTACGGCAAGTATGAGCCCGTCACCGGGATCGTTGAACTTCGTCGTGGGGATGTCACCAGTGATCTCGGCTTCTATCTAACGCAATCGGAGCAAATACCGTCTGCCTTTGTGATCGACGTTGCATATGACGAGAACGATCTGATTCGGCAAAGTGTTGGCTTGCTTGTACAAGCCATGCCGGGCGCGCGACCAGAGGACATCTTTAAGGTCTATGATTCCATCGATTATCTAGATCGGCTAACCGAGTTTGCTGATAAGGGCTATTCGCCCGAAGATATTTTGCAACAGATCATGCCGTCGGAGATTTCTATTGTCAACACGTCGCCGATTGACTTCTTCTGTCGCTGCTCTCATGATAGGTTTAAGTCGTTGCTACTTACGCTCGGACTTGAGGAAGTAAAAGGCATGGAAGCGGATGGCCAGAATGAATTGGTCTGCCAATACTGTTCAGAGAAGTACATCATTACTCCCGAGGACTTCGCAGACCTCAAAGAAAAACTTCTCGTCGAGCGCAACTGACCATCGACCGTTACGACATGATTGATGTTATCGCAGCAACGTACACGATGTCTTCAATGCTACATCCTCGTGACAAGTCACAATAGGGATGTGCAAGTCCTTGGATGATCGGACCGACTGCTACAGCACCCCCAAGGCGCTCGGCGATCTTATACGCAATGTTCCCTGAGTCGAGATCCGGAAAAACAAGAACATTCGCATTACCGGCAACTTCCGATGAGGGTGCTTTCCTTGCTGCAACGGATTCAACGACAGCTGCATCAACTTGGAGCTCACCATCAGCAAGAATATCAGGGCGTCTGCTTTTGAATATGGAAAGCGCCGATCGAACCTTTTCGACACGAGGATGTTCGGCACTACCTTTTGTCGAAAAGCTTAAGAAGGCAACGCGGGGAGAATCGCCGGTTAGGAGCTGGTAGTTATCAGCTGCCGCAGATGCGATATCCGCCAACTGATCATCAGTAGGGTCCGGGACAACTCCGCAGTCTGCGAAAACGAGCGTTCGCTCGGGCCACCTCATGAAGAAATAGCTAGAAACAGTTTTGACACTGGGTGCGGTACCAATAGTCACAATACCGGCGCGCAACACAGATGCAGTAGGTGACAAGGACCCGGCAACAACGCCGTCGGCCTCACCGAGTCCAATGAGAGCGCCTGCAGTGTAGAGAGAATCGAGTGCCAGCTCACGTGCTTGACTTTCTACTAGCCCCTTGCTACCTCTGCGTTGAAGAAGAATTGAAGTCGTCCGATCAACGAAGTATGATGGATCGATAATTCTCATTTTATCATTGATATGGATCGAGTCTCGCATTGCTGATGCACGAATGGCAGCCTCATTTCCGACAAGAATTGGAACACAGATCTCTTCGTCTATGAGGCGAGAGGCTGCTAGCAACGTTCGACTATCTGTAGCATCGGGGAATGCAATACGTCGCATTCGGGCGGATGCCCTTGTGATCAGCTCATCGAGTATCAACGTCCGATCCCAAGAAGTGCTGCTGCTGAATCGGGCTGGGTAGTAGTAGTCTTGACTACCTCGCCAAACTCGTCAACTACATCGTAGTTCGTACTTCCACCGCTCGTGCGCTGCAAAAGGATCTCTGCGCGAGCCGGGTTGTATCCAATTCGATCATAAGAGTCGAATTGAACGAGCGAGACCTTGTTGCGGGTGCGAGTATTCACACGTGTGAGACCGTTTTGCACAGGGACAAATGCGAATTCACCGGCCGTAACAACAAGTCCACGTGGTAGTTGGGCGGCCGCGTTTGTAGGGCGTCCAGAGATCTCGAGCTTCTTGAGGATCGCACGGGTGGTGGCCGAAACAAAGGCAATACTAGGTGGCGTCTGTGTCTCAGAATTGATCTTTCCATTGCCTAGGCTTACGATGCAGAATACTGCGTTGAGATCATCGGCTTCAACAAAGGTCGGAGCTGGATCTACGCTAAGACGAGCCTCCACGAGATTCGTGCGCGAGTCGATGATCGCAACTTCGTTTGTCGAAAGTAATGCCACGCAGATCTGGTTTCCTGTAGATGCAATCCCCGAAGTTTCGGCATTGAGGTCTATGATCGCAACGAGGCTGTTAACCGTCAAGTCAACAACTCCGACTGAGCGTGACATCGGTAGCGAAACGTAGGCAGTTGTGGCGTTGGCAAATGTGATGTCAATTGCGATTCCTTTAGAGCCAAGGTCGATAGTGTCTTTTGCAACGAGCGAAGATGCGTCTAGGATCACGATCCAAGGTTGACTTGCATGAAGCAAGTAAATATTGTCGCGAAATTGCTTCGTCTCTTCAATCGGAAATGACGTTCCAGATGGGCCCGACCATACGTTACTGTTAGCAACCTCACCTTTAGGCATTGAGATAGTTGAAACGCCGAGCGGGCCGGCAATCAATATCCTCCACTCATCCACAAATGATGTAATTGTTGGTTCGTCGGGTGAGCAGCCCACCAAAAGAATCACCATAAATGCAAAAGCAATGAAGTGTCTGTTCATGAGCAACGGGAAACAACATCAGAGATGATAGACGTCATGATCGGCTCAGCCTTTGTCGCAGCGGCGAGCACATGTTCGAGCTTTACTGCCTCCAAAGAGTCTGGAAAGCACTCATCTGTTACAATACTTAGTCCGAGAACTTCCATCCCCATGTGCCGAGCAACGATGTTCTCAGGGATCGTGCTCATTCCCACCACGTCAGCTCCGATTGTTCGTAGGAATCTATACTCTGCGCGTGTTTCGAGATTTGGTCCAGTAACGGCCACGTAAACGCCCCTGTGAACCTTCGTGCTTCGCTCTAATGCGGCTTGCTCAGCAAGTGCAAGGAGTCTCCGCGAATACGGCTCACTCATATCCGGGAACCGAGGGCCAAGTCTCTCATCGTTAGGTCCGATAAGTGGGTTGTCTCCCAGGAGATTTATATGATCGTCGATGAGCATGATATCTCCACGACGATAAAGAGGGTTCATGCCACCACAAGCATTTGACACGATGAGGGTTTGAACTCCAAGACGATGAAGAACCCGCACTGGGAAAGTGATCTGCTGAAGAGAGTACCCCTCGTATGCGTGAAATCGGCCCTGCATCACAACGATCTCAATGCCATTGAGTGTGCCGAACACCAGTCGGCCATGATGCGACTCAACCGTGCTGATCGGGAAGTGCGGTATGTCATCATAGTCGATTGTGGCGGAGATCTCAACCTGAGAGACCAGTCCACCAAGGCCCGTTCCAAGAATCACACCGATTCTGGGCTCGGAGGCAGAGGTCGTGCGAATAGCCGTTACGGCTTCGAGGATGGATTCATAGAGGGCCATAGGCTACGAAGATACGTTCTTAGGCTATGGTGTGGCTAATGCTGCTGTATCATGGATCACGTCCATACATGCCACAGAGCAGGTATGCTCAAATTGCTTCTCGCATGCCTCACAGGCGATGTGTTGCTTGTTACAGAGCAGATTTGCGCAGTTAATATACCGTTCGGTAGGGGCATCACAGTGGATGCAGCGCCCCACTACACGTCGATCTTCTGTATGGTTGATCGCGACAGCAATGCGTTCATCAAAAACATAGCAGAGACCGTCCCACAAAGCCCCTTTCACGTTTTCGTCCTTGCCGTATGTGACTATGCCTCCATCAAGCTGATAGACATCAGTGAAGCCATCGGCGATCATATACGAGGTAAGCTTTTCACAGCGAATCCCGCCTGTACAATAGGTAAGGATTGGGGTGTTGCGCTTGTCGCCTAGATGTTCGCGGATCCAGGTAGGGAACTCGCGAAATGATTCAACATCAGGACGAATAGCACCGCGGAAATGACCGATGTCGAACTCGTAGTCTGTCCGACCGTCCAAAATGATGGCATCACCACGCTCAATTCTATCCTTCCATTCCGCGGCAGAAAGGTGTTGACCGGTTACCTTGGTGGGGTCTGAAGGAAGGTCTGCTCGAAACGTGACCAGTTCTTTCTTCACACGAACGAAGAGTTTCTGAAAGACATGTCCAGGAACCACATCCGTCTTAATGGGCATTTCTGCAAAACGTGGATCGGCATGAACAGCCAGCACATAGGCGTTGCAGGCGTCCACGGGACCAGAGACGGTTCCATTGATTCCCTCAACAGAAATGAGAATTCTGCCCTTCAAGCCTAGGCTTTGACAGAGGGCTCGATGTTCATTGGCGAAGGCCTCTGGATCCTCTATTGGCAGAAAGGCGTAGTACAGCAGCGCGTGATACACTTCACTTGTCCTGAATGCGTCCAAAATGTGTACAAATCTACGAGGTCTGGAGACAACGAGAGCCATTGTGGTTCGTAGATTTGCCACAGCAGCATGTAAAGAGATGACAATCCCCAGCACCATTCGTGGCGGATTGATCGTTGTTGTTGTTCTTTGCTCTTTATGCAAGGAATTGACAGCACAGGTTAGTCCGTATCCGTATTTAAGCGCCCCTCAACGGGAGCGTGGGGTACGTGAATTTGTAGATGCGGGGATGGTCAGAAGAGCAGCAGCTGAACTAGACGCTCTGTTTCGAGAATCAAGATTATCGGCGATCTCAGATGTAAGTCGGTTCGACAGATCTGATGTTTTGCGTCGATCGGGTAATAGAGCAGCATCCGATCGTGAAATGGACAGATTCCTGCGTGATCGATCAAACTCTCCCTACGTACCTCTAGCGTGGATGGAAAGAGCGTTGGCTGCAGTTGAAGACAATGATCCAAAAGTTGCGGCCGAGCTATTCTCGCGATGTGCTTCCGAGTCCCGCATTGCAATTCAGCAGAGAGGCGATACGTTCTATGTTCATCTGGCTCACTCCGCGTTGTTTTGGGAAGGGGCTACACGTGCAGGTATGGGCCAGCACAAGGAAGCTCTTGACGTGTTTGCTGCCTGTATTTCAATCGACACAAGCGGACAGTATGCTGCCTATTCGTATTACGCAATGGGACAGATCTTTGAGCGAAATTCAGATCTTCCACAATCAATAACATCGTTTGATATAGTTCGAACCAAGTATCCTGAGTCGGCTTTGACTGTCGCGTCTCGAATTCGTGAGTCGGTTGACCTTATCGCACTCCGAAAGCCCGAAAGAGCGCTGGACGTACTCACAGGGATTGAGACGTCATTGGTCCTACCGATTGATGACCAGCGCACCGCTCAAATTGATACAGAACATGCAGAAGAGGAAATCGCTCTCGTTCGGGCACAGGCCTATTCGCTAAGGGGCAGGTATAGTGAAGCGCTCGACAGTTGCACTTCTTTTTTCCAACGATATCCCGGGTCGACCTACCGTTGGCTCCTGCATCTACAAGCAGGATTTGCGGCGCTGAACCTAGGTCGTCCTGACACGGCTAGATTCCACTACGAGGTGATTATAGACTCGGTGGTTGATGAGTCATCCACAGTGCGACAACAAGCACAGCTTTACCATGCGTTGTGTTTGAAACGGCTCGGCAGAGAACAGGATGCAATGAGGGAATTTTCCGCTCTTGGCTCTATTGTCGGGTATCCGTATAAGGCACAAGCGCTGATCGAAGTTGGGCAAATGGAATATGAGTCCGGAGATTTCGATAAATCTCGAAAGTCTTTAGAGCGAGCCGAACGCGAGTCTCGAGATGCACCAACGTCCATACGTGCGCATACATTGCTAGGCGCGACGTTGATTGAACTTCAACAATGGGATAAGGCGGCGCAGGCCTATGAGCGCGCGCAGCGAATTGCAGAAGAAGCTGCTGATGAGTTTCTTCCGGATCGGCAGATTTATTTGTCAGAGATCCGTTTGAAACGCGGGATATGTCTCGTTCAATCAGGTCAAACTCAACCTGCGATCAACGCTCTTACGGACTTTCTCGGCAATCATCCGAATGATATCCATAGAGATGAAGCTACGTTCTGGCTTGCCGAGTCTATGTACCGGGCAGACCTCTTAAAGAACGCCCAGGAATTGTATGAGGAAGTGGTAAAGCGGTATACGGCAAGCACGCGCCGCGAAGAGTCCATGTATGGACTTGCGTGGACGTACTTTCGTCGCCGTGATTTCGACCGCTCTACGTCAATGTTCGGTGAGCTTCTCAAGACATACCCTTCTTCTCGATACGCAGCGGAAGCGCTGGCCCGGCGTGGGGACGGACTCTACATCTCTCGGCAGTTTCGTGCAGCAGCCGAACAATATCGCTTAGCTGCAGAGAAGGGGCCGACAACTGAAGAGGGTCAATACTCTGCGTTTCAGTCCGGACAGGCTTCGTATCGTGCAGGAGATCTAGACGCCGCTGTCACACACATGCGGCGATTTGTCCAGAAGTATCCTAAGAACCGATTAGCCGACGACGCGCTTTATCTCGTTGGTTGGATCGCTTTTCCGATGGTGATCAAGCTGTGCGCGCTCTTTATACCATTGGAGACGCACAATACAACCTCGGTGAGATCGAAGCCGCGTTATCAACATATCGGAGCGTGATTGCGAGATTCCCATCGCATCCGTTGGCCTCGGAGGCTGCGAAAAGCATGCAGGTTGCATTGCTCGGGATGGGAAGGACACAAGAGGCACTTGACATTGCGGATACACTCATCAACGCAAACCCTCAGTCCGGAGCAGCAGAGGACTTTGCATTCAAAAAGGCCGAGATATTCTATTCAGGTCGCAACTACTCAAATGCTGCAGCTGAGCTCGAAGCGTACATGAAACGGTACCCATCATCTCAACGACAGGATGAAGCGCTCTACCTTTTAGGGCGGACCTATCTGACGATGAACGAACTTGGTCAGGCACGTGCATCCTTTGCGGACGTGGAGAAGCGTTTCCCAAAGAGCCCCTTTATCGTCGCTTCTAAGATAGATCTCGCCGAATACTTCACAGGTCGCGCAAATAGTGCCTCGGCAGATTCGTTGTATGAAATCGTCTGGACAGAGTTTGCCTCAGATACAGATGGAGCGTCAAGAGCAGGATTTGAACGAGGCGTTAGTGCACGCATGCATGGCGACACGGCGATGGCGATCGTGAGATTCCGAGAGACCGCTGATAGGTATGCCGGACAAGAGTACGCTGATCAATCTCGTTATCAGGTTGCTGTTTTGTATCGAAGGATCGGCAATATTGACAGTGCATTGTATCATTTTGGTCTCCTTGCCTTACGAACCGATAAGCCTCAGTTCGCATCAAACGCACTATACGATCTCGGAACTATTTACCTCCGAGAAAAAAGATATGCTGAAGCTATGGCCCAGTATGAACGGGTTCGTCAGGAATACGCGGGATATGAAGATTGGTATACTCTAAGTCTTCTTGCCCTTGGCGAGAGTTATGAGATTCTCAAACGTGTCGATGAGGCTAAGGATGTTTACGAGGTAGTCGCACGATTGCGCCCAGACGATGATTACGGTAAGACTGCCGAAGCACGTCTGAAGAGACTGAAGAAGGCGCGCCGATGAAGTGTAGCCTTATCATCGTATGCATGCTTGTGGGCTGTTCCTTTGCCGTTGCC
>JAPLFN010000034.1:9799-10308 GCA_026390655.1 Candidatus Kapaibacterium sp.
ATCGTGGCAGGGGGCTACAGGCTCGATTTCTCCGGCGATCTTCAAGCCAGCGATGGTTGGGTTAATAATGCGTCCTATCTCACGGCCGGAGCAAATGTACTCAGTACCTTTATAGCGCCAGAAAAATTTGTTTTTTTTGGCGGGAGCACAACCCAGGTTGACCTTGGAGTGCATCATCGCTCATATAGACTTTATTCGCGCCCCGATGCGTTGGAGCGTTCAAGCACTTCTATGAAGGCTGGTATCGATGTTGACGGAAAGCATGAGGATGTGTCCTACCGAGCTCAGGCGTCATGGATGCACCAATCTCTAACAACTTCCACCTTGCGGACAGTTTCTGATGATGTCCTCCGAGGGGCGCTTCGCGTTGAACAGCAATGGACAAATACGGATGTTGGAGCGATGGTGGACATGCGCATGCAGAGTTATGCAAATAATGCCTACCCTTTTGTGGAAGCGGGTGCCTTCGCTCGTTGGGTCAGCAACGTTGTGCGCGTTACCGGGGGAGT
>JAPLFN010000034.1:10321-24425 GCA_026390655.1 Candidatus Kapaibacterium sp.
TGGCGTCCAGTGGGCAACCTCAACCATCGCTATTGATCGATTCGGGCTTTCAATACGAGGTGAGGCCGACATCTTCCTTGGACAAAACCTAACAGTGATCGCTATTGCTGGTAGTGGTATGCGATCTGTGACCTTTCGTGAGCTCATGGCCTCAAACCCCTATCTTGATGACTCCCTAAATCTTGATGCCGCGTATGACATCATTGACATCAGGGGTACTGCGATCTTTCATCCTACGGTTAAAACATCAATCAGTGCCGGGGTTCGTATGAGACAAACAGATCGCGAGGCAGTGTGGGTGAGCGCACGGCAAGGACTGTTCACGGTGGAGTATCGTACAGTGAGCGTTGTAGAACTCAACGCTGACGCCCGATTGATTGCCAGTCCTCGTGATATGGTGATCGCCGACATCCATTTTACCAGCGCTTCTATATCTGGAGCGTCTGCACAGCCATATGTGCCTGGGATCCGTGCATCTGCTACCTACGAGAGAATAGTGAGCGATAAATTCACCGCGGGAGTTGGCATGGTGTATGTTGGACATCGTTGGGCTGATATCGCAAATACGATTTCCCTTGCAGGCTATGCTGATATTCGTCTTAAAGCGTCGTATGCCCTTTCGAGTTCTTTTGATCTCCACGCTCGTGCAGAGAACCTTTTAGGAAGCACGATTGTCCTATGGGAAAACTATCGTGAGCGCGGAATTTTTATCACAGCTGGATGTACCTGGAAGTTCTGATCATGGAACCTAACGATCCTACGTGGGACGATACCGGATTTGGACCGGAAGATGAGACGTTCATGTCGGCTACTCCAAAGCCCCCTGAACCACAGGAGCCTGTTTCTGAGGAAACAGTTGTTCCGGCACCCGACCAGCCGGAACGAAGGCGTGTTGAGGCCGTCGAGGCTCTGCCATCTCTCCCTGAGCCTGAACGTGATCGTAGAAGAGGCATGACATTTTGGCTCGGCATTGTTGCCGGTCTCATCTTGATAAGTGCGATCATCGGTGGGGGATACTACTTCCTTACGAAGCCATCAATTGAGGATCAAGCCTTTAAGGCGCCTTCAGAGCCAACGCCGGAGGTTACGGCCACCATTGACGCGACAGTCAAAGCTGACACCGTTGTTGGTCCGACCGATACGTCAGTGGCCGAAAACGCAGCATCAATCGCGGATACGGCGATACAACCCCTCTTTGCGGAAGTAAAGCCGAACAAGATCCGTTCACGGGTGACAGACGAGAACACACTTCCTAAGGGAACTCCTGCGGCCAGGCCACCAACGGATGCACCACCCAAGCCCTCGCCTGTACCGGCGCCCGCAGCAGCAGAAAAGTCGAAAAACAGAGCGCCCCAAACGATTGCCACAACGAATCCATCATCGAACGCTAATGCAATGTGGGTGGTCCAGGTTTTCTCGAGCCCTTCTCGCGACGACGCGGATGAGTGGCTGCAATCGTTGCGCGAAAAGAAGGTACAGGACGGGTACATCGTGGAGCAAAACCTACGGGGTCAACCGTGGTATAGAGTTCGATTTGGGCAGTTTCCAACAAGGGAGGGAGCCGAAGCTGCAGCAGTGAATCTTGGATTCCGCCAACCTTGGATTGCAAGGATTCGATGAGTCGGTACCACGATAGCCCTTCTATTCAGATCCGTTTCGAGTGGAGTCCTAACGCGATCCGTGGGTTTGTTGTGGCCTTGATTGTATTGGTGGTTATACTGCTTATGTCAATGTGTACCAGCTACTCGCCCCCTGAACCATATTCACTACCCAAGACAACACCGGTAACGCTAATGGTTCTAGGAGAAGGTGATGGTACGGGAGCTAGAAAAGGGAATCTGTCACGAGAAGGGGCTTCGCAGCGAGGGCAACAGGCGCTGAACCCGCTCGAAGACGCGCGAAGGTCAGCATCCTCAGTTGGCAAAAATCAAGCAACGGATCCAACGCAAACGGCACATTTGATTGCAGTGAAAGAGGTTGGTAGAGACGGTAAGCCAAACAACACCGATGCGGCGGATAGAACTGTGGGGAACAAGGATGGTAGGGATGATGGGACGGGACTTGGATGGGTGGGCTCAGGACCAGGGAAAGGCCTGGGATATGGCGATATCGATTGGGGAGGCGGAGGCAATCGTACGGTCGTTAGTAAGGTTCTCCCGAAGTTCCCACCCGGAACGTTGAACACTGAAGTGAAACTACGATTCAGGGTCCTATCAGATGGCACAGTGAGTCTTGTTTGGCCAGTGCGGCGTGGCGGAAACCCAGCCGTGGACCAGGAAGCTATGCGTGTTCTGAAACAGTGGCGATTTAATAAACTATCGACTGGCCTTGAGATGGAAGGAACCATCACCTTTGTCTTCAAAAACACCTAATGCACGACGTAATAACATTTTACACTGCATTTCACCCCGTAGCAAAGGTTGCTGTTGTAGTACTTGTGATACTTCTTCTCTTGGCGATATTGAAGCGCCTCGTAAAGCTTGGTATTTTAGTGGTTGTACTTCTCATTCTCACGTTCGTTCTGAGAGCCGTGATTGACGGTCTCAATTAGAATAGTCCAGATTTCCTTCACTCAACACAGTATTAATGTCTTATCGCATCGCCGTCATTGGAACAGGTTACGTTGGTCTCGTTACAGGTACATGCCTGGCAGATGTCGGCAACTTCGTTCTCTGTATTGATGTTGATCCAACGAAAGTCGCGAGACTAAGTCAAGGCGACATCCCTATCTATGAACCTGGGCTTGATCTGGTACTTGATAGGAATATTCGTGAGAAGAGAATCTCGTTCTCCCTTGATCTTTCAGAGGCCGTCCGAACATGTGAGATTCTCATGTTCTGTTTACCAACACCTCCTGGAAAAGACGGAGAGGCAGATCTTGAGCAGGTTATGGCCACGGCTCAACGAGTAGGCGAACTTCTGAACGCGCATAATATCGTAGAGCCACGGATCATCATCAACAAGAGCACGGTTCCTGTTGGCACAACGGCACGAGTGGCAGCTGTGTTTGCGACGGTGGCACCCGAACGTCGAGTTGATGTGGTCAGCAATCCTGAGTTCCTTCGTGAGGGCTTTGCTGTTGATGACTTTATGAAGCCAGATCGAATTGTCGTAGGAACGTCGAGTCCATACGCCTCGGAGATCATGAAAGACCTCTACGAGCCTTTTGTGCGGGGCGGCGCACCTATCCTCATCTTTGATGAGAAGAGCGCTGAAGTAACGAAGTATGCAGCAAATGCCTATCTAGCGACAAAGATCTCCTTCATGAACGACCTTTCGGAATATTGTGAGGCGGTTGGGGCGGATATTGAAAAGATCCGGCTTGGCATCGGTACAGATGGACGAATAGGGAAGCGATTCCTCTTTTCAGGTATCGGATATGGTGGAAGCTGTTTTCCAAAGGACGTAAAGGCGATCATCCATGCAGCCAACGAAGCAGGTACCCCCCTCGAAATAGTAGAGGCCTCGAAACATGTTAATGATCGACAGGTGAGACGATTCATAGATCGGATCATCAATCGATTCGATAATAAACTTGACGGTCGAGACTTTGGCATTTGGGGCTTGTCTTTCAAACCCAACACGGATGATGTTCGTGAAGCACCGGCATTTGTGATCATTGATGCCTTGCTAAAGGCAGGGGCTGTGGTCCGTGCCTACGATCCCGAGGCAACAGCTTCTGCAAAAAGAGTACTTGGCGACAGCGTTTTGTACGCCGACACTCCGTATGAAGCGATCGATGGGGCCGATGCATTGATCATCGCTACGGAGTGGAACGAGTTCAGAAAGCCTGACATGCTAAAGATGAAGAGCCTGCTGATGAGACCATTGATCTTTGATGGGCGCAACATCTACGACCTAGAGGATATGGCTGCAGATGGTTTTGAGTACCACTCTGTTGGACGAGCATCAGTGGAGCCGAGAGACACTTAAGGTTTCTACATTCGCCGATTAAGTTTCTTGCGAGTGATCGCACGAAACGCCCTGAATTGCTTGCGCGCCATCCACCAACGTCTGAGCTTTATCCATAGCATTCGGAGAATGCGAGCTAGCGAAAATGAGTTGCTAAAGCTCCCGAGGTCCAGCATGTTCCGAAGTTGAATGCGCTCAAGATCACTTATGGCCATATCATCAGCACCTGATGTAGGCTTGTTCAAAATAGAATCTAACATCTGCTCGAGCTCTTTCGCTGCCTTCTCGAATCGAGATGCGTCGATCTTGTTGTATTTCATGAGCAGCATAAGGTGATCATACAACACTGCTGCGCGTTTGATATCCTCAACCTGACGTTCTTGGCGGAGTGCATCTAATAGTGATTCAGCCAGCTCCTCTAGTTCAGAAACCTTCTCCTCGGGCAATGAAAACATTTCCTCGGGCGATATGTCGTTAACATTGACGTAGGCCGTACTAAGCTTCTGAATCTCCAGGCCATAGTGCTCGGAAACAAACGTGCCGAGACGCTCGTTAAGAGTTTCTATCTGCTTTAACACTACGCCAAGCTGCGATCGGAGCGCCTCTTGCCGTAAGTGCCCGGCAGCAGTTGATATCTGGAGTTCAAGATCTCTCTTCTGCTTGATGAGCTCACGCAACCTAATCGTTTCGGGACTCGAAGAGTGGAACACTTGATCTTCTATGACTTTCGCATCGATATGCATACGTGCGTGGCCGATCTTTACTGTGTTGACGGTAATCTGATCTCCCATTTGTTCACGGAGCTTGTCCAAGTCTATGTGCGCCACGCCATCTGTTACAACCAAGATCTGAGCGTGACTCAGTTGGCTTTCATGCGCGATATCATCTATGGCTGTCTGAAGTGCCTTCTGCAAAACAGTACCGTTGCCAACCGCATTGATATGCATCACGTCACTGATAAGCCTCTCGTAAGACGGCACGTCGCGGGCCGTGCATAGATCTCCTACAGTTAAGTCGAATGTCCGGAAAAAGATGGTACCGAGCTCTCGTTGGTTCTGCTGTAAGAACAAGTACACGATGGCCTTAGCCAGATGAATCCGGTAGTGCTGACGCATCGAACTGGATGTATCAAAGAGGATGTAGACTTTCTGTTTACGGTCGTCAGGAGCAAATCGATCACTTTCCGTCTGGTATCGGAAGTTTTTCGGTGACCGTGGTCGGGGCATCCAAAGGGAGCGCTCGGCAAGTCGACGCAGGAACACGATCTCGGGTAGCAAATGCTGCGCAGGGTAGATGTAACGCACATCCGTTACGCTTCGAATAAGGTCTGCTTCGAACTCCTTTGCCTCAGGAATGTTTGGGATCAGGATTTGATCAGGCGAGTTGTCGTTTGTCGATGGGTCATTGAGCTCAAGAATCGGAGCTAATGCCCGCGATATCGCGTGTGATGAGTCTTCAAGGATCCTTGCGATCTCATAGATGATAGTGAACTCATCGGGCAGATGCTTTTCCACGGTGTCGAAAAATCCAAACTGCTCCATATTGGAGAAGAAGGATGAAGTTTCGATGGTCGATCGCGACATTACTTATGCGTTACTTCTTTGAAGTTCTCGCTCTACAATGACCATTGTTTGACGTAGTGACTTTTCAACCGAATAACTCACGAACCTCATCACAAACGGGAACAAAGTCTGTAAGAAATTGCTCCAGTAACTTCCTGTTCTGATCCACTGGTTGCTCACTTCCAAACTTCTCCTTCACCCAATCAAGAAAACTGCGACGTACAGGCGACTCAGCAAACTTGGAGAGGGGCTCGCGCATTTGCTTGGGATCTTCCTTGATCTCTCGGAGTAGGTCGGTGAAATCCAAAAGAATCGTTACCTGATCAAAGCCTCGAGACGCAGTCAAGGAATTCAAAACAGTAGTATACGCCTTTTTAAAGAGCGCCATCTCCTCGGGAAGACCCACAGTTGAGAAAATGAAGTACAGCTGACTCACATCATCATGGACTACGTTGGTGCGTCCTTTTAACAATGCCAGAGCACGCAGAAGATCCAATGACTTGGCCTGGGTACGCGGTGAGATGTAGAAATCAACTCCGTCGCCGCGTTTAGCATGATCACTCAATTGACGATTGCGGAGAAATTCAAAGTGTCTGATCACGATGTTCGTGAAGTACAGAAGTTCGTTCGTAATGGCGATCTGAAAGTCTTCACTGCGTCCGGTGATGATCTTATGCATGTGCTGTAAGCGCGCGAGCGAAATACGCTTCTCAGGTGCAGCGGTGCGACCTCCATAAACGAGATATCTCTGGGAGATCTGATACTGAATGAACGGGTCTTTGTCCGGAAGGATCACGGCTTTGAATAAAAATCTATCGAGCAACGCTTCCGTGACCTCGCTTACGCGTAGATAGTTTGTTGCAGCGATAACGGAATGGAGTGGCGAAGCCACGTCTTGTAGACCGCGCAAAAGTCTACGCTCATTCAATAGAGACAGAAGAGCACGAAGAGTAAAATCATTAGCGTCAAATATCTCATCTATAAAGCCAAAGTCACTCTCTACAAGCGATCCCTTGGTGTTATGAATGATGCGACCGGCCTTGAGTTCCTCAAGGTCAAGTCCTCCAAAAAAGGTGTCCGGCTGCTGTTCCTTGCTGGCCTGAACACGAAAGAGTCGCGCCCCTTCAAACATGCTGAAGATCTGCTCTGCGAGCAGAGACTTGCCCACCCCAGTTCTACTTTGTAGGAGCATGTGCTCCGCAGTAAGTAATGCACAGAAAGCCTGCTCAATCACTTCTTCACGATTGATAACACGCTGCCCAATGAACCACGCGGCATCCTTTAGCTCTTTGGCGATCTCCTCGATCGAGTTGATCACATCCGTTTCTTGCTGCACCAATAACCTCCAAGAATGATCATCCTACAATATACGTGACGTAACAAGAGGTCGCGTGAATTGCGGTACTTTTGTAGTGATGGAAAATGAGCTCCCACTTCTAACCGATGCATTGGAGAAGAAGATAGCCGGCCTCCCAACGAAGCCGGGGGTCTATCTGCACAAGGACGCGGATGGAAAGATCATCTATGTGGGAAAGGCCAAAAGTCTACGAAATCGTGTCAAGTCTTACTTCCAGGTGGGGCGTCCCGTTGACGCAAAGACAAAGGCCCTAGTCCAAAAGATCGCGGATTTGGAAGTGATCGTTACGGATACCGAGGTGGAAGCATTAATCCTCGAAAATACGCTCATCAAGGAGCATAAGCCGAAGTATAACGTTCTTTTGAAGGACGACAAATCCTACCCCTACATTAGGATAACAAAGGAAGAATTCCCCAAGGTGTTCAAGACTCGAAGAGTCGTTCGTGATGGAAGTAAGTACTTTGGACCGTACACCGACGGTGCGTATCTGTACTCTTTGCTGAAGACGCTGAGGTCGATCTTCCCAATTCGATCATGTGACTTAGCCCTGTCAGAGGTCTCGATCGCATCAGAACGTTGGAAAGTCTGCCTCGATTACCACATTAAGAAATGTGAAGGGCCTTGCGAGTCACACATATCGCGCGAGCGCTACAACGAATACATCCGACAGGCCCAGCAGGTCCTCAATGGGCGGACACGCGATCTTGAGAGTCAGTTGGAAGATAGGATGACTGCCTTGGCGGAAGAACTCCGTTTCGAGGATGCATCCATTGTTAAGGGGCGACTAGAACGCCTCCGTGAGTATACCGAAAAACAAAAGGTTCTTGCGAATGATGATGCTGACCGTGATGTATTTGCTCTTGCTCGAGCAGAGAACATAGCGTGCGTGGTTGGGTTTACAATCCGTGATGGAAAGCTGATCGGAAAGCGACACTACTTCGTGGGTAATTCTCGCGAACAGTCGGACGATGAGATCATTCGCGTGACGTTGGAGCGTTGGTATCTCGAAGCGGAACACTTTCCCGACGAGGTGCTCTTACCTTGTGAGATCCATGATACGGAGCCCCTTCTCAGTTTCCTCGCAGAAATCAAGGGCAATACCGTTGAGATCATGATCCCAAAGATCGGTGACAAACGAAAGCTCGTATCAATGGCGGAAACGAATGCCGAGGTGTTGTTGCAGGAGCTACTGTTGCAGCAGGCACTGAAGGACCAGTCTGTTCCACGCGCTGTGATGTCTCTACAGCAAGACCTTCGCATGGAACGAATGCCTCGACGAATTGAGTGTTTTGACAACTCACATATTCAGGGTACCGATTACGTTTCGTCAATGGTGGTGTTCGTTGATGGGAAACCAAAGAAATCCGAATACCGTCACTTCAAACTCCGGTCTGTAGAAGGCAACGACGATTTTGAAGCAATGAAAGAAGTCATCACGCGTAGGTACGGCCGAGCCATTGAGGAGGGGACACCCATGCCTGACCTCGTTATCATTGACGGTGGGAAGGGGCAGCTATCTCATGCTATGGAGGTTCTCGCTTCCCTTGGTCTCGTTGGCTCCTTCACTGTAGTTGGTCTGGCAAAGCGACTAGAAGAAGTGTTTACCCCCGGCAGTTCTGTTCCACTGTATCTGCCAAAGGTTTCGAGCAGCTTGAGACTTCTTCAACAGGCCAGAGATGAGGCGCATAGATTTGCCGTTCGATACCATCGTACACTTAGAGATAAGCGCACCTTTCAAACGGAGCTTACCAACATTACCGGGGTAGGTGATGAATCGGCGAAAAAGTTGTTGTCGATCATTGGTTCGGTCGAGCGCGTTCGCGAGTCGACGGTTGAACAGTTAACGGAGGTTGTAGGACCAGCAATGGCAAGGAAGATCATTGACCACTATCACTCGGTAGAGAAGACCACGTGACCCCACTCCTACGCAAACTCATAGACATTCTGGAAGAGCAGGAACAAGCCTCATGGCATGAATACTCTGTCCCGGGACTTTGGGTTGGTGATCATACTACAGTAACGTTTCCTTCAGGCGCTTCCTATATACTCCACCAACTTCGACGGATTGACGCACTACGACGGAGTCGAGATGTGGAAGATGTATGGGAACTTCACAAAGCCAGTGCCTATAACGCGATGGTGCGTCACGTTACCTCATACAATCATGGTGTTGGAACAGAACAAGATGGGTGGCGATCTACAGGGACATTCATAAAGCTATTGGGTTTGTTGCCGTACGTAAGGGGTTTGGGAATTGACACTCTTGTACTCCTACCGATAACGGAGATCGGAGTAATAGGAAGAAAGGGAGAGCTCGGTTCACCCTATGCGATAAAGCACCCGTTTCGATTAGATCAACGGCTAGCCGAGCCGTGCATCGATATGTCGGTGGAGGACCAAGCACGCGTCCTTATTGAAACGTGCCATTTGCTTGGAATGAAGGTCGTGTTAGAAACCGTACTTCGCACAGCGAGCATTGATAGTGACCTCGTATCGAGTCATCCCGAATGGTTCTATTGGGTAGATGAGTCCGGAATTGGCAGTATTGACACTTTCCGTCCGCCAACGTTCTCCGATGCCGAGCTTAAGACCATCAGATCTATGGTGGACAAAGGCATATACATTGACCTGCCCGTTCCTTCAGAACCATATCAGGCACTCTTCGATCACATGCCACTGCGTGTAGAAAAGGACGAACGTGGGTGGAAGGGGATTGGTGCTCGTGGAAGAGTACTGCGCATTCCCGGAGCCTTTGCAGATTGGCCGCCAGACGACCAGCAGCCCGCATGGAGCGATGTGACGTACCTGCGGCTTCACGATCATCCATCATTCCGATACATGGCATATAACACAATTCGGATGTTTGAACGCGATCTGGATCAGCCGACGTACAGACAGGCTTCTCTATGGAATACGATCTCCGGCATTATACCGCACTACATTCGAATGTTCGATATCGACGGCGCCATGATCGACATGGGACATGCTCTTCCGGAAGATCTCCGAGCTCGCATTGTGGCAGAGAGCAGGTCCTCAAAGTCGAATTTCATTTTGTTCGAAGAAAATTTTCATCTTGAAGAAGCTTCTCTGAAAACAGGATACGACGCCGTTATTGGCTACCTGCCTTTTGACGCATTCGATCCAACCAAGCTCGCCTCTTTTGTGAAGCGCATTGCAAATGGAAGCATACCGATTCGCTACTTCGGCACTCCAGAATCGCATAATACGCCGAGAGTAGCCACGCGTCTGCCTGCAAGGGCTGGATCGGCTCTATGGTTGTTCTTGCGTTTCCTTCCTAAAGGTTTCTGTTTCTTACACGCAGGTTTGGAGCTCGATGAGCAACAGCCCGTTAATACCGGACTTGGCTTCACCGACGAGGAGATAGCGGTTTCATCGCCGGAAAAACTTGCACTTTTTAGTGATGTGCCTCTGTCGTGGACGTTAGGACGCACAACCTCCGAATGGCTCCGTGAGAAGATCATGAAGTTTGCCGTTTTACACGTTGTTAGAGACCTTCATGATGATGATCATCTCTATCTAGTTGAAACTGATGATCATGAAGTAGTAGCCTTTGTGCGGGTGCTCCGCGATGGTAGACGCGGACTTCTCGTCGTCGTTAACATTACTGATACAGCACGAACAATTCGACTGCCTGTGAACGGTATTCCAGGCTTCGTCTTCGCGTCACGCATAGATGGAGTTACTGTTCGCCAGGGTGAAATCATGATTGATCTTGCAGGCGCCGACGTTGTAGTAGTTCCGACTCTACATCGTGCTACCAGCGTCTGACCCATGACAACATCGGTATGATTGGCCACGCTGATGCAGCTGCGCCACTTGCCGGAATGCCGGTGACCGTGAACCCGAATTCAAAAGCCTGCACCGGATCAAAATATCGCGCTGTGAGTGTTATGGGTACAAACGTCATCGTGCGCATGAAGACCACTTCGCTGCAAAGCTTCCAGTTGTAGCCGATGCGATAATCGTATGCCGCTCCAACGATCGTTGCATCCGCACTATATGACCCCACGTAGGCAGTCTCGTGATATTTAAATGCATATCCGACGTAAACGTTCAGTCGACTGTCATCGGTACCCCAACCGGCATTGGCCCAGATTGCATTGAACGTGATCTTCGATTCGAGCTTCTCAGATACATCTTGATCATAGTAACTCTGACCAAATTGATAGCCCCCTCCAATGATCAAGTCCTTCAGTAGATGAAACCCCGCCTTGGCACCTAGCGACCATGCGGCGCTCCACGAGGCATCATAACCGGAAGCACCAAACCATCTGTTCGGAAGAGGCAGAACACCGCCTGCCGTTGCCATGACATTGTCCGTTATGGAGTATCCAGCAGTAAAACCTAAAACGTCATAGACTCCCGTTACGAAGGTTCCAGCGGGAGGTATCACGGCCGTTGGCAAGAGGATGCTGCGGAATGTCGTTGGATCACTCATTGTTATGCGGAAGGTGTCAATAGCTCCTCTGCCGTACAAGGTTGCGTAAAGGATCTCTGGATAGCCTTCGATCTCAAACGCGAGGAGAAGTCGGTCCGCGATCTTTATGGCCGCAACGATTTCGGGCAGCGCCTCCTGATGGCCCGCCGTCTCGTGGAGGTCGGCGTGTCGTTCGTGTGTCTGACATAATATCGAACGAACTGTTGTCTGGTCCAACCTTTCGAATCGAAAGAATTCTCACTGGTGTTTTACCGGTGTTATGAATGAGTTCGTCTGCAGCCACATCCCTTGCATCACCAACTTCAACGACTCCACAATTGAGGAAATCGGCATCAGCTGAGAGAATATTGCCTCTGGCAGGACCGCTTATACGGGCTGCAAGACGTCCACCGGTTACCTCTGCGATGATCATAGCAGCCCGTTCACCCATTTTAACTGGTGAGAAGAAATACTCGATCTCGATACTATCGCCAGGTGCTATGAGTGCACCAGGTTGAGTTCGAACGCCGAAATTCTTCACGTCCGATCCCTCTATCCAGATCTTGTCAACGCTAATTGTATCGACGGTACCGTTGACGAGTCCTCCAACTATGACGGAATCGATGGATTGTCCAACTTGCCGAGCACCAAAACGCACGTTGCGTAATTTGGCATTTGTACGATAGATACTCCACCGCGCGTTGCTAGTGTCGGCCTGTAGAATCGCGGGACTTATTTCATACACACCGGCAACGCCTTCGGACGTACGGATTGCAATGCGCGAACCGTCGGATGAAATCGACGGAAAATAATCGACCTGGTTCATCTCATAGACCATTACGCCGGTTGCTGTTTCATGAACAGTCACGCGCCCAAGGGAAGAAAGTGCAACTAGGTAGCCATCCCGCGAAGGTACGACGGAGACAACGCCTCCAAATCCAGGTGATCGCTGCATAGTGACAACGCTTTCGGCACTACCTACATCAATGATAGAGGTTTGGTCCTTTCCTGTTTCGAGGACGATTCTCTTGCCGTCAGGTAGAAATGTTACGTAGGCATTGTCGTTTACATACTGTCTCTTTGCAAGAGTGTTGAGAAGCATCCCGTCAGGTGTGCTCGATCTTCGATCCATCGGGTGAAAATGCAGTTCTATAGAGCCTGGCGATTGGAGCGGTTGTCAGCTTGTGAAGTAACCGACCAGATCGTGAATCATACAGCTGCAGGCTAGAATCCTTGCATATGAGTGCCACCTGAGACCCATCGCCTGACATCACTCCAAAATCAATTTCCTTGGTGTCCTTTGGTAAACGAGCGATCGTAAGCCCGCTAACGCAATCAATAACACGAGGACGCTCGTCCCATCCACCAAGAACGAATGCCATCGTGCCTTTCGTATTCTGCGAAACGGATATGAGCTGAGCAGAAGGGGCAATCGACATCGTCCACCGCTCATTGCCGCTCAAAAGGTCAAAGCAATGAAGCTGACCGTTAAGACCCCACGTGAGCAGTGCCTCGTCGTTCAGAGCCCGTGCGAAACGAACACCTGGAAACGTTCGGTACAATTCGCCAGTCGCTGCGTCATGTACACGAACTGCAGAGTCGCTCAATGCCTTTGTGTCATGAATAGAAAGACCCGAGACCACAAAACGCTTGCCATCTCCTAAGAAGTCAATTTGTTCGATTCGTAGCATGCGTGTAGCTGCCACAGGTTGCATCCTGATCTCATCCGAAACAATCTGCGACACCCGCAACAGACAGGAATCGCTAGAGATAGAGGGCGCGTCCCACGGCACAGAATGTCCTGTGGCCTTATCTGCAATCAGTGTCCATGTGTGTCCGAGGTCAAAACTTATCTCGACACGAACCGGTAAGTCCGAGGGAACGCCATCATACAGAAGATCAAATTTTGTGCGGGCAGGAATCCGCTCTCCACCGTTTGGATACACGACATTGATCGTTCGTCCGATCGGTCTTCGATAGGGTTTACCAGCGCTGGTGTAAATCGATGGAAGGGGGCAGGGCATGGACTCCAACTGGATCCTTCCAACACTATAGAGACTGTCAGTATGGTCACAAGACACGCTCAATACTAGTGAGTCGTTTGCAGCAATTGAAATAGGGAACACGAGGTCTGCTTCGTTAATGGTGATACGGACCGGAGAAAGCGACGTGATCTTGACTGATGTCAATGTCACAGGAACAACACCGGCCCGCAACGTGACCTGTTGTGGGGGGGCATACTTCTCAAAGTGGAGAGAGAGAGGCGAAAGACGCACGTCCGACAGAGACGAGTCAGGAGCAACTACTGAACGGCGAACCGAGTCCCTCCCTACACGTAGAACGATTGAGCGATTCTTCGAGCACGATGGTGAAACATCAAGATCGACGAAACATATAGAGGGAGAGACGGCGTCGGCATGAATACGGCGATATGCCATCTCCGCTTGCTCTATGGTTGTTACATTATCAAACCAAAGTCCGCCGGTTTCCTCGCTTACACGGCGCAGCGCGTCAGGCATGGACATGCCAAGAGAAACGCAATAGATGGTAACGCCATTGCTGATCGCGTCGTCGATCATTTGCTGAGTTCGGCCATTGCCAATCCCGTCGGTCAAGAAGACTAAAACCTTTTTGAATCGGCCAGTTGATGCCAACGGAATTCCACCAATCTCTTCTGACAACATACCTGCATCGTAGTCAGTGCCACCCCTTGGCCTAAGTGTCTCTATCGCCTCAAGCAGTTTTGTTGTGTCTCCAGTAAAATCACAAATGAGAGACGCCCGGTTATCAAATGCCGTGATCGCACAATCCGAGCCTGCGGCCAGGGCACGTACC
>JAPLFN010000034.1:24438-29635 GCA_026390655.1 Candidatus Kapaibacterium sp.
TTAGGGCCACCGCGACTCATCGACCCAGAAATGTCAATTGTAAGAACCGAGGATATGCTCGTGGTTGAAGAGTGCTCCGAACAACGAAATGGAGGCACGGGGACACTAAGACCATCGATACTAATGCTCACGGACGAAGCGTCGATACTTGTGCCCAATGTTGAGGAGGGATCGTACTGTACCATTTCAATGGATAGGTGCCCCCTGCCATCGAGCACTGCCCTGCGAACATGAAGATCTGATGACTGACTCATGACCACAATCGAGCCAAGGCACATCACAAACGTGATAATGAGAAGGTGTCTCATGAGATGGCCTTGTCCTTCATTCGAGTCACAGCAAAGATCTTTCGTATCTCCACCATCGCCGTAATGAGAATGAGTTGAACAGAAACATTGCGCGAGATGTCACGTGAAGCTCGCTCTAGAACAGACAGCACAGCTGGGAAATCGGCCTGACCAAAAGCAGACGCAAAGCACAAGACACCCAAACACGCGCGAATACAGAGAGCGAGGTCACAAGCTCAAGAGAGAGAGAGAGAGGGCGCGAGAGAGNNNAGCACTGTCATTCGTCAGAGCTATAGCATGAGCATCCCTGAGCCATTGAGCTTGCATAGACAGGAGTGCATCTGCCCGTGCACGATTCTTATTATCGACTGCCTCTGCAATTGCATCGAGCAGTGGATTGCGGTACTCTTTTCCCTTAAGAGCCGTTCGCAATAGGTCCACTGCAGTCTCCCGAAGAGCTCGCACATCGTCGGACAAATAGTCGATCGCCTTATGCAAATTACCTTGTGCAAACGGTGCAATGATTGTCGCTTCTTCGCGGCTGCAGAGCTCACGCGAAACAAGTGCGTTGACGATATCGTCATCATCGAGTGGGGGAACCGTTAACTCCTGACAACGAGAAACGATCGTTTGAAGCAGCATCTCTGGTCGAGAAGTCGTTAGGATAATTGTTACACCTTCATGAGGCTCTTCCAACGTCTTCAAGAATGCGTTAGCTGCCTCCACCCTCATCTCTTCCGCGTTGACAATAATTACAACTCTACGCCCCGACTGAATCTGTGAAAGTGATAGAGATCTCTTCAAATCTCTGATCTGTCCAATACGTATCTGGGTGGCATTCGAGATTCTATACGTCCCATACGGATCGACGGAAAGCTCGCGAGTTTGTTCGCGGATCTCATCTATCACTTCGTCCTTCAGCGTCTCGTCTCCGTCTTTCTTTGGCGTGGGGAGAGCGCTCACGATGTGAATGTTCGGGTGCTGAAGAATGCCCGATTGAATGCAGGAATGACAGCTCTCACAGGGGGCTATTGTGTTCACACTCTTCTGCGGGTGCTCACAGTTGACCGTACGGGCTAGTGCTAGTGCCAAAGCAACTGTACCGGCCCCTTCTTGCCCCGTCAAAAGAAGTGCCTGTGGAATGCGATCGTCTAGGATGCACCGTTGGAGCATCCCTTGGATTCGTTCCTGTCCAATTATCGATTTCCAATTCATGACCACGAAGATACGCTCCGTCGTATCTTCGAATCATGCGAATCCTTGTAATTGAAGACGAACGCAAAGTGGCCAGCTTTATCAAGCGTGGTCTGGAAGAAGAGCGCTATATCGTAGAAACTGCTGCCGACGGACAACTCGGTCTAGATCTGGCACTGAACAATGTGTTTGATGCGATTGTGCTCGATGTAATGCTTCCCAAACTGGACGGCTATAGCGTCCTCCGAGCATTGAGGGACGAGGGCAATGCTACGCCTGTGCTGATGCTCACAGCCAGGGGAACGACGGAAGATCGCGTTCAGGGCCTGGACCTAGGTGCTGACGACTATCTTTCGAAGCCATTCCATTTTGAGGAGTTGGCCGCTCGCCTACGTTCGATCTTACGCAGATCGACCACAGAGAAGACAACAAAACTTCAATGTGGAGAACTCACCCTGGACCTCGTAACCCATTTTGCCTTTAGAGATGAGAAAGAGATAGAGCTCACGACAAAAGAGTACGCCCTGCTTGAGTACCTCATGCGGAATAAGGAGCGGATCCTATCTCGATCGATGATCATGCAACATGTATGGAAACATAATTTTGACCCTGAGTCAAACATCATTGACGTCTACGTTAAACGCATTCGACAAAAGATCGAAAAGCCCGGTCAGGCTCAGCTCATTACCAGCATTCGCGGCGTTGGCTATAGAATGCGCGAGGGTGGCTCAAATGAACATGAGGAAGGGGTCGCGGAAGAATGAACCATCCGTTGTGTGAATCGTTGGTCAAAACAGTTTCAGAAGGTCTAAGACCGATTCAAAGAGGCTTTGATGATTATCAAACGGCCTGCTTTATTCAACGGCCACCGGAATTCTTCGCCCTGGAGCTTTGTGGAGAAGCTGGCGAGCTGGCTAATCTCGAGAAAAAGCGTTGGAAAGGGGCTCCAACAGACGAAGCCCATGTCGCAGACGAGGCAGCGGACGTCCTGATCGCCCTCATGAACTTTTGCAATGCACGGGGCATAGATTTAGGTGCGGCCGTGGCTGGAAAACTTGAACGGATCGAGCCAAACAATCTGTAGCCTTAGTTCTCCCGAAGAAGTATTGCAATAGGCCGAAGTTTTGGGATCGATTCGCATAGCACCTTGACCATTGCCGTTACAGGTACGGCGAGGATGGCGCCAACAGCTCCCCACAGCCATGTAAAGAACAAGAACGCAAGAATGACAATCACTGGTGAGAGATCAAGGCTCTTTCCCATGATACGTGGCTCTGCTACTCGCTCGATGATAACGTTGCCTACCAAGAGGCTGATGATCAAACCCGTCAATAAGCCCCCTCCTCCGAATTGGAGAAATGCAAGTCCTATTGGAAGTGCAAGAGCAACGACGCCACCAATGGCTGGGATAAATGTCAGGAAGAATGTCAACACGCCAAAGACAAGTGCCAAGTCCGTCCCAAACGCTAAGCAGACGGCTGCTACCATTCCTCCGGAAAGAAGATTGACAATGGACTTGGAAACCAAGAACTGACGCATCTTGCTATCCGTTGCATGAATGACGTCAACAATGCGCTTATGTCGCTCCTCACCGTATGCAGCTAGAGCGGCATTGCTGAATGAGTCACCTGAAGCGAGAATCATCAGCACCAGAATGAAGACCATGAATCCGGTGGACAGCAACGATGCTAACGAGCTAGCAAGTCCTGTTGCAAGTGCAACTACTTTAGCCGCATCAAGAAAGCGAGAAGGTTCAACTGCACCTTGTGACGCTCCGAATCTGCCCATTAAGCCTATTACGGAGTCCTGTAACGCGTGAAGAGATTCAACGATGCGTGGTGCATATCCGGGAATGACGTCTGCTACCTGTGAACCGCAATAGACGAGAAGAAGTCCAATGCCGCCAAAGAATAGTCCACAGGCGATCGTAACAAGAAGTAAGGCTATTCCGTGGGGAAACCGCCTTTTTGAGAGCATCGTGACGTATGGCCGTAGAAACCGGGCAATGAGAAAGCTCACAAAAACCGGAAGTATGAGTTCTGACAGAGACTTTGCAACACCAACTACGACTATTGCTGTAAGAATCCCTACGAACCATGTGAGCAACTGCAGATCCTTGCGTTGTTCTTGAACCATGGTGATCTCCTTCAGTGAAATGAATCGACTCGCCCGAATTTACTACAAACGAAAAAGCCCCGACGGCAGTCGAGGCTTTAATACTTTACAGGACGAATTGAACGATCCTTAGCGAACTTCCTTGTGAAGCGTGTGGCGCTTGAGGAATGGATTATACTTCTTGATCTCCAACCGTTCGGTTGTGTTCTGCTTATTTTTCATCGTGGAATACCGAGATGCAGGCTTGCCTTCTTTTTTGGCTTCCGTACATTCAAGTGTGATGATGACGCGTGCGCCCTTCTTTGCCATGACAATACTCCGTAATTCTCTAGTGCGGTTATAAGAACAACAAATGTACGGCAAACAGCCGTAAACTCCAAAGTTGATTACCGCTTACGTGATGGTTGAACCGCTAGTTTTCCCTTGCTGCCTGTTTTCGGCTGTCGAAATGCTACAGATAGAGCCTCAGTAACATGCCCTACATAAACGATTGTGAGCTTTTCTGTGACCAAGGGTGACAGCTCCTCAACGTCCTGACGGTTATCCTTCGGGACGAGAACAGTGGTCATCCCAGCCCTGCGCGCCGCCAGAAGTTTTTCGTTCAGTCCGCCAATAGGAAGCACATTGCCACGAAGTGTGACCTCGCCTGTCATTGCCACATCTCCACGAAGGGGCTTCCCACTTGCAGCTGATAGCATCGCGAGAGTCATGGTTATTCCGGCCGAGGGTCCGTCCTTCGGAATCGCACCTTCAGGGACGTGAATATGGATCTCTTTTGATTTAGAGAAGTCCGGATCCAATCCAAACTGTCCAGCATTACTTCGCAAGAAGGAGAGGGCAGCCATGGCAGACTCTTTCATGACGTCACCCAACTTCCCGGTAAGGGTTAGGCGTTCGCTCCCCGGCATGATGGTAACCTCAACCGGAAGTGTATCGCCTCCCATGGACGTCCACGCAAGTCCAGTTGCTACACCAACCTTGTCACTGATCTCTTCTTCCTTTTCCTTGTATTTGGCAAGACGTAGTAATCGTGCTATTGCCTTCTCATCAACGCGCCACGACTTCGTCTTAGTAAGCTTCGTGTAAGCCTTACTGCTTCGCACGTCATCGATTTTTTCCTTGCCTGATCGCTTGCTGACGTCTCCGACGATCTCCATCGCAAGCTTGCGCATAACGCTTGCGATTTCGCGCTCCAGACCGCGAACTCCGGCTTCGCGCGTGTACTCTCGAATGATTTTGAGAAGAGCGCCATCAGTAAAGGTGATCGAAAAATCATTGAGACCGTGACGTTCCAATTGTTTGGGTATGATGAACTGCTTTGCGATCTGTACCTTATCTGGCTCGAGATAGCTTGATAGTTCAATGACCTCGAGGCGATCTAAGAGGGGGCCGGGGATATCATACTTGACGTTCGCCGTTGCGATAAAAAGAACATTCGAGAGATCGTAGTCAACTTCAAGATAATGATCACTAAATGTGCTGTTCTGCTCAGGGTCCAGCACCTCAAGAAGCGCGGCACTCGGATCGCCACGAAAGTCCATGGACATCTTGTCAATCTCGTCAAGAAGTATTACCGGGTTCGTGCTTCCTGCACGTTTCAT
>JAPLFN010000034.1:29656-48638 GCA_026390655.1 Candidatus Kapaibacterium sp.
TGGCCCGGCATCGCGCCAATGTACGTACGACGATGACCGCGAATTTCGGCTTCGTCTCGCACGCCCCCTAATGACATCCGAACAAAATTCCGGCCCAATGCGCGTGCGATTGACTTCGCGAGTGAGGTCTTTCCAACGCCCGGAGGACCCGTCAAGCAAAGGATCTGGCCACGCATTGCACCAACGAGATTTAAGACAGAAATGTACTCGAGAATGCGTTGCTTGGGCTTCTCGAGATCATAGTGATCGGTATCAAGGATACTCTGAACATGGTTGATGTCGAGGTCGTCCGCCGTGCGCGCAGACCAAGGAACATTTCCGATCCACTCAAGCCAGGTTCGGTTGACGCTGAATTCCGGAGACATCGAGGGAGTTCTCTTTAGCCTATCGAATTCTTCAAACACCTTTATCTTGGCTGCATCGGGTAGGTCGGCCTTTTCAAGCAATTCACGCAATGGACCAAGTTCACTTCCCCCGTCATCTTCATCACCCAGCTCCGTTTGCAAAGCACGGATTTGTTCCTGGATGAAATATTTGCGCTGAGATTTCTGTATTTGATCCTGAACCTTCGTATCGATCTCTACTTCCAGTCGGAGGAGCTCGAGTTCGTTCGTAAGCATTTGGACCAACTCGTAATACTGGCTCTTTACATCTGGAGCATCGAGGATCTTCTGCTTTACTTCAACCTTTTGTGAAACATTGGCCGCAGCATAATAGAGCTTTCTGATTGGATCTTCAATGTTTTGAAACGCGCCAAGCACTTCTGGTGGCAGATTGCGATTTTCTTTAACGTACTCCTCAAACAACTCTGTCGCGTGGCGGATCAGTGCCTTGACATTCCGATCCTTGTCGCTCACAATTGGCGAAATCGTTTCTACCTCAGCCTCTAGATAGGGTTCAGTGCGTGCTTCGCCAACGATGCGAGCAGTAACAGCCCCTTCAACGAGAACCTTTAGGAGATTGTTGGGCAGGCGCATCACTTGCAAAATCTTGGCTACCGTCCCAACCTTGTGAATGTCCTCAAAACCGGCATCCTCAGTGCCGGCGTTTCTTTGGGCGGCTACGAGAATAAACTTGTCACGTTCCAAGGATTCTGCCACAGCTTTCAAAGATGTTGCCCGCCCAATAAGGACAGGGAAGATCATGTATGGGTAAATCACAATATCCCGCAGCGGATTGGTCTATCATGGGGTCAGTTGACGTGGAAGGAGCATAAAAATTACGAAGGATTTTGCCTAAATCCTCTGATGCGTTTGGACGTAACCCCTTTTCACCACTATCTTTGCGTTCTTTACAAGAAGTTCATCCAACATTACAGAAGGTCCTTTTGAGGCGTCCGTACATTCCGCCGCAAGGTCCGCGTCAGGAACCACAACGAAAACATAAGATCAACGATGAGATCACAGCACCAGATCTCCGCGTCGTTGATGCACAAGGGGCTCCGCTTGGAGTGATACCGCGCCGTGAGGCATTGCGGATCGCAGCCGAGAGAGAGCTAGATCTTGTGGAGATCGCGCCACAGGCAAATCCGCCTGTATGCAAGATCATCGACTACGGAAAGTTCATCTACGAGCAAACGAAACGCGATAAGCAGGCCAAGAAGCAGCAGACGCAGACAACGCTCAAGGAAGTGCGATTCAAGGCAGGGACGGACACACACGACTTCGACTTCAAAACTCGTCATGCGTTTGAGTTCCTTTCGGAAGGACATAAAGTAAAAGCGACGGTGATGTTCAAGGGGCGAGAGATCCTTCACAAGGAACTTGGTGAGGTGCTTCTTCAACGATTCATCGATGCATTGGTTGAAGTTTCAAAAGTCGATCAGCCGATGAGGATGGAAGGCCGATTCTTAGGAGTGATGCTTGCCCCGGATATTAAGAAGCCTGCTAAGAAGAAGGAGCCAAAGCCCGCGGTAGAGGGTGATACGGGTAAGGTTGCTAAGAAGACGACGAAAAAGGTTGATGACAAGGCTCCGGAGCCAACACCAAGAAGCGTTTTAAGATCACCGGTTCTGGTGGGATTAAGCGTCAGAAAGCGAACCGTAGCCATATCCTCACGAGCAAGAGCCGCAAGCGCAAGCGTAATCTCCGCCAAGACACAATGGTCCACGCGTCGGATATGAATAATGTGTTGCACTGCCTTGCTATGCGTTGATCGACTAGATATTTTCTCTCACGTTGTTCAGGGACATAGCCGTTCTCCTGACGACAAATACCATGGAGTTTTGACATGCCACGTAGTGTCAATAAAGTAGCGGCGCACCAGAGAAAGAAGAAATACTTCAAGCTCGCAAAGGGCTACTGGGGCGCACGATCGAAGGTTTGGACAGTAGCGAAGCACCACGTAGAAAAGGGTCTTCAATATGCATATCGCGACCGTCGCAATAAGAAGCGTACATTCAGAGCATTGTGGATCATCAGGATCAATGCAGCTGCACGTATCAATGGAACAACGTATTCACGCCTCATGCACGGCCTGAAACTCAAGAACATTACGATCAATCGCAAGGTTCTTGCTGATATCGCAATGAATCATCCTCAGGTGTTTTCAACGATCGTTAAGTCGGTCTAAGAAACCTGACGAGGTCAGGAGTTTGCCATTCCAACGAATTTCAATCAGCGGCGGTGATGACAATAGTCGTCACCGCCGTTTCTTCTTCCTACATTTGCATCTATGACTCTCATCGAACAGATAGCCGCTCTTCGAATTGAAATCGATCGGGAAATACCCCTGATCGATTCAGCAGAAGCTGCCGACAGATTCCGTCTACGCCACCTGGTAAAAAAGGGCACCGTTCAGTCGTGCGTGGAAGGACTGCGTCTGGTTCCACGAGAAGAGAAGCCCCTTGTTGGAAAAGCTCTCAACGAACTACGCACACGTGCTGAAGATGCATATGCCACCGCGCAGGCGCGATACGAACAGAAGAGTGAGACGGCAACTCTAGACCTAACCCTGCCACCTCGTGGTCAGCGAAGAGGCGCAGTTCATCCTATCACGCAGACCATTGATCGTCTGGTGGACATATTTACGTCTATGGGTTTCGAGGTAGCTGAAGGGCCCGACGTTGAAGACGACACACATAATTTCGGCAAGCTCAACTTTGCCCCAGATCATCCTGCTCGCGATATGCAGGATACTTTTTTCGTCGACAATGAGGACAGAGCAGATGTCCTACTCCGCACGCACACGTCGTCTGTGCAAGTTCGCGTGATGGAAAGCATGAAGCCCCCGATCCGTTGCATCATGCCGGGTAGGGTCTACCGCAATGAAGCGGTGAGCGCCCGTTCTTTGGCCGAGTTTCATCAGATCGAGGGGTTGTACATCGATAAGGGCGTGAGTATGGCGGACCTGAAGGGGACCATCATGGCCTTTGCTCGCCGCTTCTACGATGAAAATGCCACTTTTCGATTTCGTGCTTCATATTTCCCTTTCACAGAGCCGAGTTGTGAGATCGATATGTCGTGCTTCCTCTGTAAAGGGGAAGGGTGTCGCATCTGCAAACACTCTGGATGGCTTGAGATCTGTGGAGCAGGTATGGTTCATCCGAGCGTGTTGGAAGCTTCAGGAATTGATCCAACCGAATACTCGGGTTTTGCTTTCGGCTTCGGAGTGGAGAGGGTGGTGCTGATGCTTACTGGGATTGATGACATCAGACTCCTCTATGAAAATGACATCAGAGTCCTCTCGCAATTCTGATAATGCCACTCATTTCTGCCTGTGAATTATTCAAGTCTTACCGGCGCGCCGGGCAGGCTGACACCGACGTTTTGCGTGGTGCATCTTTACACGTGGAGCCTGGTGAAGTGATTGCCCTCGTGGGGCCTAGCGGAGCTGGTAAGAGCACCATGCTACACATTATGGCATCACTAGATAATGCAGACAAGGGGAAGGTAGAAATGCTTCTCAACGGCAGAATGACCGACCTCGCACTGCTCTCCGCCTCCGCACTTGCGTCCGTGCGAGCGAAACACATCGGGATGGTGTTTCAGTTTCATCATCTGTTACCGGAATTTTCAGCAATTGAGAACGTGGCAATGCCTGCGTTAGTCGCCGGTAGTTCCACCCTTGATGCGCACCGACGGGCCCGCGTGCTTCTTGAGCAGGTTGGCATGACTCATAGAGCGGATCATCTTCCCCTTGAAATGTCAGGGGGCGAGCAGCAACGTGTAGCCATTGCACGCGCCTTGATCAATGACCCTTCGATCGTGTTTGCGGACGAACCAACTGGAAATCTAGACACCGAGAATGCAGAATCGGTGGCAGACCTACTAATCGGTTTACGTGCAGCTAAGAATGTAGCGTGCGTGATAGCAACGCACAGTGAGGACCTTGCGCATCGTGCACATCGGGTCGTTCACATGGTGGATGGACGGTGCACTGGTTCAGAAAATGCATAAGAGACTCGGGTCGCTGCTGATCAGTTATGGTCTATTTCTCGTCTCTATGGGCGTGATAGGTTTCTTCCTCACCCATGAGACCAGCACATCCTCATTGTTCAATGGTGGGGTTTTTGGTTCGCTTATCGTGGTTCTCGGGATCTTGCATCGTCAGGGGCGTATGTGGACTCATCCGGCCAGTCTCTCTGCCACAGCCATTTTCCTGCTGACATTTTCGTGGCGATCGACGATACAATGGTATGCAATAGCAAACGGCGATACTACCAGAGTTAGCATCGCCGTCTTACTATCGATTATGTGCGTGGTGAGTTTCGCCGTAGCTCTCATTCTCTTCAAGAACTATCGCCACTAGATCTGTTTAGAGTTTGAAGACCAAGCCGCCGCCAAGGCTGAATTGAAGAAGCTGAACCAAGGCTGTAGCACCATAGCCACCCCCACCTGTACCAACGTAGAACCCAACTCCACCGAATATCATCGGCATGTTAAGATTTGCATTCAAGCGAATGCCGATCTTGTCATTGATCCAGATCTTTGCTCCACCAGTAAGAGAGCCGAGGAAACGAGTTACCGTCTCATACTTCTGACTACTTGGGGAAAACACTTCCGCGCCAAACATCAGACCACCGAATACGGTGACCTTGTCGTTGACATCTCGATTAAATAGACCACCGATTTGAATAAAGTGGTTTGCCAAATCAGTCTGCGCAGTATTCAGCCCAGCATTACGTATCTGTCCGGTTGTTGGCTGATACATGTACTGAAGCTCAAGCATGACGTTGTTTCGCATGTCAACATCAATGGCACCACCATAAACAGCGCTTGGGGCGATATAGACCTCTCCATAGTACGATCCATTAGAGTTGTAGTAATCCGTGGAAGCACCGAACATATAGTTCGTAAGAGCATTAAGCTCAATTTTTTGTGCAAATGCAGACGTTGTCATCACTAGACATATGGCGAAAATCGTGGCAACTACCTTCATTGAGGAATCCTTGATAATGGCGGAGTGAACTGAGATAATTTACGCGAATAATGTGTGACCAAATAGGTCGAATTCTTCGGCATCGTCAACTTCTACCATCACGAACGACCCGATTTCAAGTGATGTATCGGATGTAACATAGGCGTCATTATCCACTTCAGGGGCATCAGCCTCTGTCCTTCCGCGGTATTCTCCGCCAATGTTCTCTTCTATTAACACCCGTTGTATCGAGCCAATCTTCGCCCGGTTCTTCTCTAGAGAGATCGCTCGTTGTGCATCCATGACACGTTGCATTCGAGCCTCCTTGATTTCTGAGGAGAGCGGGTCACCAAGAATGTAGGCGTACGTGTCATCTTCTTGTGAGTATTGAAACACACCCACCCGATCAAGTTGTTGCTTCTCGAGGAACTCAACAAGCTCGTCGACATCTGCTTCGGTCTCGCTGGGGTAGCCAACAATGAACGTGCTTCGAAGAACGATGTCCGGTACTTGTTGACGTATCGTATCAAGAAGTTCTTCAGTTGCACGACGGGTAATGCCCCTTCTCATATTCTTCAGGACATTCGTTGAAGCGTGCTGAAGTGGCATGTCCAGATAGTTGCAGATGTTCGCTCGGTCACGAATCACCGGCAATACATCGAGAGGGAACTTTGCCGGGTAGGCATACATGCAACGGATCCAATCAGCGCCGCTTTCGTCGGACAACGCCGTAAGCAGATCGGCGAGCCGCCGCTTATCGTAGATGTCCAAACCGTAATAGGTGAGATCCTGGGCTACGAGGACGATCTCTTTCACGCCCTGACTCACCAGGTTTTGTGCGTTCTTCACCAATGTTTCGATGGGTGTACTCCGATGAGTACCTCGCATGATGGGTATTGCGCAAAACGAACATGGATTGTCGCATCCCTCAGAGATCTTGAGATAGGCAAAATGTTGAGGCGTTGAGAGAATACGTTCGCCCAGAAGTGAATACTTCAAATCCGGAGAGATTGCCTTAATGATCTGTTCATACGCTTCAGTGCCAAAGAAATGATCCACCTCCGGTATCTCTTTCCGTAGATCGTCCCCATATCTCTCTGACAGGCATCCGGCAACAACAAGACGCTGCAAGGAGCCATTCTTCTTAAGCTCCGCAGCTTCAAGGATCGTATTGACGCTTTCTTCCTTTGCTGCGTCGATAAATCCGCATGTATTGATCACGAGAGTGTCGGCATCCTCAACTGAGTTTGCCATCTCCATATTGTTAGCCTTGAGATGACCGGCAAGGATCTCGCTATCGACAGTGTTCTTGCTGCAGCCTAACGTAACGATGTGCACTCTCATGAGAATTTTAGCTTCATACGTTCGGCAACTACCTTTGGAACAAACTCTGCAATGTTCTGATCATACCGACCCAACTCCCGTATGATACTGGAGTTTAGGTAGGTATACCTCTCATGGGGCATCATGAAGATCGTCGTTATCTCCGGCTGGAGTTTCCGATTCATCAATGCGATCTGAAACTCATACTCGAAGTCGCTCACGGCTCGTAGCCCACGTACGATTACGTCCACTCCATTTTCGCGAGCAAAGTCTACAACCAGGCCGGCATGAACGGTAACCCGCACATTGGGTAGGTGAAGAAGCGCAGCAGTTGCCATTTCCAGACGTTCCTGTTCATCGAAGAGGGGAGTTTTCTTGCTATTCTTTGCCACGACAACCGTCACTGTTTCGAACATCTGTGCTGCTCGTTCAATGACGTCCACGTGACCATTCGTAATTGGGTCAAATGACCCGGGATACATTGCGTTCTTAGACATAGGGTGCAAATTACGCCACTGGACGTTCATAGCGCAGAACGTCAATTACGGACCCACCTCGCCCCTTGTGCCAAATGGACGTTGAGCCTGGCGTGGCTAACATGGCCTCTTGGTCACCATGCTCGTAGGCCACCAGGGTTTTATGTGAAAGAAACTCATTTACACCTATTGCCGAAGCTATGTGGTTGCAGAGTTTCAAGGCATAGGGAGGGTCCACAAACACAAGCCCATAGATGGAGCGGACCGAATTCTTGACGAAGCCTAGTGCATCTGCTCTGACTATGGTCACGGAATCGCTGAAGCCGAAATCTACTGCGACCGTTCTAAGGTGTCGACAAACTAGTGCAGATGAATCTACAAGAGTCGCAGAACGGGCACCTCTACTCAAGGCCTCCCAACTCATCTGGCCACTACCGGCGAAGAGGTCCAAAACCACAGACCCTTCGAACTGAAGATGATTTTCAATAACAGAAAAAAGGCTCTCCTTGAGTACATCCGTTGTTGGGCGAGTATCAGATCCAGGAGGAGCGGGAATCGTTCGCCCGCTATGTGTTCCTCTTACAATGCGCATTCTAGATAAGCTCTGAGGTCACAGAGGTTACAACGGGTGTAACAAGTGGTCCGAGCAAGTGGGCTTTGGCTGCAAGTGCAGCGCGTGTTGCGTCAGTAATCGCTGAATGTACCCTGCGAAACGGCTGTAGTCTACCAGTCCGCACCTCGAGCTTTGCAAGCGCTTGAGCGATCTCGGCATATGTCTGCTTTGTAAGAAAATCGCCAAAGAGCAAGACGCTGTCAATAAAGCCGCCGGTGCCTAGCCGCATGTCGAGAAGTGATTGGCATACAGTTGCACCTGCCGACATATCCGCATCATGGGGTGAGCTAATAAGTACTTGCAGTGTATGATCGGCTCCAAAAACAGCTTTGTACCATTGATCGCCTCGTCTGCCCACGAGCATCCATGGAGTTGCCTGCTTGGGAACAGTAGCGCAGGCAATTGCCATGTCGAGCTCAATGTCCGTAACGAAGTGGGCCTCAGTGTGAACCCGCTGATGGATAGTCTCAATAACAGTTCTGTCAATGACGAGAAGGCCATGCCATTGCGTGTGGTGAAGAGTGGCAGACATCGAGACATCGTGTACGACGTCTACACCTTCTCGGACATTCGGTAGACAGGTGGAGAGTTCAAAGCTCCGCCTTTCACGTGTTTCCTCAGTTGCGTCAATCGGGAATGTGTGATACGTAACCGCGGATCCATGTACGGCCACTGTTACATCGTCTGCACCCACCAGAAGATCATCTATGGTCTCATTGGGATCGCGCTCAAAATAGGCGAAGAGTGTTGGGACTGCAGTGTCTACTTGCCAATGGGCAACCACTGTTCGTTGAGGGTGAAGATAGACCGTTACTCGCATATGCCTGAATTTACGGTACCTTGGCGTACGGTCGAAGTTTTGCCAGCTTCTTCTCGCCAATCCCTTTCACGTTAAGCAGGTCATCAACGCAGGTGAACTCCCGGCGCCGTCTCGCCTCAACGATACGGAGTGCCATGGCTGGTCCGATTCCGGGCAGCCCCTCAAGCTGAGAGACTGAGGCAGTGTTGAGATTGATCGGCCCGCTAACACTCTTGGCTGGGTGACTAGGCCTTTCCTGGTAGGGGGCTTCGTGACCCACCTCCGTATGCGCCAGGGTCGAGTCAGGAAACGGAACGTTGCGTTCAGATTCTAGTGAATCAAGAATTTGCGCTATGCGTTGCGCCGAGACGTGATCATGGGTAGACGGTACGGGCCACAATCTGGTACCGATGGCACCTACGGTCAACACCGTCGCTACGAAGGACACGGCAAGGGCTTCAGGTCGTGTTACACTGAGATGGCGTTGGAGATACGTAAGAAAACGCTTCATAGGTAGAGTGGAAGCGCCACTGAATTGCTACGAGAACGCTTCCTTGATCTTATCAAAAAAATGGGACTCGCCTCGCTGGTCCCTTGGCTTGAAATGGTCGCTTGAGGCAAGTTCTTTGAGAGCTGATTTTTCCTTGGTTGAGAGCTTTGTTGGAACGTGCACGCTGAAACGAACGAGTTGGTCTCCAGCCCCTTTCGCATTGAGATGGGGAATACCCTTCCCTTTCATCTTGAGAATAGCACCGGGTTGGGTGCCGGACTCTATTTTCAGTGCCGACTCACCAAAAAGTGTACGAACGGTCACCTCGCCTCCTAGTGCTGCGGTAGGGAAGTCAACGACGAGATCGATGTACACGTCATCGTCTTCTCTATCGAAGATCTCGTGCTCGGTCTCCTCAACCACGACGATCGCATCTCCTGCCTCACCACCTCTACGTCCTGCATGCCCCTTTCCCGAAACCGTCAGATAGTTACCAGTGTGTACACCAGCAGGAATCGTGACTTTCACGGTTGTTTCACCTTCAACTCGACCTTCTCCCTCGCACGAATCACAATGCTCTTTGAGGATCTCCCCGGTGCCACCGCAGGTTGTGCAGGGGGCGATGTTGATGAACTGACCAAACACGCTTCTTGATACCTGGCGCAACTCCCCAGCTCCATTGCAGGACGCGCAGGTGGAATACCCAGACCCGTCTTTTGCTCCCGAGCCACTGCACGTTGTGCAAGATTTCCAGTGGCGCAACTTGATTGTTCTCTCTACACCAGTTGCAATATCCTCTAACGTAAGTGGTAAGCGAACACGTAGGTCGGCACCAGGTTCACGTTGAGCTCTACGACGTCCTCCTCGTTGCTGTTGCTGGCCAAACATATCGCCGAATATGGACTGTCCGAAAATGTCACCAAATGCGCTGAAGATGTCGTTGATGTTTGAGTATTGATGATAATCCTGCCCCCCGCGCATACCGGCATGCCCAAACTGGTCATAGCGAGCCCTCTTATCAGTGTCGCTTAAAACCTCATAGGCCTCAGCCGCTTCCTTGAACTTGTTTTCGGCCTCTGCATTATCCGGATTACGGTCCGGATGAAACTGCATCGCTAGCTTTCGGTAGGCTGACTTTATCTCGTCTTGCGAGGCCGATTTCCCAACTCCCAGCACCTCATAGTAGTCACGATCCGTCATGACGGTTCCCCTTCGGCAGTCTGGGTATGATGGGGCAGGCCAGCAGATGTGATCACTTTTGCATGTCGTATGACCTTTTCGTGCAAGAGGTAGCCGCGCTGAACGTTCTGTACAACGTGACCCTCCGGTTGGTCCGAGGGAGTATGCATCAAGGCTTCATGGAATTCCACGTTAAACGGTTCACCAGGCCCGGCTTCAAAGATCTTTAACGCCTTTGCATAGATCATTTCAACACCCGTTCGTAGCGCGGAAGACTCAGACGATTTACTCGCAGCGTCAACAGCGGCGTGGAGGTCATCGAGAACAGGTAACATTCGCGTGATCATGTGTTCGGAAGCGTAAACCATTAGATCTTGACGCTCTTGCTGGGTGCGCCGTTGAATGTTGGCTATCTCTGCAGATCTGCGATGCGCAAGATCCTTCCATTCTTCAACCTCTGCCCGGAGACGCTGTATTTGCTCTTCGGGCGTGGCCTCATCGTCGCGTACTTCTTCGTTCATTTTGCTATTCCGCATTAAAAATTTCTTAAGAGACACGCACAAGACGTGCAAGGTGCAACTATGGTGTGCCGTCGCTAAGCGTTCGTGTTAGGACGCTTGACATAAGTTGCACAATGGATATCATTCGGCCATAGTCCATGCGCCTAGGGCCAATGATCCCCAACGATCCGGTGGCATGTCCGGCTCGATAGGTGGTTGATACAAGACTATAATCGATCATATGAGCTTCTTCGATCTCATTGCCAATTCGTACTGAAACCACACCCACCTCAGTAGTAGCACCGAGTAGATGAATGATTACATCTTCGTTCTCAACGAGTTCAATCACACTACGTAGGCGTTCGGGCGCCACAAACTCTGGCTGCTCAATAAGGTTCTGCGCTCCTGAGATATGCACCGTGCCAGACTGATGCACACTTACCAAATTTCCAACCTGTTCAACAAATAGTCGAAGAAGAGCCGGTTCAGACTCGGACGAGGGGGCTAACAACTCCGTTAACATCGTTGAAATGATGCTAAGGGGCCGGCCGACTAGGCGCTCATTCAATTGGCGAGAAACGGCTTCGATCATCCCATTCTCTACCACGTCATGAGTCTCTAGAGTAAGAGTTCGAACGATGTCGCTGTCAAGTGCGATCACAACAAGCAGTCGCTCGGTTGAGAGCGGAATGATTTCTACACGCTGTACCAGTGCCTCGCGAAGCTGAGGCATCCGCACCATGGCGAGGTGGCGACTTAAGGACCCAAGAATGCGGGACGCGTCACGCATGACGCTCTCACGTGGAAGTGCGATCAGATCTGATGCAACCTTATCGGACTCCTGAGCCGAAATCTTGCTTATATCAATGAGTGAATCAACATAGAAACGGTACCCTAGGTCAGTTGGCATTCTCCCTGCGGACGTGTGGGGATGCGTGATGTAGCCCATTGCCTCAAGGTCCGACATCGTGTTGCGAATTGATGCTGCACTGAGGGGCAGGGACCTTTCCAGATACTTCGAAACCACGCGCGACCCAACCGGCAAAGCGTGGAGGACAAACAGTTGAACTATCGCGCGTAAAATCGCGCGCTCGCGGTCATTCAAATGGCGGTATTCCGCTGGAACGATCACTGACATCACCCGCGTTTACGCCGAGACCACAGAGAAGTAGAATCGCAAAAACGAGAAAGCCTCGTACGATGCATTCCAAGAGATCAGGAGAGCAACGATGCCTGTTGCTACGAGGCCAAGTCCAATTGAGTACACAATTGATGTGGGTACGTCAAAAACAACTGACGTAGCGCGAAGTGTCCGCATGAGAGACCATACTGCAAGGACAACAACCAAAATGGGCACCCATATTGAGAGCGCGTCAGCACTAAGTGCTTGATATAGAGCCACGCCTATCGGAAGTAGCACAACCAGTGGCAGGGACGACCATACAACGATGGTAAGAGTATCTCGGAAAAAGATTCGAGACTTCACAAACATTGCACCAATCCGTAATAGCAATGCAGTGAAAAGAAATAGCCCCATGACAACGAATGACCATAAAGGCACAGCCAAAGTCGGGCGCCATGATACAAAACGGATCACATTGTAGATGAGGTTGGACGGGACGAGCACATGAAGGAGGTATTCGATTCCGGAGTCAACCCGGACGTAATAAAGAAGTGATGCTAATACGAGGCCCGCACAACTCGCAATGACGATCCCCAAGAAGGTCGTTTGAACCGTGGAAAGGATTCGCTGATCTCGAATGTCGGCGTAGAAGTTATATGGTCGAGCTATCGCACGAAGGAGATATTCTCGGAATCTTCTTGAACGATTGATGAGAAACGCCATGATCAGCGCCAGAATGATTCCAACGGCAATGAAGACCAGCGGTGTGTCAAACGTAGCACCTCGAGCTTGGAGAAGGGGCTCCTTCTCATCGTTGATCAACGACTTTAACATGGCAAATGAAATCCGTGGCTGCCGCCAAACGTCTAGTAATCCGGAAGTGCAGGTGTATGCGTCAAAGTGGTCCACGAGCATTGTTGGACGGTCAAGGGAATAGTCTGCGAACGACCAAACCATGATGCCTGCAACACCTGCAGCAAACGATGCACGAAAACAATCTCTAACAACCAGAGCTTGTGCTTCGTTTGAAAGTGGATCGCTAAAGCCGTTCGTGTTGTTTGGTGAGAGCCTAGATCCAAACTCGGTGATCACGGCTGCAGATCGAAACATCTTCGGAAGCGCCTGGACGATTTGATCAAATCGTAGGCGGTCCTTAGCGGTACTAAACTTCACAACGATCAGATCAAAGCCGCCCTCGCTCGTCTTTTCATAGTGCCCGGCGGGTACAACCTTGTAGATCATCTTTGTTGACAAGCGTCGATAGAGCTGAATTAAATCGGCATGATATTGGGCAACGGCATCTGATCCTTCCTCCAGGCCATCACTTAGGCCAATGGCGATGACTGAGGCGTGGGAATCCAAATAAGCGATGGATCGCTCGGAAGCATTTCTAAAACGCGCTACGAGCTCATCATGAAGGATCATGTCAGAGGGAACGTCAGACGTTGGGAGTTCGGCCATTACCATCAGGCCATATCGGTCACATAAACTCAAAAAGTAGGGGTGTGGGCTGCCGTTTCGAACGCGTACAACATTGATTCCTAGCGTCTTCATTAATGAAACATCAAGTTCCATTTGACGCCATGACATAGAAGTCCCACGAGTAGGGTAGTCTTCTACATAGTCAATTGCGTAGATCGGAATGATGGAATCATTTACCACTATTCGTCTACCGTGATCTGTACTTGTTACATTGACAGTCCTGAACCCTATCGACGTTTCATACACATCAACCAATTGACCGTCTCGCTCAATGCGAATAACAAGGTCGTACTGTTCCGGTGAAGCGACACTCCAACGTCGTGGATTCGCAACAGCTAGATGAAACGCAACGGTTTGCTGTCGTGAGCGTTCAATAGTGACGTTCGACGCTCCCGACCTCGCGATGACCGCACCGCCATCCCTTGAAAGGAGAATGGCTTCTACTGAGACCGTAGCCTTACCCTGCGTGAGAGCGTCTCCAACAGATTGGGAGCCAAGAAGACGCTCAACAGTGCCACCAATGATTGTGGCCTTGACATTTACGGATCCAATTCCATTCGCGAATGTTGTGCGGACACGCACATCATTCGTCCACACATGTGGGGTGCCAACAAGAAATACCTCTCGTAGTAGCCCCATGCTTCGCGATCGTGCAGACCGTGCGAATCCCTCTACGAGCGATGTGAGTTCACTACTTGGTGAGACAACCAATTCCACCGTATTCGTTCCTGCGATCAAAACGCGATCTGGAATGCGGATTCCAAATGGCACCATCCCGCCAGGGTAACGCATTACGAAGCGGCCATTGACGCGCAGTTCAACTTCGTCTACTACTCCGAGAATTTGTAGATGCCACGTATGCCTGTCAAGCGATCCCTGTTCAATGCGAATTGTTCGCCTGAGTACCACCGGAGCAGTGAATTGTAATGACCCCGGCACGGTGATGGACTCAACCGGAACTCCATCGCTCATGCGCTGCCATGAGCCGCAAAGGTTGATGATCGTTCTTGTCTCTGAAGGCATGAAAGAAGCAACCTGCTGTGTGCCAAGCTCAGTGTAGTCCGAAAAATCCGCAGCCCGAGTGCAGAAAGCGGTAATTGTTAGAATCAGGAGGGCGAGGGGGTATCGTTTCGTCATGCAGGGTGCAATAGGATGTCTGGTATTTCGTGCGAACTGCAAAACTAACCCACGATGTATCTTTGTACATCATACACTGGCACGAAGAGGGCTTATACTCACCATTTGGTACAATGCTTGCATACCCCCTGAGGTCTGCATTTTCGATTTATTCAGTCCATAGGTGAGCTGCCCGAAGTGTTCGAGGGTTCCATACGAACATCTGTGACGGCTTTTGTGATGGTGACATGTCTTTTCATGGTCACCTTTTGTCAGTTGAGCCAAGCTTCACCCCCACAACCTCCTGGGGGGGAGCCCCTTCATGCCGCCTGCCTACAGGCAATTTCTTGGACGCTTTCCGTATACGTGTTGCCATTATTGCAAGACACAAGTGCCCCGCGAAAGCCCGTTGTCGATCAATACGACTCGGGTGATCCAACGAACTCGGATGTCCCGTCCTTCTATCCTCCAACAAAGCTCAACAGGTACGGTACGTCGCCCTCTCAACGCAGGAACCGCAGTATTCCTATTCCTTCTGGATACTTGTCGGTTGGGTCTGTAGACTCGCTCCTCTATGGGATCACGCTTCGAGAGACATATGATGGGATCGATGTCGGAACCATGGTTCCGATCACCATGGATGCATATATGGCTCAGCGGAGAGAGCAGCTGGCTAAAAAGCTACGAGACTCATCTCTCCTTGCGTATGAGATGAAGAAGCCTATGTCTCCGGCAGAACTCACCAAACTCATCGACCAAGCGACGAATATCACGATCCCATTGCCTCCGAACGCGATCTTCGGAATTTTTGGTAAACCGGAGGTATCGATCAATGTGAACGGTGAGGTCAACGTCCAAATGGGATGGCGCTGGGACACACAGAGGCTTGGAACGGCCTCCGTATTAGGCCAGACTCAATCAGCCCCTATTTTCAATCAGAATATTCAAGTGAATGTCAGTGCTCGTATTGGGGACAAATTCAGAATGAATGTTGATTGGAACACGCTCAATCAGTTTGAGTTCAACAATCGATTCAAAGTGGGGTACGAAGGGTACGATGATGACATCATCAAAAAAGTCGAGTTCGGCAATGTGAATCTAGAAACGCAAAGTACTCTTATTGGTGGTGGTCAGACGTTGTTTGGAGTACGAGCAGATTTTCAGTTTGGCCCTTTGTATTTGAAGACGATCGCCTCGCAACGAAGAGGCGAACGAAAGTTCATAAATGCTCGGGGAGGTTCCTCAAGAACGGTGTTTGGTGTGCGGGCATATGATTACGCACGCAACCACTTTTTTCTCGACACTGCATACTTCCCGATTTGGAAGGAATATTTCAAGTCAGCAACCCCTGTCTTGCCTCAGAATGGTGCCCCGATAGTTGTCAAGGAAATTGAAGTATGGGAGTCTACCACGGACCTACGAGAGGTGCAAGCGAACGAGGCGGTCGCAATAGCGGACCTCGCTCCAATTCGGTATTTGCAAGGGCAGAGATATCCAACAGCCATTAAGGACCAAGAGATCAAGGCCGGCAATATTGAGAGAGGACGATTCATTCGGCTTGACAATAAGCGGTATGAGATAGATTTCAACCTGGGTACGCTTACAGTTCTAAATCTTCGAACTGACAGGTATTACGCCGTAGCGTATCGGACCGAAGGTGAAACCTCGGCGAATACAGATGACGACTACCATGGAACGCTAACGAACACCGTCAACGAAAAAGACACGTTGATTTTGAAACTCATTGCGCGACCACAAATGCAGCCTGGATTCAAGCTGTTATGGAAGCGAATGATGCGGAACATTTACAACATCGGCGTCGCAAATGTCAACCCTCAAGACGCCAAGATCGGCATGTGGTATTACCGGTCAACAAACGACTCTACAGATGTCTTGGAAGGGGCTCCTGATAAGATCCCAACGATCTTTCGCGTGGACCAAGTGAATAATGGGACGGGTGCGGCACCACCAGACGGCGTGTTCGACGCACGTCCTCCTGTGTTCAATTCTCTTCGTGGAGAAATCACGTTTCCAAGTCTTGAGCCCTTCAGGCAGGGGATACGGGACTATTTCGCGCTGAAAGGCAATGCTCAACTGGCAGAACAGTACGTTTTCAATGAGGTGTATGACACCACAGAGCAGGCGGCGAAGCTCGTAACGGCGAAGGATCGATTCCTCATCGTTGGCGAGGCCGCGGGAACGGCGTCTGGAAACAGGATCCCGCTCGCATATCAACTTGCGCCGGGTAGCGTGCGGGTTACGTTGGATGGAGCCCCCTTGCGAGAGGGTGTGGACTTCACCGTTGACTATTACTCGGGCACGCTATCTCTCCTTAACGCACGCGCATCACTGCCGAACGCCAATCTGAATATTGAGTACGAGCAGAACGACATCTTCAACCTCACTACGAGGACATTGTTGGGTGTGAGAGCCGACATGATGCTGTTTAACCAAAGGAGGATGAGTGGCTCGATCGGTATGACTTTGATGAATTATGATCAGGCGGCAATTGTTGACCGCGTGCTACCGGGACAAGAGCCAAATTCAAACTTTATGATGGGTTTCGATGCAAGATTCAATGCAGAATTGCCATGGCTTACTCGTGCGTTAGATGCCTTGCCTGGACTGGATACGAAGGAAAAATCAACCTTGACGTTTACGGGTGAGTGGGCAATGGTATCGCCTACGCCGAACAAACGAATTTCTACCGTTGCAAGTGATGCGGGCAAGGCTGTTGCGTATGTGGATGACTTTGAAAGTGCACGCCGATATCTCTCCTTTGGACTGACCCCGACTGTTTGGACGCATGCTTCCCCAGCAAAAGATGCATCCGCGGGGGACAGTGGCGGTATTTACAATCACAACCCTGAATTCCTTGACGCAAAGAATGCGCGATGGCATGATCCCGATTCATTAGCGGTTCGTGCGCAAACCCAGTCATACATTGGAGAGAATCGTCCAAAAATCTGGGGCGGAATGATGAGGCTTCTCTCACCATTCAACACAAATTTCGACAACGACAACATAGACTATATCGAGATCATGATGAGGATTGATTCCTACGAGGCGGGATCAAAAATGTATATCGATCTTGGTCAGATAAGCGAAGATGTCATCCCGAACCAGAGGCTTAACACCGAGGATCGCACTCCGGCCAATAATCTTATCGATGTTGGTGAAGATCGTGGTATTGATACACTCGCTAATGACGTTGAGAAGGAACGATATCCTGATCCGCTCAATCGTGAGAAGGATCCGGCACGAGATGACTATTTCTTCAACTTCGCCGCAGACAGACAGAATCAGAATGAGTCAGAGTTCGTTCAGTACAACAACTATGAAGGCAATGCCACACAGTCTGAATTAGGACAGTTCCCGGATACAGAAATCTTGAACAAAAACAACGGTCAGACGATTTCGCTTGACAACAGCTACTTCCGCTATGAAGTGAAGCTCAATCCGAATCCGTCAACGAATCCTCAGATAGTAGGGGGCAACCCTGCTGCAGGGTGGTATCAGTTCCGCATCCCGGTTCGCAGGCCAGACACCGTGGTAGGAAATCCTTTATTCACAAACATTCAATATGCCCGCGTCCATTTCCAGGGCGGAGTCGTAAAGGTGTCGATCGCTGATTGGGGTGTTGTAGGGTCTTATTGGCTTCGGAATCACCAATTCCAGGCCGGTGTTACTTCCTCCGACTCCGTACTGCAAGTAGCGTTTGTGAATCGAGAAGAGAATCAGAGCGCGCCAGACTTCTACACGATGCCTCCCGGTGTTCAGCCACCTCAACAGTTACAAAATCCTGATCCCTACCAACAAGTGTATCTCAACGAACAGTCGCTCGTGGTACGTGCCAGAAATCTTCGTTACGGAGAAGAGAGATTTGCCGCAAGAATATTCCGGCCGTGGGATCTGTTCTACTACAAAGAAGTGGCGTTCTTCATCCACGGCGATAACACGATGCCGAGCAGCGTAACTGCCGGTTCAACTCCTCCTGCCTATTGCTTTATTCGCTTTGGCGTTGACTCCGCTAACTACTACGAGTATAGAAGACCGTTGCTGCGCGGTTGGCAGGATCTACGCATCATAATAGCGGAGCTGACGGCAACGAAGGAGCGTCGTGATCAGAGCAGAACAACGGATCGTCAGGAGTTTTCCGTTCCGGGTGACCCCCAGGGAATTTTTGCTATAAAGGGTAATCCTATCATGACTCGAATCTCGTATTTCGGATTCGGAATGGCAAACCCTGCAGAACGTTATCCGAATGAGCTTTCAACTACTATGTGGGTAGATGAATTGAGAGTGGTAGAACCTACGCGTGACAACGATTGGGCTGGTTTGGCTAGCTCCACCCTGAAGCTTGCAGATCTTGGCACGGTGACGGCGTCCATCAACCATACAACTCCGAATTACCATCGATTAGAAGAACGTTTTGGAAATCGCATGGAGTCTACGTCATGGAATGCCACTGTACAACTTGGCCTTGAGAAGTTCCTCCCGAAGGATATGAAGGAAACACGAAT
>JAPLFN010000011.1 GCA_026390655.1 Candidatus Kapaibacterium sp.
AAATTCAAGACCAACAAGCGGATGAAGAGAGAGCGAGCCAAAGAGGCCGTAGAATTCTGCTACAGGTGAGATCTCGAGCGCTGATGAAAACACATTGAGATCATTATCGACCGTTGTTGGGGCAACGATCTGCTGTGACGAGGAAGAGCCCGACATGCTGTTGTATCCAACACGTCCCGAAATGTGAATGGTCCTGGTGATAGGGAAGCCGGCAATGATGCCAATCCCCGCGCCAAGCCCCATACTTCCACTGGTGAATCGAAGCGAGTCGTTTACGAATGGGGCAAACTGTGGCTGCACATTCGAGAAACCACGCCATACTTGCACCGATGGAGAGAGGGTGTTGAGGGTTAGACCCGCAGAAAGTCCTAACCGCGTAGGCGGGATGACCTGAGAAATAACCGATCCCGTGATGAGGAAGGCTGCGAAGAAGACATATATGGCACGATTCATGCGACAAAACTACGTTACTTGAGAACACTCTCGTTGACCTGTCGGTCAGTGTGGACAACGGGCGATGGCGTACTTTCGTCTTTTACAAATGGATTTCAAGAAGGCAATGCCATGAACTACACACCCCGTCTCGTTGTTTTGGCACTCATCGTAGCAGTGACCGCTATTCTTCCATCGCATGCCGCTGACGACAGCGAAGGAGAGCCATTTTCCGTTGGGGTCTATCTCGGCCCTAGTATCCCGAGTGCTTCTATTGAGCAGGTTTACAATACCCTTGATACAACAGGTATCGGTGCCGCCTACCAGTCGGCATCCAGCCTCGGATTTCATTTGGGTGCAAAGTTGCGATTTGGCCTCAACGATGCCTTTAGTTTCTCAGGGGGCTTGCAGTTCACGCAGTTCCCCGGTCAGGATCAAACAGCAACTCTTGATAATGGCAACAAGGTGACGTTGCAGACCGTTACCACATTCGTTCCATTCTATGCAGGCTTTACCTTCATCCCGATCAAGGGACTTGTTCGGCCGTATGTTTCTGCAGAGGCAATGTTTACCTATAAGAGCGTTTCGATCGCAACGGGTAGTAGCATCTACGAGAATCTGATCTCCGGTTCGGGTCAAGAGATTGAACCAAAGACTTCTCGTGGTGGTGCAGCGTTCACAGGAGGTATTGAGTTCAATCTAGGCGGACTCCGGCCATTCTTTGAACTCAAGTACAATATGACAAATCTGATCGGTAAGGCCGCTGGCGAAGAGACTATGTCGTTTCTGAATGTGAGCCTTGGCCTCGTTTTTTAAACCACCAGTAGAATGGGATGCCGGACGACAGAAGAATGATCCCCCATAGTGAGTTGATCACCGGCGCGCTCCCGTTCTGATAGTTCTCAATGTCGGAGAACACCGTAAAGACTAAGAACGTGATCGCAAAGAGAATAAAGATGATCGGCACAAACGGATAGCCCCATGTCCGATACGGTCGGTGGGCGTCCGGCATCTTTTTGCGAAGCACAAAAACGCCGTATGCTCCAAGGGCATAGAACCCCCAACTGACAAAGATGAGCATGTCAGTGAGCATGTCGAACGTGCCCGAAAAGATCAATACCGTTGTCCAGCCCAACTGCAATGCAAGTGAGCGCACTGGCGTACGAAACTTCTCATGGACAACGCCAGCGCCCTTAAAAAACATTCCTTCGTTGGCCATCGAGTAGTACACGCGCGAGCTAGCGAGAATGGTGCCGTTGGATGTACCAACGGTAGACACCATAACGGCAACGGATACAAAGACCGCTCCGAACGTACCCATCATGATCCATGCTGCATCGCGCGCAACGGCTGAAGAGGCACTCAGTGCGTCAATTGGCAGGATAGTGAGATAGGCAAGGTTGATGAGCACATAGACCGTGATGCAAATTGCCGTGCCGATCATCAACGCTCGAGGAACCGTTACACTTGGGTTCTTTACTTCACCACTAACGTAGGTGAGATTGTTCCAACCATCATACGACCAAAGTGCCTTGTTCATAGCCATAGCCAACGCAAACAACAACGCCGTTCCAACCGGAACAGTAGCCGTGGAGTGTACCATGATATTACCAACCGTTCCACTAGTGCTCGTGAATGCCATCACGATCAGAAAGAGGATTGCGCCGATCTTCGCAACCGTAAAGAGGCCTTGCACCCTGCCCCCTTCACGCACGCCAAAGGCATTGATCGTTGTAAGAACAGCAACCGCGCCAAACGTGAGCAACTTGATGCCGATCTGTTTCAAGGGATAGATCGTAGCAAACGGCAACGTTGTATCGTCGAGCTGCCACAAAGGCACTACAGAGTTGAAGTACTCAGCAAAGACAAAGGTGATCGAGGCGATCGATCCGGATTGGATCACGACAAACAGCGCCCAACCATAGAGGAATGCCATGAAGTCGCCATACATCACGCGGAAGTATTGATACTGACCACCTGTGATAGGGATCAGTCCAGCAACTTCGGCATTGGTCAGTGCTCCGAACATTGTAACCAGTCCGGCAACCACCCAAACACCAAGGAGCAACTCCGGTGAGTGCAAGAAGCTCGCCATCGTTGACGGGTTTCGGAAGATCCCCGAACCGATCATCCCACCTACCACCAGAGCAGTGGTTGTGAACAGTCCTAATGTTGCCACTAGTCCCGCGCGACCCGACTTCTTTGTCTCAGGCATGTATCCCCTTGAAGAGTAGCTCTAAGATAGCATACCATTATCTTCGCCTACCATGATCGTTGCACTTCTTATCGGCATAGTCGTTGGATTCGTTCTTGCAATTCCGCCGGGACCAATCGGTATGGCTTCCGTGCGTGTAGGACTGCGCGATGGTTGGCGTCAGGCATTCAAGCTGTCGGTAGGGGCGGGCTTGTTTGACCTGATCTACTGCTCTCTGGCGATGTGGGCCAGCTCAGGAGTCGTGAATGTGCTGCATGCGCTTGAAGCAGACAACCCAATGGTTACCCTCGGCATTCAATTCATTGTTGCAGCTGTGATGATAGGTTTTGGTATTACTCAGATCAGGGAAAGCCCCGTAATCAAAGAGGGCGTCGACAAGCACCATCGAGGTGAGGCGATCATCAATCGTGTTTCCTCAAACGGACCATTTTTTGTTGGGATCGGCTTTGCGCTTGCCAACCTCGCGAATCCTACCTTCATCCCCACGGTAGTAGCTATGACCACCTTTGTTCAGAAAGTTGGCTTTTTTGAGCAGGATCTCTCCAATGCAATAGCGTTCTCATTGGGCTTTGGGATTGGCAATGCATTGTGGCTGACAACATTGGTCCGGCTGGTTCTAGCGTTCAGAGGACGGATGACGCCAACGTTTATGCACCGCATTGAGCAATTCACTGGTGTTACCCTTGTTGGATTCGGTCTATACTACGCGATCAGATTGCTGGCTGTTATCTAGGTGTTTTTTCGTAATCTGTGTGATATGATGTCTCTGCGTTTCTTGGCGACAGTCGTTTGCTGTCTCGTTTTAGGAGGTGCCCTAACGGCGCAGATAACGTCTATCGGCGTCAAGGGCGGATATC
>JAPLFN010000094.1 GCA_026390655.1 Candidatus Kapaibacterium sp.
CAGGCGTGAGCGCTATGCGTCAGGTCAATGATCGTAGTGGCAGCGTCTATCTGGTGCCCGACTACGTGGCCGTTGGTCTCGGTGGATTTGTCTACGAGTCCATCACCTACACGGACTTCACCGCAAGCGCAGGAATACGCTATGATATGCGTCAACTCGATGTGCGGCTCCAGCAACGTGGCAGTCCGGTTGTGACTCCGCAGAGCAAGACGTTCGCAAGTGTTACGGCGAGTGTAGGGGGCATGTGGACGCCGTCGGAACTCTGGAAGGTGAACATTAACGCTGCTACAGCATGGCGTCCACCTCAAGTAAACGAACTCTACAGCAATGATGTTCATCACGGCACCGCGGTCTACGAAATCGGCGATAGTACGCTTCAAGCCGAGCGCTCTACGGGGCTTGACGCAACGATAACGTATGCGGCACCCGGCATTGAGATAGAAGGCAGCGTCTATACAAACGTGTTTGACGGGTACATCCTCTCCCTACCTGATCCCGACAATCCAACGATCACCGTTCGTGGAACGTTCCCTACGTATCGATTCACCCAATTGCCCGCCATCATCAGTGGGGCAGACCTCTCTGCAACGGTTTCCGTTTCACAGCGCATGAACGTCTATGCAACGGGCAGTCTCGTGCGAGGTACGGACACACAGCATGACCAACCGCTCTTCCTCATGCCGAGCGATCGCCTGCGCCTAGGCACTCATATCCATGCGGACGACGTGTGGTTCCTTCACGATGCATTTGTTGATGTGAGTGCGTTCGGTGTTCGAGAGCAGACGCGGTATGTGCCCGGTCAGGACTATGCCCCGCCCCCTCCCGGATACATCCTCGCTGATATCTCCTTTGGAGGAATGATCGACATCAGTGAAGACAATCATGTGCGGCTGGCGATTTCTTGCACAAACATTTTCAACACGGCCTATCGTGATTATCTTTGCAGGTATCGATACTTCGCCGACGATCCGGGCCGTAACATCATCATTCGATTCACCACTTCGTTCTAGGACTTCAATGCGATCTCTCCTCATGCTCCTCTCAACAGTAAGCTTGGCTTCGCTGCTTCTTGCCGGTTGCACTGAGACAAACCCAACCCCACCAGATCCTGTAGATCATGATATCGTAACGACAGTTACTATCGTTTTGCGTCCAACTGGCGTACTCATCGATTCTCTTGTAGCGGTATGGGAAGACATCGATGGCGTGGGTGGGAAAAACCCGAACAGGATTGACACCTTGACCCTTTCAGCCGGCGTTGTCTATTCCGGAACGATCAGGATCGAGAACCGATCCGTGACCCCAGCAATTGATATCACGTCGGAAGTGGCTACACAAAAAGACAATCACCAATTCTTCTACGAGATCACAAACAGTCTCGGTACCGTGGTGGTTCTGGACAAAGACTCTCGCAACATGCCCGTAGGGCTGCAGTACAGTGTGTCGGCCACAACTGCTGCCACGGCTGTCTTTGGCAAATTCAAGATGTTCCTCTCGCATTTTGAGAAGGCAACGGACAAGAATGGAACAACGCCTAGCACGGAAACTGATGTGTCAATAGAGCTCCCAATAGTTGTGAACTAATGTGCTAATGTGCTAATGTGCTAATGTGCTAATGTGCTAATGTGCTAATGTGCTAATGTGCTAGTGTGCTAGTGTGCTAGTGTGCTAATGTGCTAATGTGCTAATGTGCTAATTTGCTCCATCACTTGCACACTAGCACATTAGCACATTAGCATATTAGCACACTAACCACTCCAATAGAACTCGTTCGCTTTGTAGTGGTAGACGTAGAGACCACAGGCGGAAAAGCTACTGACCATCGCATGACGGAGATCGCCATGTGTGTGGTTGAGGACGATGCGATCGTGCGTAGCTATGAGTCGCTCATCAATCCGCATCAGCCCATTCCGGACTTCATACAGATGATGACGGGCATCACGCCCGATATGGTTGCCGATGCACCGGATGAAGATGTAGTGTTAGCGCCGATCATTTCAGAGCTATCATCCGATGCGCAAGTAGTTGTCTTTGTCGGTCACAACGTTGGGTTCGATTGGAGCTTTGTTAGTAAGGCCATAGAGCGGATGGGGGAGCCCCCTCCGGACATCCTCAGACTATGTACATGTAGATTATCTCGTCGGCTTAGTACTGGACTTCCTAAACACAACCTCGGTGCAGTTGCGGAGTTCTATGGCTGTACCATCTCTGCGCGACATCGCGCGATGGGCGATACCGAGGCTACTGCACGCGTGTTGATGAAGCTCATCGAGAGGGCAAGGGGCGAGTATGACGTACTGACGCTTGGCGATTTGATTGCGATGCAACACGCACCAAAGACCACCACGTCGTCAAAGTCTACGTCCAAGGTAAAGCTTGCCCTGACGCCACGTCTCATTGAGCTCCCGGACGAACCCGGTGTGTACTACTTCTACAATGCGAAAAAAACCGTGCTCTATGTAGGTAAGGCAAAGTCTCTGCGTGCCAGAGTGAACACCTACTTCCACGATGGTCCACTGCACGGAAAGAGCGTGCAAAAGATGATTCGCTATATCCGACACATTGAGTGGGAAACCACGGGCACGGAGTTAGCAGCGATGTTGCTCGAGTCTCGCGAGATAAAAACGAAACATCCTCTGCACAATCGCGCCGGCTTGGAGTATCACGCACCGTCATTCTTGAAGATCACCGACGAAGCATTTCCAAGACTGGAACTCGTGCATCGCATTGAAGATGACGGCGCAGAATATTTTGGTCCGTTCCGTTCTCAGCGCATGGCCGAACGTATCTGCGAGATGGTTGTGCGCGAGCACAGTCTCCGCACGTGCAGCGGCGAGCTGTACCCTGACGTTGATGTAAAGCCATGCTTCGACTATCACATTAAGAAGTGCTTTGGTCCATGTGCATTGCATCAGACCATTGATGATTATCGCGACTCTGTGGAACGCGCTCGCCGGTTTCTCATGAATGTTGAGACCGGCGCGATCGCTCACCTTGCAGTCCAGATGGAAGACGCTGCGTCGCGTCTCGACTATGAACGCGCCGCAATGTTGCGAGATGGCATCCGTGAGATTGAAAGAGTGACATTACACGGTAATGATAGGCCCCTTGCCGTTACCGATACGAATGTTGTGATCATCGTGCCAACGAATGATCGGTATGCGACTGTTGAGGTCTATGCACTCCGTGCCGGCCGCCTCGCCTTCCAACGAGTGATAGGAACCGGCGCCGATCGCACCCCAATCATCGATGCTCTTACAAGTGTGTTCCTTTCTGATCCTCCTCAAGGGGCTTTCAGTGATCGCGAGTTAGACGAGTTGCGGATCATTACATCATGGTTGTATCAACGCAGAGAACGTGCATCCACGATCGTCGTGCGTGATGTTGACTCCCTGCCATCAGAATATGATGACGCAATGAGAGGCTATCGCAAACGCGAACTGCCACAGTCAATAACACATAATGAGTATTCGCAAATCCCGGAGAATGATGACTACGGTGTTTGACGATCTTACCTCTCCCAACGTAGCCATCGTTGACGTACGCTCGCCCAAGGAATATGCAATAGGTCATATCCCCGGCGCCGTAAACATCCCTCTGTTCTCCGATGACGAACGTGCCGTTGTTGGTACAGCCTATGCAAAGAGAGGCAATGAGATCGCTATTGATCTTGGCCTCGAAATAGTAGGACCCAAAATCGCGTCATTCGTTAGTGCTGCTCGCGCTCTTGGTAAGCCCCTTATCGTCTATTGCTGGAGAGGGGGCATGCGTAGCGCCTCAATGAGCTGGCTGTTTCAAACAGCGGGGATGGACGTGCGAACTATTCCGCGGGGCTACAAGGGCTATAGAGCGTGGGGCATGCGGATCATTTCACAGCCATGGCAACTGCGCGTTGTGTGCGGTCGCACCGGCTCCGGCAAGACACACTTTCTCCACGAGTTAGCGGCAAGGGGCGAACAGGTCCTCGACCTAGAGGGTCTTGCACATCATAAGGGCTCCTCATTTGGTGCTATTGGATTACCGCCACAGCCAACAACCGAACACTTCATGAACCTCGTTGCACGGCAGCTCTCAGCGTTCTCGCCGGATAGTACAGTATGGGTTGAAGATGAGAGTCGCAATGTTGGTAGCGTTTCGGTTCCTGAGGCGTTCTTCAATTCCATGCAACGTGCACCCATGGAGATGCTCGATGTACCGCGTGAACAGCGAGTGCAGAACCTCGTTGTAGACTACGGAAGTGCATCCATTGAAGACCTCACCGCGGCCTTCGAGCGGCTACGTCGCAAGCTAGGCGGAGAACGCTGCAACGCCGCCATTGAGGCGGTAAAAGCCGGCGATCTTGCCACGGCTGCCGAGCTCGCCCTCGACTACTACGACCAGACCTATGACTATTGTCTCACGAAAAGACCTTGAAAAATCGACAGAATATGTAGGATTTTCAAGGTATAATTTGTAAAAAGACCTTGAAAAAATACTATATTGCGTCGCAATATCAAGGTGTTTGTAGGATGTTCGTCCGCCAAAATAAGTACGATGAAGTGACCCAAGCGTTGAAGCGTTCGCGCGTTGTGCTCATTTCTGGCCCTAGGCAAAGTGGGAAGACCACACTCGCAAGGCAGTTTGTTCCCCTAGATTCACTGAACTACCTCGACTGTGAGAATCCAATAGATCTGCAGCGAATCGAGTCCGCAATGCTCTCCCTCGGCGAGCTTAGGGGGCTTGTTGTCATAGATGAGATTCAACGTCGGCCGGAGCTATTCCCAATCTTGAGAGTTCTTGCCGACCGACCTGGCCAGCCTGCTACGTTTCTCATTCTTGGGAGTACATCCGGACGGATTTCCGGACAAGCTGCTGAGAGTCTTGCAGGTCGCATAGAGACAGTAGCCCTTGATGGATTCCGCGTCAATGAGATCGATTCAACAGATGTATCCACGTTGTGGGTGCGTGGAGGATTCCCATTGTCGTTTCTCGCATCATCAGAAGATGACAGCAACACTTGGAGGCGAAGTTTTGTTCAGACATTTCTTGAACGAGATCTAGCTGCTCTTGGGATTCGAGTTCAGCCAACAGCCATGTTCAGATTCTGGAATATGGTAGCGCACTACCATGGCCAAACATGGCAAACCGCAGGGCCAGCCCGCGCAATGAATACGTCAGAGCGGAACGTCCGCGAGTACATCGATGCACTCACGGACACATTTATGATCCGGCAACTTCAGCCGTATCATGCCAATATCGCAAAGCGTCAGATTAAAGCACCAAAGTTGTATTTCCGTGATAGTGGTCTCCTCCATCACTTCCTAAATGTCCAGTCGATGCGAGATCTCTACCTACACCCACGTCTCGGCGCATCATGGGAAGGATTCGTTATCGAGAACGTGCTTTCTACGGTACAGCATAGTGCGGCATGGTTCTGGGGAACGCATGCTGGTGCTGAAATCGACCTTGTACTTCACACTCATGGTGCACTTGTTGGAATAGAAGTAAAGAGAGTTGATGCCCCTAAACTGACGCCATCTATGAAGCTGCTCTTGCAGATCTGGAACTCGATCGCATCATTGTCCTTTTCCCTGGAGATAAGGCATATGCACTGCATGAGCGAGTGCAAGCTGTGCCATTTCTCGACTTCTGTGTTAACCTTAGTAACTATCTACCATGAACTACAAACTCACACAATACTCTCACGGCGCCGGATGCGGATGTAAGATCTCACCTGCAGTCTTGGATAGCATTCTGAAGTCGGACCATCTACCAATCCCTGATGCGCGTCTCCTTGTGGGGAACGACTCGCGTGATGATGCAGCGGTCTATGACTTAGGTGACGGCACAGCAATCGTGAGCACTACGGACTTCTTCATGCCCATCGTTGACGATCCGTTCGACTTCGGTCGCATAGCAAGCGTTAACGCCATCAGCGACATCTACGCCATGGGCGGCACGCCTATGATGGCCATTGCTGTGCTTGGTTGGCCGATCAATACCGTTCCGATCGAAGCCGCTAGACTTGTCTTGGAAGGGGCTCGCCATGCGTGCGCCGATGCGGGGATCATTCTTGCGGGCGGACACAGCATCGATAGTCCGGAGCCGATCTTTGGTCTGGCCGTAACGGGCAGAGTTGCCATTGAACATCTCAAGACCAACGTAAGCGCAAAACAAGATGATGTGCTGTTTCTCACAAAGCCCCTTGGCATCGGCATTCTTACAACGGCGCAGAAGAAGGGCATTCTCAAGGAAGAGCACGCAACACTGGCTCGCGATGTTATGGTGAAGCTCAATACTGCCGGTGCAACGTTTGCAACCTTGCCCTACGTCAATGCAATGACTGACGTCACAGGCTTTGGCCTGATGGGTCACCTCTGTGAACTTTGTGAGGGGGCTAACCTTTCCGCCGAGATCGATTACACTGCTGTACCCATCATTGATCGTGATGTGATTCTCGACTATCTCAAACAGAAGTCGTTCCCTGGCGGAACAACACGCAACCTAGAATCATACGGTCACAAACTCGCACCGCTCGCCGAAGAGCAGAAGTACATTCTCTGCGATCCTCAGACGAGCGGTGGGTTGTTAGTCAGCGTCGATCCATTACATGTGCACGAGTTTCAAACAGTGGCACGCACACTCGGACTAGGAGAGCTTGTGCCGATCGGCAAGATGACGGAACGTACCACGAACGTCATCTCGCTATTGTGAACGGAGTTGTTACCGTTGAAGCTCCCTTGGAAATGATCCAATACCTTCCTGTCGCCAGCTTTGATACGTCGACCTTTAGCGAGGTCGTTGTTGACGTGACCGACACGTGATCAACAATTGCACCGCGTACATCAACCACGTCGAAAGCATTGATGTTCAGGTCGGCAGGCCATTGTACCATAAAAGCCTCCGACGCCGGGTTCGGAGAAACTGATAGTGTTTGTTGAGGGACATCCTCTTCAATAGACGTTGTTGGATGTTCAAAGCGGTACGTCTGGCCGGACTCGGGCTTGCGAAGGCTGTCAAGCGTAAACGGTGTGAATGGCGTAGATGTGGCGGCAAAGACCTTTGACCATTCTTGAATGCTCCCAACCGTAAGCGATACTCGTTGAAAATCCAATGCATCCTTGCCGCGTATGCCAACGTTTGCACCAAATTCAATTCCTGCCGGACAATCCATCGGACCATACACGAAGTCGATAGTACCAGTGCCCTCATGGAGATGCAGCTGGAAGTTCATAGCACCCGCCCAGTAGTATGTGCTGCCATATTGCTGCTGTCCGAGATTCTTCCATTCGATGACAAAGATCCGAGACGGTGCAACACCACGGATCTCCGTAAGTACTGCCCCCTTCACGGAATCGAAACGAGGGGTGGAGTAGTTTGCTAGCGGGAGCAAGATCATGTCGGCTCTTTGCACTGAATTCACGTTTGTGCTGTACAGCTCTTCGTCACTAGCGTAGACGATACCATTTGGGGTTACTCGTACAGAATCGATTACTTTTTCGCCAAATCGAAATTCGAAAGGTATGGCTTCACGCACTGCAACGGCGGAGCCGGAGTCGATAAGTACGGTTCCGTTGGATACCGGCGACCACGTAGACGAAAATGCACTGAAGACGTATGGGCGCGCAATGAGCGGGAATGATCGCACACGTTTGACAAGTCGGTTCATTCCAGAGGAAGCATAGAAATATGGGGGGTCCGAAGAGATAACAAACTGCGTGGTATCGTAGTCCGGATCAATGGTATAGGTGTTCCTGCTGTCTACGCCAGATTTATAGAACGCAGCCCGATCGCCACTCTGCAGCGATGCAGCAAGAGCACGAGTAGTGTAATTGAGCAAGCTGCCATTCTCGCCAGGAGAAAGCGAAACTCTACGGTCCTCGCTCTCAAACAGAGTCAGCGCAGCGATCTGCATTGTCGGGACAACGCCATTGTCTTTTGTGATACTCATGCGCACCGTATCTGCTGGCTTGTCCGCAGGAACATTGATGACAACTGTCTCGGGCTCAAATCTCCGTCCCGCCGTCATTGGAAGAAGAGCGTACTTCCCGGGACGAAGGCTCACCGTGAGGGGGAGGTTGTTGCGGAGAATGTAGGTAGATAATGTGATCTCTTTATAAAAGTCCGACAACACATCCGAGACAAGAAAGAAACGGGCGTTGGTTGTGGTTGGATCGAAACTGATATCGAATGTTACTGGTTGAGCCTTTGTAACGTAGATAGTGATGTCAGTGAGAGAGTCGGCGATCATTGTTGAGTAGACGTTGGTCGCCTTAAACCAGGTAAAGGGAACTTCAGTATATATGGGGGGAATAACGATGTCGAGTAATCCAGACCCAAGTCCTTGGAATCTGAACCGACCGTTGGCATCTGTTATCGAAATTGAATCTCCAGTAGGACGAGGTTGGTCACTAACAACCTCATCAACGTATGGAATCGCCTTTAAGGAAACACCAGGGATAGGCTGCTTCGTTGTCGCGTCAAGGAATCTCCCCGTAAGGACTCGGCGCTGAGCAACAGTGCGGCCACCAATACACGATGCGCGCTCAATAAATTCGCGCAGCATGATCCTGTGACGAGGATGGAAGGTTAGCTCTATTGTGCCCCTCTGATGACAATAGGACATGATGGTTCCCTTGATAGGCTTCGTCATTTCCCACGTAACACAATTCCCGTCCTCAGAGGCGATGCAGCTATCGAGTGGACCACCTGGCCAGATACAGCTTTGTGTATGAACGCCTCCGCACACGTGGCCGATCTCGTGTGTTACAACCATTGCGTCCCAGGAATACGTTGGCAATGGGTTAACCTTGCCCTCAAGGTCACAGGCTGCAAATGAGCCATTTGGTTCACAGAGTCCACCGATACTTCCTGCGATACCACCCTGTGGTCCACGCATCGTAAGCAAGACGGCGATGTCTCGCTTTACTGTATCCATAACTACTTTGTAGTAGGCCTTGAAAGGATCGATCAACCCAAAAATATTTGTTTGGTCTGGATACGGGTCGCCTTGCACCGACCAAACGCGCACAAATGAAAGTGTCATTTTCGTTTGTAGGTCGCGCTCGTAGATCTGTGACGCTACGGAAAACAGCTGTGCTATATAGGCCGTTGCCTTGCCAATATTCTTATCCATGCCGGTGTACAGTTGATAGTCTGCCTCTACTGCAACCTGCATCAATAACGTGTCGTTTGCCTGAACGCTTTCATGAGGTTTCGCATATGCCTCACGCATGATATCCAAGACCCTCTGTGAGATAGCATCGTCCGGTGTCTGACACGGTAGCTTTGATGTTGCATCACTTGAGTTGATCGTGGCTACAGCAAATGCGTCAGTGTTCTCACGGTCAGGTCCAATAACCGTCCTTCGTCCACCTGCATCGATCATTCCAACAACGGTCGTTGGCGTGACTACAAGACTCACTATGGAATTTGTTACTCCCGGAATTGTACCTCGATACACGGCGATATTCCGTGTCGAGTAGAGCTCTGGTCCGCGGTCTGTCATCACCGTTACCGGTGTGGTGAACGGCAGAACGTCGTGCCGAATCAGATCAAGCGTCAGCACCTTACCATCCACCGGCAAATCTACGGTGATGGTACGATCGCGGTTGACTGCGATCGATCTCATTAGATCCGTGTCAATGTTCAGAGATGATGCCTGAACACCCTCGTACACCTTCTTCGAAAGGGTTGCCCCCTTTGTGATAAGGTTTCTAGCATCCCGTGCCTGAACACCTGTTGTGAAAATTGTAATCACGCACAGAAGTGCAATCATCTTGAGTTATCTCATCTTCTCCCCCTCAGTAAAAAAATAAAACACCCCTTTCGCCCTTTCGCCCTTTACTCCAGCCATTCCGCTATAAACACATTCGTATCCCTCGTGCCGTTGTTCAAGCGGTTGCTCGACCATACGAGATACTTCCCATCCGGCGAAAACATTGGGAAGGCGTTAAAGATACTCTCTGTAGTGATCTGATCTAGCCCCGTACCGTCGAGGTTAACCATGTATAATTGGAAGTCATAGCCACGCTGAGAGGCGTGGTTAGACGAGAAGATGATCTTCTTCGCAGACGGATGATAATAGGGGGCCCAATTGGCCTTGCCGAGATTTGTGATCTGCTGAACATTTGACCCATCAACGTTGCACGTGAAGATCTCCATGTCCGTTGGCGCTACGAGTCCCTGCGCCAGGAGTTCTTTGTATTCGCGCTGTGCCTCTTCGGTGCGCGGACGCGACGCACGATAGACAAGCTTCGTACCATCGGGGGAAAAGAAAGCACCGCCATCGTAGCCAAGTTCATTCGTAACCTGATGGAGTTCCGTGCCGTCGATCTTCATGGTCCACAATTCTAAGTCACCACTGCGATCAGACGTAAACACAATGCGATCTCCATTACGAGAAAGTGTCGCCTCTGCATCGTACCCATTGCGATCAGTGAGTTTCGTCTTGATCTTTCCCATTGCATCAGCAACATAGATGTCGTACGACGGAAGCACCTGCCAGAGATACTTGCGATCTGCTCGCGGCGCTGGTTCTGGCGGACATGCAGCATTGTCTTCATGCGTGCTCGCGTAGAGCACATCCGTCCCATTGGGCATAATGTATGAACACGTAGTGCGCCCCTTTCCTGTACTTATCAAAGGGGCTTTGTAGGATGAGTCGCCGGCAGCGCGGGCGATCTCCATCACGTGGATCTGATCGCATGAGTGACCCCATGCCTTGTTGTTTGATTGAAAGGAGAGCTTCGCGCCATCCGGACTGAAGTAGGCCTCAGCATTATCTCCGCCGAATGTCAGCTGACGGATGTTTGAAAGATGCTTCTCTGTTGACTGCGCAGAGACATGAACCGAAGAAACCGCAAGGATGATGAACGCGTAAAAGATCATAGTCTGTATGACACCCCAAAAAGTAGCGCGATGCTCTGAAGATCTTCTCCGAACATCTTTGTGTATCGGCCACTGAACATAAACGACAAGTGATCGGTGACGCCATATCCAACACCGGCAGTGCCGGCAAGGGTGAAATACGCCTCATTGTTGATCTGTTCGGATGGTCGGTTCTCACCGATGTTCACAGTGATGAATGTAGCGCCACCATGAATGATCACGTAAGGGTGAAGATCCCCGTCGCCAAATGCATATCCAATACCACCGAGAAGGGGAGTGGCGTTCATTGTAAACCCAGTGAGGTCGATAAGCCCGGAATCCGTTTGCACCTCACCACCAAGTGAGTAGAATGAGTTGCCTATGGTCACAACACCAAATGAACGGTCGCTGATAAACTTCCAAAAATTGAGGTTGATCCCCCAGGCGGTTTTCAGGTCGAGTCCGGTAGATACGCTCCCGAAGGGAAAGATCAGACCTCCGTCGAGCGCTATGCGGTCCTTTTTTGCCGCGGCTTGATAGGTGTATGGTTCGTCTTGACCAAATGCAGGAAGAGACCCACAGAGCACGGTCAAAAGAAATACGGCACGAATGAGATACTTCATAGGCTTCGAAGCTACGAAGAGTCCGTATTTTTGTGGGCTATGCCAATTCATGACCAGACAACTAAGCGCGGCCTAGACATGCTGCGCGATCCAAGATTCAATAAAGGCACTGCCTTTACGCGCGAAGAACGAGAGAAGTACGGCCTTATGGGGCTCCTCCCGGATATGGTGTCCGATGTGGACATGCAGATCCAGCGGATCGAGGGCCACATTAAGTCGCTGCCGAGAGACATCGATAGGTACGTGTACTTTTCGGACCTGCAGGAACGCAACGAGAGTCTCTTCTACCGTATCCTCATGGGCAACCCTGAAGCATATATGCCGGTGGTATACACACCAACGGTTGGGTTGGCATGTCAGACGTTTGGGCGGATCTATCGTCGGCCAAAGGGGCTTTTCATCAGCATTAGGCATCGTGGGCGTATCGCCGATGTTCTTCGTAACTGGCCTGAAGAGGATGTACGTTGGATCTGTGTTACGGACGGAGAGCGCATCCTCGGCCTTGGTGATCTAGGCGCCCAAGGGATGGGCATTCCAGTGGGTAAGCTGGCATTGTATACAGCGTGTGCCGGGGTGCCCCCTCACATGACGCTCCCCGTGGTGCTTGATGTTGGAACGAATAACGAAGAGCTCCTGAAAGACCCGTTCTACATCGGTGTACGCGAGCGCAGACTCACAGGTGACGATTATGCCTCGTTCATCGAAGAATTTGTCACCGCGGTAGAGGAAGTATTCCCACAGTGCAGTGTTCAGTGGGAAGACTTTGCGAATCCTAATGCCGGACCTATTCTCGACAGGTATCGCGACCGCATCCCATCATTCAACGACGATATTCAAGGCACCGCGGCCGTAGGCGTAGCTGGTATCCTTGCCGCCCTTCGCATGAAGAATGAAAGGCTAGCTGATCAGACGTTCTTGTTTTTTGGTGCTGGCTCGGCAGGAACGGGTATAGCCGATCTTTTGTGCAGGGTTATGGAGAAGGATGGCATCCCTCTTGAAGACGCACGAAAGAAATGCTGGCTTGTGGACAGCAAGGGGCTTGTAGTTTCGTCTCGAACTGAGCTCGCCGATACAAAGCTGCCATTCACGCACGATCATGAAGAAGTTGGAACGCTTGCCGAAGCAGCACAAGTAACACGCGCTACGGTCCTTATCGGAACAAGCACCATACCGAAGAGCTTCACATTCGAGGTGATTGAACAAATGGCCGCTAACTCGGACCGGCCGATCATCTTCCCATTCTCAAACCCTACGTCAAAGAGCGAGTGTTCTGCAGAAGAAGCCTACACGTGGACAAATGGGAAGGCGATCTTTGCAAGTGGAAGCCCCTTTGCCTCAGTGGACATCGATGGCGTAACGTACTATCCGGGTCAAGGCAACAATGTCTACATCTTTCCCGGACTCTGTCTCGCTGTCTACGTAACAAAGGCCTCGACGATTCCCGACCGTGCATTTGCTGTTGCCGCACGTGCCCTCGCTGCCATGGTTTCAGATGAACAGTTTGCAAAGGGGCTCATCTATCCGCCCATGGCAAATATTCGCGCAGCGGCTCTCGTTGTGGCAAACGCAGTAACAGAATTCTTCTTCAATGAAGGACTTGCCCGCGTTGAACGTCCGGCAGATATTGCTGCATTTGTTGATGCTGCTGTGTGGCAACCGGAGTATTGATAGTGTGCTAATGTGCTAATGTGCTAATGTCACGTTTTGACACGCTGTGGACACGTGTTAGACATGACCGAAACACGTGGAAGACCATACAATCAATCAGCGATCGCTGTAAAGTCAAGGTTGCTCTCAATCTATCTACTCGAAATTGCTCGCCTGATTCGCGCCAAGACCAACTTCCGTCTAGCCTCACAGTTGGAAGGGGCTGCGCTTGGAGTGATGAACAACATTGCAGAATCACACGGCGCGCAGAGCAGAGCGGATTTCATAAGCAAACTCAAGATCGCCCACAAGGAGTTGCTAGAGATCGAGGCATTGTCAATCCATTTTGTCGGGGCCAACGGAGTTGAGAATGTTGGACTAGAGACTATGCACGAGCTGTTGGATGAAGTAGGGAAATTGCTCAGCGCATCAATCAGCACTGCGATACGTAATCGGAATCGGAATCACCATTAGCACATTAGCACATTAGCACACTAGCACACTAACGCAGTTCCCTCTCCCCAATCTCTCTCTTCCACACCGCCTTGCCATCCTTGTCCATGATGCGTAGGGTGAGGACGCGAGCTCCTTTATCTCCGGAGACGCTGATGAGGCCGAAGTTGTGACCGCCGTATTCCGTGCCGGGTACGCGGTACTTGTTGGACTGGTTGGCGATATCCTTGTTGCTCCCAGCCGTTAGCGAAGAAGACGTGAAGTCATACAATGGATATGTGCCAGAGCGATCGAGCTTTGAGAGCTCTGCGGCGTGAATGTCTCCCGTAACAAACAGCACACCTGGGATCTTGTTTTCTGTGATGAGTTCTATGATTCGTTCACGCTCTTCAGGAATGCGCGAGAAACATTCCTTGCGAAGGTTGTCCGTGAGGAATTGGGAACCCACAACGATGACGCGGAACGTAGCAGTAGAAGATGCAAGTGCATCAATAAGCCACTGGATCTGATGCTCACCAAGGATGGTGCGGTCCCCATCTTTTCTGTCATTCGATGATCTGTAGTACCTGTCGTCCAACAAGAAAAACTGCACATCTACAAGTTCAAATGATGTTGTAACGCCCGGCTTATCCATGACTCCGAATGACGGATTTGGCCAGAAGAGTCGGAAAATCTCGAGCGCGTCCTTCTTGCCCCACCAACTCCTGTCGGAATCGTTAGGACCGTAGTCATGATCGTCCCACGTTGCGTAGTTCGGTACGGAAGAGAACAGGGCGCGAGACTCCGTTAATGCACGGGTGTGACTGTATCGTTTGATCATTCCGGAGCGTGAATTCCAGTCCGGCTCACGCAAGTACGTGTTGTCGCCCAGCCATATCATTGCATCCGGATTAGCCCCTTTGATGGCATAAAAGATCTCATGTTCTGAGCCATACCCTTGTTCGCGACCGGTTGAGTCGTAGCGCTCATATCCTTCTTGATTGACGTAGTTGCATGATCCTACTGCAATGGTGAGAGGGGGCAAGGTGTTCCCTCTATACTTCCATATCGGACGCGATGTGAATGTTGTTGGCGTTGGTGTTGAGTCGAGCACATTATCAACGATAACATGGTATTCGTATTTACGGCCCGGTTCTATACTATCGAGATCGAACGTAAGACAGTTGCCATCTTCTGCACGCGTTCGAATTGTGCGGGTAGAAAGCCCCTTCCCAACAATGTTGTCGCGATACGTGATGCGCACATTTGCTTCAGCCCAAGTCTGTATCCATATGCGGGCACTCCGCATGTCTACGTGACCCACCACCGGACCGGCGCGGAGACCTACTTGGGCAAATGTTGCTTGCGCGGATACCGCGATAAGAATACATGCGATCAGAACGCACGCTCGATCAACCATAACGCAGGTGCTTGATCTCTTCACCTTTATCACCGATCTCATTCATTGCCTCTATGCCGATTGTGAGATGTAGATCTGCAAATTCCTCAGTAACACGCTTGTCGGATTCCTCTGTCTTCACACCTTCCGGAACCACGGGCACATCGCTTACAAGTAAGAGTGCACCGCGTGGTATCCCATTCTTATGACCAACGATAAAGATCGTGGCCGTCTCCATGTCGATCGCTAAACAGGAAAGCTCTGTTAAGCGATGCCTGAACGCTTCGTCCCATTCCCAAACACGTCGGTTGGTGGTATAGACCACACCAGTACGATACTCTTGGCCGTGTTCAAGGATTTTGTCCGACACAAATTTATGAAGCTTGAACGAAGGCAACGCAGGCACCTCCGGAGGGAAGTAGTCGTTGCTCGTTCCGTCCCCGCGTATCGCCGCGATAGGGAGGATAAAATGGCCGATCTCTGTGGATTTATTAAGTCCGCCACACTTTCCAAGGAACAACACTCCTTTGGGCATGCGTGCTACGAGGAGGTCCATGATCAATGCGGCATTCGGCGACCCAATGCCATAGTTGATGATCGTGAGGTTCCCATGCGTTGCGGTCTGCATGGGTTTATTGAGCCCCTTGATCTCCACGCCAAACCTCGTTGCAAACGACTCTACATATCCCTTGAAATTCGTCAAGAGGATGTAGTCGCCAAATTCAGATATCTCGGTTCCTGTATACCGTGGCAACCAGTTTTGGGCGATGGAAAGTTTGGTGTTCATGGACGAAAGATACAGAGATACGGTCGCGCGAGAGCATTCCCCCATGTCCTTCCTCGAGAATATCGCCGGCATTGAGCGTCGCCTTCGGGGATTCGTCGGTGTGTTGCCATCATCTGTTGCAGTGAGAGTCTTTTCCGCCGGTCGCACATCATTTGCAAAACGGTTTGCCGTTGATGTTCCGGATACCGGATATGTGCCTCCTGCGGATCTTGGAGTAACAGCGTGGGGTCTGCGCTTCCAACTGCCATTGTGGAATGCGGCTGGGATGTTTAAGAAGGGCGAAGGCTACGATGTGGTTTCTCGGCAGGGGGCTGGCGCATACGTAGCGGGCACCACCACATCACGCGCACGAGCAGGCAACACGCGCAGCGGCATTCAATGGCCGGCCATACCGTACCCGCATTCGCATGCAGGGTCTAACTGGATGGGGTTGCCCAATGATGGTCATGCAGTAGTTGCAAAGCGACTCAGCGCTCTTAACCGCGTTGCCGGATGTCCTGTAGGAGCGAGCGTGAGTGCGGAGCCCGGACTCGATGACGCGCAGGCGATACCGGAACTCATCGAAGGGATGAAGGTCTACGATGGATCCGGGGTGGACTATCTAGAGCTCAATGAGAGCTGTCCAAATGTACCGGGACATCACGGCCGTTCTGTGTTGGATGCAGACTTACTACGCAGGCTCGATGCGATCGCCGTACAATTCCTTGCACATCGATCGCGCAAACTACCGGTGGCAGCAAAATTCTCAACGGATGTTGCGCTCGATCAGATCCCGGAGCTTGTGCAGGTTCTTCTTGAACGCGGCTTTGATGGGATCATTCTTGGGAATACTTCAACGCGCTATGCGGAACACCGCAGTGAGATCGATCCGTGAGATCTTGCACTCTATGATCATTTCACCTTCACGTATGGCGGCGGACTTAGCGGCAGCGTTCTGCGTGCAGACTCACTTGCTGCATCCCGTTGTGCGGTGGTTGCAATGCGTGCACAAGCCCCTTCCCAAGAATTTCATGTGATTCGTTGTGGTGGCATCTCCAGCGCAGAGGACATCCTTGCATCACGCGCTGCTGGTGTGCTCTTGAATCAATGGTACGTTGGGTACTTTGAAGTCTTTGGCAGGAAGGGGCATCAGGTCTATGGAGATGTGGTATCTCGCATCAACGATAGCTTCACAGACACGCTGTCGTAAAAGGATTTGAAAAGCTTAGGCTCGGCACCCATCGCATGAAGGTCGTTTTCAAAGTCCGTGCGCGCGTACGAGTGCGCTTGCAAAACAGAATCCACCCTGCGCTTTACTTGTGCTGTATCGCTCGTTGATTCACGAACGATGATCACATCTGCATAGGTTGATACAAGGTGAGGATCTGGTACGTCGCTCTTGGAGCAGCCTGAAAGCATGATCAATGTTGCTATGCAGAGCGCGAGAGCACTACCAAACGCGAGAGCACTCCCAAACGCGAGAGCACTCCCAAACGCGAGAGCACCACGTAACGCGAGAGCACCACGTAACGCGAGAGCACCACGTAACGCGAGAGCATGCTCTCGCGCGACCTCTTGTAATCCCGTAACTCTCTTCACACCTGCTCCGTGTTGTATTCGTTGATGAGCCACAAGAGCTCGTTGAGGATCATTGCCGTTGCGCCCCATAAGGGAATCGTTGGATGGATGTTCCATTGTGGGACGTCCACACTCTTGCCGTACAACATACGAGCTTCGTGCTTTATTGAGTCCGGAAGAAGAAATGTTGATAGCGGAACGTCCAGAACCTCGGTTACCTCTTCCTCACTGATCACCCACGGTCCACTCGGCCGTATCAATGCGATGAACGGTGTTACGGCACTGTTTGACGGAGGGATATAGAGGGGGCTTAGCCCACCGAGGATAACAACGTTTGATGGATGAACGCCGATCTCTTCGTGGAGTTCGCGTAGGGCACCAGTCTCGGCATCCTCTCCATCGTCTAGCCTGCCCCCTGGAAATGATATCTGCCCTTTGTGACTTCGCAGATTCTCACTCCTAACGGTGAAAACTATCCGATGATCGTTGTTTGCTTCAGCAATGATAGGAACGATAACGGCGCTACGCTTTGCATTGGGAGGCGGGGGAAGCAGCCGTGTAATGGCATCCGGGATGTCGGGCACAAACGTGCGGTGCGCCTCGAGTCCGGGAAGTGGCGCAAGAAGTCTTGTTCGGAGATAATCGATCAGATCCATGGTGCAAATCTCGACAGTTTCAAGTTGTAATTTGACGTATGGCAAGTCTCAATGATGTACTCGCTCTTGGTGGTGTTGTAGATGTCGCCACAGATTCTCGTGAGGTCCAACCCGGATGGATCTTTGTTGCCGTGCGTGGCTCGCAGTTTGACGGTCATAGAGCCATTGCAAAGGCCGTAGAAGCTGGGGCAATTGCCATTGTAGCCGAAGAGCCCCCAGATCAAGTCCCAGGCATACCGGTCGCCCTAGTTCCTGACTCGAGACTTGCCTTTGCGCAGATCGTACAAACGTTATTGAAGAACCCAGCCGGTTCGCTTCGGGTTTTCGGTGTTACCGGAACGAACGGTAAGACCACGTGCGCAACGATCTTGGAACAGATGTTCGCCGCGGCAGGACGAAACGTAGGCTTTGTTGGCACAACTGGAAATCGATATGCTGGTGCCTCTCACGCTACGAACTACACAACGCCTCACGCGCATGCACTTGCGGATCTCTTTATCGACATGCGGCAACATGATGTGGACACAGTCTGCATGGAGGTGAGTTCGCATGCACTTGATCAGCATCGAGTATGGGGCGTCCCATTCCATGGGGCAATGTTTACAAACCTTACGCGCGATCATCTAGACTACCATCAAACGATGGAGAAGTATGCTAAGGCAAAGAAGCAGCTCTTTGATATGCTTCCTGAAGATGCCATAGCAGTGTTGGATGCAGACAGTGAGTGGACGCCATATATGAAGCGACACTGTAAGGCAAAACACCTTGTTACGGTCGGGTATGGTCGCGATGCAAACGTCCGAATTGTCGATGTGGACTTGTCGTTGCACGGCGCAACGTTCACGTTAAAGAAAACACTCAGCAACATTCGGCTCTTGCCGGAGAGCGTTGTTTGTACAACGAAACTCCTCGGCGGATTCAATGTGACGAATGCAGCGCTATGCGCGGTGCTCTGCATGCTTGATGGCGTGCCTGCTCAGCAAGTGGTGCAGATACTCGAGCATGTTGCAGGTCCAGCAGGGCGCATGGAGCGCCATGCGCTACCTTCTGGTGCTATTGCCGTGGTTGACTACGCGCACACACCTGATGCCCTTAGCAACGCACTGCGCGTGCTTCGAGAACTGCATGCTGATGCATCTTCTCGACCGGTGATCCATGTGGTGTTCGGCTGTGGAGGAGATCGCGACCGTGGCAAGAGACCGATCATGGGTAGTATCGCAGCTACCCTTGCAGATCGCATCTGGCTTACCAGCGACAACCCTCGAAGCGAGGATCCAGCAGAGATCATTCGTCAAATACTTGTGGGTATTGAGGGGGCGGCACGTGAACGCACCGTAGTCATCGAGGACCGGCGTGAAGCCATTAGAGCTGCGCTCTCGGCGGCCGGACCAAACGATGTGGTACTTGTTGCCGGCAAGGGGCATGAGGAGTATCAGATCATAGGCCTCGAGAGATTGCCGTTTAGCGATGCTGCGGAAGTTAAGAGTTACTAGTTACCAGTTACTAGTGACCAGTTTGTGCGTGCATAAGCACAAAAAGGCGCACCGCATAGCGGAGCGCCTTTTTTAAACTTTCATAAACATCAGTAACTAGTAACTGGTAACTAGTACCTAGTAACTCTATTCCGCTTCCATTTGCGCACGGTGTTGACGGCGAGCGGCCTTGAGGCGCGCCATGCGACGTTCAACACTCGGCTTCACAAAGAAGGCGCGTTTCTTAAACTCGCGAAGAACGCCAGAGCGCTCATACTTCTTTTTGAAGCGGCGCAACGCACGGTCAATAGACTCGTTGCTTTGTATGGTAACTCCGATCACGGGAGGTCCTCTAGGTTGAAGGGTTTACTTGAAATTCTCAACGAGACGTTTTTCTTTGTTCTTCTCGAAATGGACAAGCAATGAAGCACGGCCATTGGACATTACTTCCTTGGAGCGAACGATGCCAACGTCATCCCACGTCTTGTGGTAGATAACATCGCCAACCTTGTACTCACTCTTTGGAGAATAATCTTTGGAGTCTTCGCGTGCAAGCTTGATCTCCGTGACCTTCTTTTCAGCCGAGGCTGCTAGAGCGTCAAGATTGATCAATTGCGAGTGGTGGCTTACAGAGCAACGAGCCCATTGTTGACGACCGTGGTCTGATTCCAACGGCTCGCCGATCAACTCGTGCTTTGTATCGCGCATCAAGAATGGCGAATACAAAACGATGTATTTCGCCTTTCTCTTCGCCTTTTTTGGCGCTTCAGCAACTTCACCGTCAGCTACTTTCGCAACCTTCTTGGTGACTTTCTTTGCTACTTTTTTCTCTTTGGCCGGAGCCTTCGCAGTTGGCATTGGTTTCCCATGAGTTTACGGGGCTTGCAAGATACAAAAACTTACCGAATTATGAACCCCGGAAGTAGTCGAATCTTGCCATTCGCAAGCCTAACCACCTTAAAATAAAGGCCGCTAGAGGTTGGCTCAGAAATGAGGCGGGTACCCAAGACGGTGTAATACTCGTTGGTCTCAAAGCCCGCAAGGGGCTCATCAGCCCCCTCCACAGAGGTGATCCCAGGCGATTCTACGGCTCCTGGGTCGGGACCAGCCCCCTCAAAAACGGAATTAATGCCCGGAAGGGGAATCGCTTTGTCGATGACGGGGCTCTCCGGGGCCAACCTCACCGAGCCATTTTCGAGATCTGTTAGCATAGGATCCACTGCAAGGTCTGATGCTCCAATCAGAACATTGGGCGATCCAGTGATCGAGCGAAGGTTCAAACGTAGCTCATCGATGCCAACAGATGTTGAACACCCAACGATTCCATGAATCGGCTTGATCGTGGACGTCTGAGAACCGGCACGTTGATGGTACACATTGCCATCCGATTCAAAGGGATAGATTGTAATTCCTTTCACACCATCAAACATGAGGGGGCTTGCCTCGGTTTGAAAAATGTTGTTTTGAATCACCAGTCTCGACCACGTTGGTGCCCATAGATACATACCGAAGCCGGCCTTCCCACTAGCTACGACGGTGTTGTGCTGGAAGGCTACCGGACCGGGCTGAGAATTCTCACCACCGGCGTTGAGCTTTAGTGCGGTTGACCATGATCGGTCCGTGATCGTATTATCACATTCAACAAAGAACACGTCGTTGTTATGATTCTTGCGGTCCTGCAGGAAATAGACATTCCGTGTAACACTGATGGGGCCGTACGTTGGGAAGATCAAAGACGTACCAACCGGAGTATTTGTCACGGTGTTGTTCCGTATGCGCGCGTTTGTTGCACCGCGACCATTTCCGCCTGTAATGTCGATGCCGTCATAACAATCTGCTACGCTGTTGGCGTAGATATCAATGTTGTCGAAGAGATAGTTCGCTGCGTTGGAGCCCGCGGAAATTCCAACAACAACACCCTCAACAACATTGTTGTGGATCTCAATATCAGCAATCGAGTCATTGTCAGAGGGGGCAAACCAGATACCGGCATTCTCTAGATACCGGCCGTAACTGCCAAGGTCAATCACAGATGTTTCGCGTGTTTGCTTAAATGCACCGTGCGACCACGTTCCTACGCCATCTCTGATCTCATTGCCCACGATTCGAATGTCTGAACACTCGCCGTTGAACGTGATTGGAAAGTTCGAACGATTGAAGACACAGTTGCTAACGGTCACGTTTCGAATTCGATCAAACGACATTGTAAACGGTGGATAGCACGCATCCGGGATTCCCAGAATATTTGGGGTACAGATCGTATTCCCGAAAGATTCAAAGGCGATGCCGGAGATCACGAGGTGCGCACGTTTTCCATTTCCTGTGATGCGTAAACAGCTCCATCTCTTCGAAAGTGTTATTGGCGTCGGGCTGAGGTTGATTCCCGTATCTCGAACAAAAATCTGTGACCCGCTACGATAAAATCCCGGAAGATCGTATCCAAGGTCTTTCAAGCTTGGATAGCCAGGGAGAAGATTGTTCGGGGCTCTGAGCGCGTAGGGATAAAGACGATGTCCGCTTGAACCAAAGGCGAGCGATGTGTATGAAAGATTTGACGGAAGAGATCGTGACCATTCCATGGAGTCGCTCGGTGTGCGCTGCCACTTGTCGTACATCGTAGTGTCTCCGGAAAACACAACCTTTCGATACGATTCCGCCTCGATGACAATGGGCTTCTCTGCGCTACAATCGCTGGTGATTTTGAGCTCCATGTCATACGCGTCGTCGTATCGTCCGTCGAGCAGAATTACGCGTGAATCACAGGGCACGCCCGAAGCAAGTAAGGGGCGCAGAGCTCCGGGCTTGCTTCGTGTGTATTCGGTGCCGGAGCCAACAGGTCCTACAAAGAACACTCGCCCCTTAGCGATAGGGGATGCGATGTCCTTTGTACGCGTAGAGGCGTTTAGCTCCAAAGGAGTCTGTTCGGCGTATTGGACAGACACCTTTACATCCACCGGTGTGTTCCAATTCAGGTCAACAATGGACGACCGTAACTCTCTCCGTCCACGCACGGTCACGAGCATTGGCGCTTGCGCTTGTTGCCATTGGCCACCGCCAACGCGGATACTCATCGAGGCTGAGATCAACGAATCTATCGTCCACTGAGCTGGGATTTCGATAACGGCTACACCGATAGATCGAGAGAGCGGGGACAAACGCAACGTCGGCTGTGCAGTAGCCACAAGGCACGCGCAACAGCCGACGAAAAGAATCTTACAAAACATCAGGATGACCTACGCCTTAGCGAGCCTTTGCGAGGCGGGCTTTCAGCGTTTGAATCAGTGGAACGGGGCTAGGGTCAACCTTGTTCAAGATTGCCAAGTGCCAGCTTACCCAGTCTCCAAGGTAGATCAACGAAAACATTCGGCCGAGTAGTGTTGAGCCCTTGCCTTCAACAACTTGGATATCACCGACGTTAGCCTTGATGATGTCTTGCAAGGCATCAAAGCGGAGCTGAACACGCTTATGATCATCAACATCACGAATGAAGATCGGAGTGAATGCCTTTGTCTTCCCCTTAGGAAACTGCCACCCGTTGATCTCGTTGTGATTCATCTCTGGAAGAAGATTACCAAAGGCGACGTTCTTGGCGTTCTCTTGGATCTGCCCTCTCCAACGAAGATTGACTGCATCCATGCGATCTGCGGCAGAGTATATCACCGGATAATTACCGAAGATCTTCTTTGCGATCTGGAGCGCAGGATTCTTTGCCGTTGACGATGCGTAGAGATCTCGCACTTCGTCGGTATGAGCCATGATCTCACGAACACCCTTGTTCATGAGTCTGACGCCCTTGGAGTCAATCGCCCCGTAGCGACCAAGTATGGTCAAGATCGGGAAGAACGAATAGGCCAGTGCACAACGTGGTTGATATCCGGGAGGAATGTTCACGATCGGCATGCCATACGTTACTGCGCGCTTGCCCAGACTGCCACCCGTTGTGATGCACATCACACGCATCGTTTTCTTGCGGATCTCGTCGAAGGCCGACAAAGTCTCTTCTGTTTCACCAGAGTAACTGGAGCAGATAACATTGGTATCACTATCCATCCAACCCGGTGAATGATAGCCACGATGGACGGAGATGTTCAGATGCTCACTACCGTTGCTGTGTTGTGCATAGCTACGGATGAGATCTGCACCGATCGCGGAGCCGCCGAGACCAAAAAAGGCATATCTGTGTGAGGTGGACTGTTGGCGCCACAATGGTGCCCCTTCCCCTATGGAAACCGCTTCTTTGACCTGCTCCGGAAACCGGTACAAAGTGTCAAACATGTCGGATTTATCGATCGATAAGGCAGGATTCTTGGGCATGGAGCCCCTTTCGAGCATTTTGCAAAGTGAGGCGATAATAGAGAATGAAGGGGGCTAGAAGCAAGCAAAAACGCCTTAATCGGTATAGGGGGGCTGTCTCAGCTCCACCGGAGAGGTGGCAGAACGGGTCCTAAATCGCATGTTTAGGAATTCTACGGCCATTGAGAAGGTCATTGCGAAGTAAACGTAGCCCTTTGGAACGTGAGCATGGAGCCCCTCGGCTACCAAGACCATTCCCACCATGAGTAGGAAGGCCAGGGCCAGGATTTTTACAGTGGGATGACGATAGATAAAACGAGAGATCGCCCCGGCACTGAGCTGCATTACGCCCACGGCTACTACAACGGCGATGACCATGACCGTAAAGTTCTGAGAAAGACCGATTGCAGTAACCACCGAATCAATAGAGAAGACGAGATCGAGGACGATGATCTGGATGACCATGGAGCCAAAGGAGGACAGTTTGCCTGTCTTGGCCTCCTCCTCTTGACCTTCCAACTTGTTATGGAGCTCAGACGTAGCCTTCGCTAGCAAGAACAAGCCGCCCCCTAACATGATCAAATCCCGACCACTTAGGCCAAAAGCACCGTCCATCCCAAGAAATGGCCCCACGGACAGCAGGGGAACCGTTAGCCGAGCCATCCAGGTGATCCCAAAGAGGAAGGCTATTCTGAGCACGAGCGCCAATGTCAGGCCGATGGTGCGAGCACGAGCCTGATCCTTCTCATTCAACTTGCCAACCAGGATCGAGATGAAGATGATGTTGTCGATCCCGAGGACGATCTCCAAAATCGTGAGTGTAACAAGTGATATGAGATTGTCAGGCGTGAAGAATGATTCCATTGGTGCAAAGCTAAATTGTCGGTATGATATTCACCAGCAGAAACCCGGCTACCGAGGCAGTTATTGCAACATATCTCGAGAGCGACAGCAATGACGTACTTCGTGCTATGAATCGTGCACGGCAAGAACAGATAGAATGGGCCAGGCGTTCCGTAGAGGAGCGAGGTCGCATCCTGCTTCGGCTTGCTGATATTCTCGAGCGCGACGTTGATGAAGTTGCAGTTCTTATTACAGAAGAGATGGGGAAGCCCATCATGCAGTCTCGTGATGAGGTTCTCAAATGCGCGAACGCATGCCGCTACTTTGCCGAACTAGCGCCGCGAGTCCTCGCAGATGAGCCACAGACAATGGATGTAGGGTCTGCGACGATCATGTATCAGGCGATCGGTGTTGTTGTCTGCATCATGCCGTGGAACTTCCCGCTGTGGCAGTTCTTCCGCTTTGTTGCTCCTGCCTTGGTGGCGGGCAACGGCGTTCTCTTGAAACATGCTCCAACAACGTGGGGATGTGCACGTAAAACCGTTGCAATGTGTCACGAGGCCGGTGTACCTCGCGACGTTGTTCAATGTATGATGGTCGATGTTGATCGTGTTGAAATGCTCATTGGTGATGTCAATGTCCGAGCCGTAACATTCACGGGATCTACTCAGGGCGGACAAGCGGTTGCTCAACTCGC